>NZ_JBFOCM010000026.1:0-95988 GCF_040907825.1 Aeromonas sp. s7(2024)
AGACATTGAAAATCAAAAATTGTTTTTGATGTTCGATGCTGTGAGTGCCCACACAGATTGCTTGATTCAAATTGTTAAAGAGCGTCACGCTTGTCGCGTTGAGGAGGCGCATATTACGCTTCTCACTTCGAAAGTCAAGCGATTGTTTTCGCTTTTCTTTCGGCGCCCACTTCGCTAGGAAGCTGGCTCATCAGTTCGGCGTGTTCCGCCGTGCTGGTAGGGGCGCATTATAGGGAGCGGCGCTGCGATGACAAGACTTTTTTTGAAGAAAATCACGAAAATTTCAAATTATTCAATTAGAAACAGCTTATTCAGTGTATATATACAATGTTATCCACAATCCGGTTATTTCACTCCCATTTTAGCGTCATTTATGTCGCCTTCAGTGACCTTGGGAATGCCATACTGGAGCCGATAACCTCTCCCGAGTGGTCCATGGTAGCGCCAATCAGGAAAGCTGGTTACCATGGAGGTGAATATAGTGTTGCACCTTTTTTGCTTTCTTTTACAAAAGGTCTTTTAAGATGAATTTATCCAAGTTTCCCGTATATATGCAGGCCGCAATCCTTGCTCTGGTATTGGCAGTGGTTGGCTACCTGGTTGCCCAGGCCCTGCAGTTCTCTTTGAAAGCGGAAGTGATTTTTGCAGCAGGTCTGGCCATCGGCGGTTTCGTGGTACCGCTGTTCCTGAAGCGAACCCCGGCTAATGTCGCCGAGTCGATCGCCAATCAGGAGACTTGCACCTTATATGTAGGCAACCTGCCCTATCGCGCCAATGAGATTGCAGTGCGCGAATTGTTTGCCGAGCAGGGCCAGGTCATTTCCGTGCGGTTGATGAAGGACAAGGCAACCGGCAAGCGCAGAGGTTTCGGTTTCGTGGAGATGCCCGCCGCCGATGCCGCCAAGGCGATTGCCGCTTTGAATGATAAAGAGTACCAGCAGCGCACCCTCAAGGTACGTGAAGCGAATGACAAACGTGATAAAGAGGAAAGGGAAGGTAGCGAAGCTGACGTCTAACCGCTCGTCAGTACCTCACCTCTTCCAGTGATGACAGCCCCCATGCTTGCAAGGGGGCTGTCAGTTTTTGGGCCTCCCCATCCAGCCGGGTACAGTAAGCCCTGGCAATCACCTCTTCTATATGTACAGGCTGCACGGCGGCGTGCCCGCCATTGCTCAGCAACCAGGCCACCCGTTTGGCAACGGCACTGCCCGAGTCAATAAGCTGGCATTGCGGCATCAGTTGCCCAATCTCTTCATTGAGTAGCGGGAAGTGAGTGCAACCAAGCACCAGCGTATCCGGCTGCTCTTCCCCTTCCAGCCAGTCGACCAATACCTCGCGCAGCAGCGCCATATTGACCGGCAGGCCCGCCAGCTTGTGTTCGGCTTCTATGACCAGCTCGGTGGTGCCCTTGAGCAGCACCCGCTTGCCGGGGGCAAACTGGGCGATCAGTTCGTGGGTATAGTCGCGGCTGACGGTTCCCGGTGTGGCCAGCAGACCAATACAACCGTTGCGAGTCTGCGCGGCGGCGGGCTTGATGGCTGGCACCACCCCCACCACGGGAATATCCAGCGCCTCGCGCAGGGCCGGCAGCGCTATGGTGCTGGCCGTGTTGCAGGCAATCACCACCAGATCGATATGATGACGGGCTACCATGGTGGTCACCAAGCGGGTGCAGGCAGCAATCAGGGCGGGCTCGCTCAATTCACCATAGGGGAAGTTGGCGTTGTCGAAGCAGTAGAAATAGTTGTGTGCCGGCAGAACGCGGCGGATCTCGCGGTAGATGGTCAGGCCACCCATACCGGAATCAAACACGAGAATATTGGCCACTTGAGCTCCCCTTTGGTGCAAGGCGGCGATCATACTCCCGCCTGCCGCCAATAGAAAAGGCCCTGCCAATGGCAGGGCCCCTGATTTTTCCGCTTGGCCGGGTCCGGCTTAGAGTGAGTATTCCATTGTCACGTAGTAAGCGCGCTCATCGGCAGGGTAACCCACCGCCGTCTGATAGTCCTTGTCCAGCAGGTTGTTGATCTTGCCAGATACTTTGAGCGCCGGGGTGACCTTGTAGCCGACAGCCAGATTCCACACGCTGTAGCCACCGAGTTTGGTGGTGTTAGCCACATCGCCATAGCGCTCACCCTGATAGATCCAGCTCAATGAACCATCAAACTGCTGCCACTGCGCCTGCGTCACCCACTTGGCCCCTTTGCGGGAGATCAGCTGCAACTGCTTGTCGGTTACCTTGTCTTTGGGATCCTTGTATTCGGCAGAGACTCTATGACTCACCCAGCCGGTATCAAACTCCCCTTCCAGCTCGATCCCTTCAATTCGCGCCTTGCCAACGTTCTGTGGTGTCCACATACCCTGACTGTTGGGTGCCCACTGGATCATCTGTTCGAAGTCGTTGCGATAACCGGTGGCTCGCCACTCCACGCCAGCGGTTTGACCGTCCAGCATCAGCTCGCTGCTCTTCGACTCTTCCGGCTTCAGGGTAGGATTGCCTGACCCCGGATAGTAGAGGTCGTTAAAGGAGGGGGCGCGGAAACCGGTGCCGTAGCGGGCACTCAGGCGGTAATCCTCCACAAAGCGCCAGCCTGCGCCGGTCTGCCAGGTGTTGTGGCGGCCAAACTGCTCGTTGTCATCGCTACGGCCGCTCAGCTCGGCCTGCCAGGTATGGTTGTCGAACTGAGCAAGGGCATAGAGGCCGGTGTTGTCGCGCTCTTTGGCATCGGCTGGGTAAGTCACACCAGAAGAGAGGGAGCGATCATCCAGTCGATCACTCTGCCAATCGGCCCCGCCTCCCAAGGTCCAGCTCTCGTTCAATTTCAAGCTGTTGACCCAGTTCAGGCTGTACTGGCGGGTATAGGTCCGGTTATCAGCCTGATCGCGGCCACTGTTGTCCTGATAGTCGTAAGCATCCTGTTTGGAGAAAGCGCCACGCAGCTCGCTCAGATAGCGGTCATCGTGATAGCGCGACCCCAGCTGATAGCTCTGGTTTTCAGTCCAGGTCTCGTTGCGCTGATGGGTGGCAGGCCCCCAGGCGGAAGCAGCAGAAGAGCGGTCGTACTGGGCGACATTGCGGAACCAGCGGGTTGTACCGAACAGATCCCAATTGCTGCCGAGCGCCTGCTGGTAGTCCAGCATGGCGTTGTAGCCCTGATGCCCGTGACGATCACCATCGTTGATGCCGGGCAAGGGGTGTACGTTGTAACCCTCTTCATCATCAAAACCGCCAGCCACCTTGAGCTGACCCGCCTCACCGACCTGGCTGGCACTACTGAAAGCGGCCTGACGCTGTTGATGGGAACCAGCACCGATATTGAACTTGTGCTGATTTGTCCCCTTGTCGGGACGGGTAATGATGTTGATCACCCCGCCGATGGCATCAGAACCATAAATGGTGGCGCGCGGGCCGCGGATATACTCGATCCGCTCGACCTGATTGAGTGGCAGATTGTTCAGTTCGGTCATCCCGGCGGTCAGGGAGGCACTGCGTACCCCATCCACCAGCACCAGCGTCTGGGAAGAGGTGCCACCACGCACCCGCAGCGAGCTGAGCTGGCCTCGGCCACCATTGCTGACCACTTCCACACCGGGCAGGGTCTTGACCACATCGGTCACGGTCTGGGCTTGCAGGCGATCGATCTCGTCCCGGGTCACCACATTGACCGGGGCCAGAACGCTGGAGGCAGGTTGGGCGACGCGGGTAGCGGTCACCACCATGGTAGGATTGACGGGAATGGTCAGCTGCTGGGCAAACGCCGCCGTCGGCAACAGGGCAGCCGCCAGAAATTTCTTCGACATGAGAGATCCTTAAGTTCGCGTAAGTATCTACTTCGTGGCCGGTTTCTCTCGGCCCGAAATACGAACTCTGGCAGGTCTTCGGGCTCGGGGGCTGATGGCCTACGGCGACGGCTTCCCGCCTGACGGCAGTGCCCTGATGTCGCTTCGTTCCCCCTTACCGCTGCGCGCCAGCTCCGGATTTTCACCGGATTCCCTATTAAGCATGATGCGCCAAAGCGGGAGGATTATAGGCAGAGCCAAGCTGGATGTATAGCCATCCAGATTTCTATTTATTGCCAGCCAGCGCCGCCAACCGCTGCTGGGCGCCCTCCATCACCGCCTGTACCCCGGGATGAGAGAGATGGCGTCCTGCCGAGACCAGATAGTAAGAGAGGGTGACATCGGTGAGGGTCGCAATTCGCTCCACCCCGTAGAGGCGGCCAATTTCGTCAGCCATTGCCAGCGGTGCCGGGAAGATCCCCATCCCCGCCTTGCCGAACGACTTCATCAGGGTGGAGTCATCAAACTGCCCCACCAGATGGGGATGAATGCCCTGCTGACGATACCACGCCAGCAGCCGATCGTGGGTGGCAGACTTCTCTCCGGGGATCAGCAGCGGCAACCCCTCCAGCGAGGCGGGAAAGCCGTCCCGCGCCCGAGCCGCCAGCTCCGGGCTGGCAAACAGCGCCAGCGGGCTGCGCCCCAGCTCGTGGTTGTAGCCGCGCACGCCACTGTCGGGGGGAAGCGGGCGATCGATCAGCACCATATCCAGCTTGTGACGGGCCAGCTCGCTGAACAGCTGCTCGGCCCGCTCCTCGTGGCACACCAGCCGCAGCGGCGTCGCCAGCGCCATGGCGGGAGCCAGCAGCTCGAACGCCAGGGTGCGGGGTACCGAATCGGCGATCCCCACCTGCATGGTCAGCTCCTGACTGGCGTGGCGCAGGGTGTGCTCCAGCTCGGCACCGAGCGAGAAAATCGCCCCCGCCTGCTCCTGCGCCTGCCGTCCGGCGGCGGTCAGCACCAGACGCCGCCCCACCCGGTTGAACAGCGCCACCCCGAGGGACTGCTCCAGCTCGGCGACCTGACCGCTGATGGTCTGCGGCGTGAGATGCAGCTGTTCGGCGGCCTGCGTCACACTGCCGCTGCGCGCCACATGCCAGAAGTAGTAGAGCTGTTTGTAGTTGAGCATGCCGTTCCCTATCAGTTTTTACCGAACAACCATCAGCGAAAATCTGATTTTATCGAAACATTGCGGGCTCTAGCATGCAACCATTATCTGAACTGCCCTGCGAACCATCATGCTGGACGTTGTTGTACTCTTCTTTCTGTTTGGTCTGCTGGCCGGTCTGGTGCGATCCGAGCTCAAGCTGCCGCCCGCCCTCTACGACACCCTCTCTCTCTTTCTGCTGCTGGCCATCGGCCTCAAGGGCGGCGTCGGTCTGGCCCAGCAATCCCTGCAACCTCTGCTGCCACAACTGGCGCTAGTGATCCTGCTCGGCGTGGTGCAGACCCTGCTCGGCTTTGCCGTGCTGCGCCTCAAGATGAACCGGGTCGATGCCGCCGCCACCGCCGCCCACTATGGTTCGGTCAGCGTCGCCACCTTTGCGGTCGGGGTGAACTGGCTCACCGAGCGGGGCATCAGCTTTGAATCACAGCTCTCCATCTTCCTCGCGGTGATGGAGATCCCCGCCATTCTGGTGGGCATAGTGCTGGCCCGCGGCATCAGCCGCGAGACCCGCTGGCGCATGCTGGCCCACGAGACCTTCCTCGGCAAAGGGGTAACCCTGCTTCTCGGCAGTATGGCCATCGGCTATCTGGCCGGGCCGGACGGAATTGCCCCACTCAAACCGCTGTTTGTCGACCTGTTCAAGGGTGCGCTGGCGCTGTTCCTGCTGGAGATGGGCCTGATCGTCGCCCGTCAGTGTCAGGATCTGCGCCGCCACGGCCTGTTCCTGCTCGGCTTCGCCCTGTTGATGCCGCTCGCCTCGGCGGGACTGGGGCTGGCGGCTGGCCAGCTGATGGGCCTCTCTCTCGGCGGCCTGACCTTGCTGGCTACCCTGGCGGCCAGCGCCTCCTATATTGCCGTGCCGGCTACCATGCGCATCGCCGTGCCTCAGGCCAACCCGGGGCTGTCCCTCAGCGCCGTGCTGGGGGTCACCTTCCCGTTCAACATCATGCTGGGGATCCCGCTCTACCACAGCTGGGCCCGCCACTTCACGGAGTAGCCACATGCAGACCGAGACCCGCACCCTGCTGACCGTCATCACGGAAGCCAATCTGGAGCCCACCCTGCTGCGCACCCTCACCCGCGAGGGGTTGCGCGGCTACACCATCACGGATGCCCGTGGCCGGGGGGATCATGGCGAGCGCAACGCCAGCTGGAGCGAGAGCGGCAACATCCGGCTGGAGGCGATCTGCAGCCGGGAGCAGGCGGAGCGGCTGCTGGCCCACCTGCAGAGTCGTTACTACCCAGATTACGCCATGATCGCCTTTCTGCAACCGGTCGAAATCGTGCGACCCGAGAAATTCTGAGCCGGCTTGCCGGCTCTTTTTGCCCACCAAAAGCAAACGTTTAACAGCAAGGAACCAGAAAAAATGAACACCGCTCCCCTGATCGGCCTAGTAATGGGCTCCGACTCCGACTGGCCAGTGCTGCAGGCTGCCGCCCGTATCCTCAAGGAGCACGGCGTGCCCTACGAGGCGCAGGTGGTCTCGGCCCATCGCACCCCGGATCTGCTGTTCGAGTATGCCGCCACTGCCCGCGAGCGCGGACTGCGCGCCATCATCGCCGGAGCCGGTGGCGCCGCTCACCTGCCGGGTATGGTAGCCGCCAAGACCACATTGCCGGTGCTGGGGGTACCCATCCCCTCTCGCCATCTCAAGGGGATGGACTCCCTGCTCTCCATCGTGCAGATGCCCAAGGGGGTGCCGGTCGCCACCTTCGCCATCGGCGAGGCGGGGGCCGCCAACGCCGCCCTGTTCGCGGTCTCTCTGCTCTCGGTCGACCGAGATGACGACGCCCCCCGCTACCGGCAGCAGCTCGACGACTTCCGTACCCACGAGCGCGACCGGGTGCTGGCGCTGCAACTGGAGGAGCCGACATGATAGTGCCACCCGCCACCCTCGGCATGCTGGGGGGCGGCCAACTTGGCCGCTACTTCGTGATGGCCGCCCACCGCCTCGGCTACAAGGTGGTGGTACTGGATCCCGATCCGGCCAGCATCGCCGGTGCCGCAGCCGATCACCATATTGTCGCCCCCTATGACGACCAGACCGCCCTGCTCGAGCTGGCCAGCCGCTGCGAGGCCATCAGCTGCGAGTTCGAAAATGTGCCAGCCGCCACCCTCGCGCTGCTCGAAAAACACAAGCCGGTGCGCCCAGGCGCCAGCGCGGTGCGCATCTGTCAGGATCGCCGCGAGGAGAAAGCCTTTCTGCGCGGTGCTGACATCCCGATCGCCCCCTATCTGGCGCTACTGCCGGAAGAGCCCATCCCCGCACAGGCCAGCGAACTCTTCCCCGCCATCCTCAAGACGGCCCGCGAAGGGTACGACGGCAAGGGGCAGTGGCAGGTGAGCAATCTGGATGAGCTGGCGACGGCACTGGCAGCGAGTGGTGTGCCCTGCGTGCTGGAGAAACGTCTGCCGCTGGAGGGGGAGTTTGCCCTGACCCTGGCCCGCAGCCCGAGTGGCGCCATCAGCGCCCTGCCGCTGGTGCAGAACTGGCACAGCGGCGGCATCCTCGATCAGACTCGCTCCCCGGCCAATGTGCCGGTGCTGGAGAGCGAAGCCAAAGGAATCGCTGAGCGGCTGATCGCAGCCCTCGATTACGTCGGGGTGCTGACGGTGGAGTTCTTTCTGGTGGAAGGCCGCCTGCTGGTCAACGAGCTGGCGCCCCGCCCCCACAACTCGGGTCACCCCAGCCTCGACAACGCCGCATGCAGCCAGTTCGAGTTGCAGGTGCGGGCCCTGTGCGATATGCCGCTGCCGGAGCAGATCGCCGTGCGCCCCGCCCTGTTAATCAACCTGCTGGGAGATCTCTGGCAGAACGGCACACCCGACTGGGCTGCCCTGCTGGCGCTGCCCGGCCTGCATCTGCACCTCTATGGCAAGGGCGAACCCCGCCCCGGCCGCAAGATGGGCCATATCACGGTAACCGGTGACGACTGGTCAACGGTGGAGGAAAGCTGCCGCAAGGCCCGCCAGCTGCTGGGGCTAGCGCCACGCTGATCGAGCATCGGAAATGCAAAGACCCGGGCGTGGCCCGGGTCTCTGTTTTTGCTTGCTGTGGCAAGGAGGCTTATCAGGCCCGCTCCACCGCGACCGGTGCCGGCAGGCGGATAGTGAGGGAGAGCACCAGCGCCACTACCAGCAATACCAGGATCAGGTGGAAGGTCGCCATAAAGCCGCCAAACAGGGAGGCCACGATGGAGCCGATGATGCTGCCCAGACCAAAGCCCAGATAGATGACGCCGTAGTTCTTGGTCAGGTTGTTGAGACCGAAGAAGTCGCTCACCAGCGAGGGGTAGACGGTGATGGTGCCGCCGAAGCTGAACGCCACACAGGCGACCGCCACGAAGAACAGGTTGGCATTGAGCGGCACGAACAGCAGCAGCGCCATGCCCGCCAGGGTAATCAGCTGAGCGATGGTGATAACCCGGATGCGGGACATCTTGTCGGAGAGGATACCCAGCACCAGACGGCCACCCAGGTTGGCCATGGCGATGATGGCGACGGCATTGGCGGCGACTACAGCAGGCAGACCCACCATCTTCTCGCCGATATCCTTGGCCACGCCGATGACATAGAGGCCACTCATGCAGGCGGTGAGGAACATCAGCGCCAGCATCCAGTACTGCGGCTTGCGCATCGCCTCAGCCAGAGTGAAGTCACGGCTCTCGCTCTGCTGCACGGAAGCGGCCTGTTTGGGCGCATCCTTCATCAGCATGCCGCCCACCAGCACCATGGACATGGCGATCAGCCCCCACAGCTGGAAGGTGGTCTCAAGGCCGGAGCTGGAGAGCAGCAGCAGGTTGATGTATTTGAAACCGAGGCTACCGAGGCCATAGGCACCGATAGAACAGGCGGAGATGAGCCCCTTGCGCTCCGGGAACCACTTCACACAGTTGGAGAGAGTCATCAGGTAGCCGGTGCCGTCGGCAAAACCGACCAGAATGCCCGCGCAGAGGTAGAGCATCGCCAGATTGCTGGCATGGGCGGTGAGGAAGAAGCCGATGCCGAGCAGCACACCGGCGCCCAAGGTCACGTTGCGCACCCCGAATCGCTCCTGCAGCTTGCCCGCCATGGAGGAGGCGACTGCCAGCGAGAGGCTGAGCAGGCCGAAGGCGAAAGCGACCTGACTCACCGGCTCGTCCAGCTTGTCGGAGAGCTGGGCGTTGAACAGGCTCCAGGTGTAGACAGAACCCAGTGCGAACTGGGTGATGATGGTACCGATCAGTGTCAGGTACCGGGTGCGGTTCATCTCTTTGGTCATGATGCGTCTCGGTCGATGGCCTTAAGGAAATTGAGGCCACTATAGGCAAGACGCAGTTCGCGCCGATCGATTAAGGCATGAAATGCAGATCGGCGGGAATGAATGACAATCAGAGCCGCATCAGCTGACGGAACGCCTTGATGTTGCTGCGACTGACCGGCACCTCGAACGGCAGATCATGGAGCCGGATGAGATAGGTGCTGTTAAACCAGGGGACTATTTCGCGGATCTTGTTAATGTTGACGCAGTAGGAGCGGTGGCAACGGAAGAACCCCTCGGCAGGCAGCCGGCTGACAAACTCGCTGATGGTCATGGTCATCACGTAGCGGTCATCGCGGGTGTAGACATAGGTAAGCTTCTCGTCGGCTTCCGCGTAGTAGATCTGCTCGCAGGGGGTGACGATGATGCGCTCCCCCTTCACCAGATTGACGGTGCGATTCTGCGCAGCCCCCGGCTCGCTCCCCTGCCCCGCCTGCGACTTGCCTGCCTGCTCCAGCTTTTGCAGCAGGCTGATGAGGCGCGGCTCGTTGTAGGGTTTGAGGATGTAGTCGAACGCCTCCAGCTCGAACGCCTCCACCGCAAACTCCTTGTAGGCGGTGACGAAGACGATGTGGGGCGGATGGCTCGACTTGTGCAGGTTCTTGGCCAGCAGCAGACCATCGATGGAGGGGATCTGGATATCCAGAAACACCACATCCACCTCGTGATCCTGCAGGTATTTGAACGCCTCCAGCCCATCCTCGAAGCTCGCCACTATCTCGATGGAGCTGTGCTGGTTCACCAGATAGGCCAGCTCCTCGCGAGCCAGATACTCGTCTTCCACTATGATCGCTTTCAGCATGACAACACCTCTCGCGGCACCCACTTATCCTCAACCATGATGGCTCTCAGCATGGCATCGACTCCTGATCCGGCAGATAGAAACTCACTTCGGTACCCGGCTCCAGCCGCTTGAGGTGCAGGCCGTCGCCATAGAGCAGTTTGACCCGCTGATGCACGTTCATCAGACCGATGCTGCGGCTCTCCACCCGCCCCGCTGCCACCCCGTCGATCACCTCCTGACTGATGCCGTAGCCGGTATCCCGCACCGATACCCGGATGCCGCCCGCCAGCTGTTTCACCTCGATGGTGACCCGACCTGGCGCGCTACGGGGCTGGATGCCGTGCAGGATGGCGTTTTCCACCAGCGGCTGCAACAGCAGGCTCGGTACCTGAATGTGTACATCGTCCACCTCGAACACCACCTCCAGCTTATCGCCAAAGCGGGCCTGCTCGATGGCCACGTAGTCGCGCACCTGCTGCAGCTCCTCCTGAATGTCGATGAGTTCATCCCCCTTGTTGAGGTTGTAGCGCAGGTAATCTGCCAGATTGGCGATGAGCTGGCGCGCCTGCTGGGGGCGGATGCGGATCAAGGATGAGATGGCGTTGAGGGCATTGAACAGGAAATGCGGGTTGATCTTGCTCTGCAGCGCGGTGAACTCCGCCTTGCGGGTCATCTCCTTGAGCTGCTCGATGCGCGACACCTCCATCTGGGTGGAGATGAGCTGGGAGAGGCCCACCGCCATCTCCCGCAGCGAACTGGTGATGCTGTGGGTGCGGCGATAGTAGATCTTGAGGGTGCCGCTCACCGAGCCGTTTTCCCGCAGCGGAATAATGATGACCGAGTGGAAATCGGAGAGGTGATACTGGCGCAAATCGTTGTTGATGATGATCTGGTCGAGCAACACTGCCTGCTGGGTCATGCCGCTGATGGCGTGGTGCTCATCCAGCTCGTAATAGTCCTTGCCCACCCCGACATAAGCCAGCACGTCATGGGTATCTGTGATGGCCACCGCATCGGCGCTGATGTCCCGCCGGATCACATCGCATACCTGACTGAGGGAGTGGCGATCGATGTTCTGGAAGAAGGGCAGCGTCTTGTTGGCGATATCGAGCGCCAGCTTGGCCTGCTTGGCGGCAATCAGCTCCTTCTCGTCATCCAGATCCTGCACCAGCTTGATGATGAGGCCGATGCAGAGCGCCCCGGCAATCATCGGATAGGCGATGTGGTTGACGATCTCCACCCCCACTTCGTGGGGCTCAGTCAGCAGCCAGATCAGCAACATAGTGAGCCCTTCGCAGAGCATCCCCGCCAGAATGCCGTAGAGCCAGAGCCGCGACTTTCGACAGCGCAGGTGCAACCAGGTGGCGAGCAGCCCGGCGATGATGCTGGCGATAAGGCAAGGGATGGAAGTGTGACCATCCATGTCGATGAGATAGCGGTGCAGACCGGAGATGACCCCGGCCGGAATGCCGACCCAGGGGCCAAACAGAATGCCGCCAGAGATAATTGCGATGATCCGCACGTTGATCAGCGCCCCCTCCACCGGAATGCCGGTATAGGTACTGAACACCGCAAACAGGCCGAAGATGGAGGCTACCAGCACCAGCTCCGCCGGGGTGTGATCCCGCTTCTGGAACAGCCGCTGGAACGGCCGGGTGCGGGTCAGGAAGAAGAGGGTCATCAGCATCAGCGCCGCCCGTTCGAACACCGCCAACAACATCATCTGATTCTCAAGCATCTGCGCCCCCTTGCGGCAACCCGACCGATCACCCTAACCCTGACCAATAAATCGGGGCCGGATAAACCAGCCCCTGTGACATCAACAGTACTGACCGGCCACCCAGCCGGAGGACCAGGCCCACTGGAAGTTGTAGCCACCCAGCCAGCCGGTCACATCCACCACTTCGCCGATGAAGTAGAGGCCCGGCACCTTGCGCGCTTCCATGGTCTTGGAGGAGAGCTCGTTGGTATCGACGCCGCCCAGGGTCACTTCGGCGGTGCGATACCCCTCGGTGCCGTTGGGCAGGATCTGCCAGTCACCCAGCAAGTTGGCCACCGCTTCCAGTTCCCGCTCGTTGTACTGACGCATCGGCTTGCTGACCAGCTGACCCAGCTCCACCAACTTGTCGACGAAGCGCTTGGGCAGCTCGCGCCCCAGCACGGTTTTCAGCTCCTGCGCCGGGTGTGCCTGCGCCCACTCACGCAGGGCGGCCGGAATATCCAGCTCCGGCAGCAGGTTGATGTGGATCTTCTCGCCAGCGTGCCAGTAGGAGGAGATCTGCAGGATAACGGGGCCGGAGAGGCCGCGATGGGTAAACAGCATCGCCTCCTTGAAGCGGGTGCCATCCTCGGCGGTCACCGCCACCGGCAGGCTGATGCCCGCCAGATCGGCGAACGCCTCTTTCTCTGCCTGATGGAGGGTGAATGGCACCAGACCTGCGCGGGTCGGCAGCACCTTGAGGCCGAACTGCTCCGCCAGCTTGAAGCCATAAGGGGTCGCCCCCAGCTTGGGCATGGAGAGACCGCCGGTCGCCACCACCAGCGAGTGACAGCCGATCTCACCCTTGCTGGTCGTCAACACAAACCCTTCGTCCTGTTTGCTGACGGTGAGAATTTCGGTTTGGAACTGCAGGGTCACCCCGGCCCAGTCACATTCGGTGAGCAGCACATCGACGATATCCTTGGCGCTCTCGAGACAGAACAGCTGCCCCAAAGTGCGCTCGTGATAGTTGACCCCGTGGCGATCCACCAGATCGATGAAATCCTGCTGGGTGTAGCGGGCCAGCGCCGACTTGCTGAAGTGGGGATTCTCCGACAGGTAGGCGTGAGCGCCCGCCTGATGGTTGGTGAAGTTGCAGCGGCCACCGCCACTGATGAGGATTTTGCGGCCCGGCTTCTTGGCGTTGTCGAGCACCAGCACGGAGCGGCCACGGTAGCCCGCCTGCGCCGCACACATCAATCCGGCCGCACCGGCCCCGATCACCACCACATCGACCTGCTTCATCATCACTCACTTATCAAAAATAGAAACGGCACCTGGCCTGAACCGTGATTGCCTCTGGCGGAACAGAACCATAGTGGCTGCCCACCAGAATAAGCAACGGCCCTTAAAAGGGCCGTTATTGTACTGGCTGAACACTAAGTGTCCACGACTATCAGGCGTTGCTGTCCATGATGCTGGCCGGGGCGCCCTTGGCCAGTTCGGCCAGCTCCTTGTCGATGAAGTAGAGGCCTTTGCCATCTTCACCCACCAGACCCAGACGGTCGACGATGCTCTTGAACAGCTTCTCCTCTTCATGCTGCTCGGCCACATACCACTGCAGGAAGTTGAAGGTGGAGTAGTCCTGAGTGGTGAAGGCTACGTGGGCCAGACCATTGATGCACTTGGTGATGTGATACTCGTGCTCCAGAGTGGTACGGAACACGTCGCCCAGCGACTTGAACTCGTGGGGAGGGGCATCGATGGCACCCAGTTTTGGCATGGCACCGGTCTCGCTCACGTAGGTGAACAGACGCTCCATGTGCTGGCGCTCCTCGACCGCGTGCTGGCGCAGGAAGGTCGCCGCCCCTTCAAAGCCCTTGTCTTCGCACCAGGCGCTCATCTGCAGATAGAGATTGGAGGAGTAGAACTCCAGGTTAATCTGCTCGTTCAACTTCTCAATCATGGCTTGGGCCAGCATCTTGTTTCTCCTCAGTGATTTGGTATCGATTGTCGCCACACTCCCGCCGCGAATCAACCCGCCAACGAGAGGGAGATCCCGTTTCTTTCAGCTCAGGGGGTCAGCTCGCCAAGGGAGGCGACATCCACCGGCGCAGCATAATCGACGCCCGGCAGCTCGAAGCCGTTGAGCTGCATGAAATCCTGCCGCAGCCCGGCAAAGTCCCCCAGCCCGTGGAAATTGTCCGGCGTCACCTTGGGCCAGAGCGCCGAAACAGCAGCCTGAATGGCCGGGTCGAGCTCGTGGTCATCCATCCGGATCAGCCGGTTGCCATCGGCCACCACCCCATTGGGCCCGTACATCTTGGCGGCAAACAGTCGCTGCATCTGCTCGATGCAGCCTTCGTGCACACCGCGCTCCTTCATCACCCCCATCAGCAAGCCGAGATAAACCGGCAGCACCGGAATATAGGCGCTCGCCTTGGTTACCAGCGCCTTGCAGACCGATACCCAGGCGTGGCCGCCAATCTCGGCCAGCTGCAGGTTGATGGTCTCGGCGGTGGCGTGCAGATGCTCCTTGGCATAACCGATGGTGCCATCCCGATAGAGGGGATAGGTGGATTCGGGGCCGATGTAGGAGTAAGCCACAGTTTGCGCACCGGGCGCGAGACAACCGGCCTGCTGCAACGCCTGCATCCAGAGCTGCCAATCCTCCCCCCCCATTACGGTGACGGTATCGCGGATCTCCTCCGGCGTGGCGGGCGCCAGCGACTGCTGCACCAGGGTATCGCGCTCCAGATCCAGCCCCCAACCGCTGAATGGTTGACCGGTGGTCTTGAGCACCGAGCGCACCAGCGTGCCGTCGGGCAGCACTCGAATACCGCTCGCCAGCGAGTAGATCACCAGATCCACCTGCCCCAGCTGCTGGCGGATGGTGTCGATGGCCTGCTGGCGCATCCCGTCGGAGAAGGCATCACCGATCAGGTTGATGGCGATACGCCCCTCCTGCACCGCCTCCTTGCGAAACCAGATGTTGTTGTACCAACCGGCGCTGCCCAATCCTTTGTCGGAAGGGCCGCGCTCGAAGGAGATGCCGATGGTGTCGGCACCGGCACCGAAGGCGAGTGCAATGCGCGACGCCAGTCCAAACCCGGAGGAGGCACCCAGCACCAGCACCCGCTTGGGGCCGTTGAACGGGCCAGCAGCCTTGATCCGTTCGATCTGCTGCTGCACGGCGGCGCGACAGCCGATAGGGTGACAGTTGCGGGCAACACAACCTTGAATCTGGGGATGAATGATCATGGGAAGGCCTCCAAAGAAACTGGCTACAGCATAACCAAATCGAAGGAGATTAACTTGATGCCGGATCGCTATCAGTCAGAAAAGCGGCAAGAAATGAGGCAGAAAAACAAAAGGGAGCTCGTGGCTCCCCAAAGCGGTATTCAGATGCTTTTTGTTGTTTTGTGTTCATTGCGAAGCACGGGCCCATCCTATGCCTCTCCCCCCTGATCGGCAAGCCGGGGGATGTGACCGGCGTCAAACTCTTGTTTAATTTATAGGCAAATAGTGGTTAATAACTGAGTGGCTGACACTGTGTCACACGTCATTAAACTCATTTAAATCCCAAAACTGTGCCTGAGGCACCATTTTAGTTTCAGCAGAGATTGGTATAGTGGGCTGAAGGATCGGTAAGGAGAACCCCCATGAGTGGAACAACCTATTACAAGCATATTCTGGCCGCGATCGACCTCTCTGAAGATAACCGCAAGGTGATCGACAAGGCGGTGGACAGAGCCCGCTCCAACGGCGCCAAGCTGTCGGTTATCCATGTCGATGTGGACCTCAAGGATCTCTACACCGAGATGATCGATATCGATATCGACAACGTGCAGGATCAGGTGATCGCCGAAGCGAAAGAGAAGCTGGAGGCATTTCTGGCCTCGGTGGACTACCCCATCGAGAAGAAGCTGGTGATCTGCGGCGATCTGAGCGAGCGGGTCAATCAGGCGGTCAAGGAGTATGAGATCGACCTGCTGGTGTGCGGCCATCGCCAGAGTTTCTGGAGTCTGCTCACCTCCAGCGCCCGTCAGCTGATGAATACGGTGCCCTGCGATCTGCTGGTCGTCCCCTTGCAGAAGTAATGAAACCGGCGTAGTTTGATTTGCTATGAATATGACCGCATTCAATCACAACTACTGGTGGTGCTGCTCCTAAACAGGCGGCACCGCGTTTCTATTGTAAATTTCCCAAAGAAAACACCGTGACCGCCGAGAGGCGGTCAACTGTTTTTATCCCTTTGTCGCCTCCCGGCTCACCCAACTGGAGAGAGTGACATGCACAACCCCGTAATCCTGACTGGCGATCGTCCCACCGGCAAACTGCACATCGGCCACTATGTCGGCTCCCTGCGCCAGCGCGTCGAAGCCCAGCACCACTACCGTCAATTCGTGATGATCGCCGATCTGCAGGCGTTGACCGACAACGGCCACAATCCGACCAAGGTGACCGACAACGTGCTGGAGGTGATGGCCGACTATCTGGCGGTCGGTCTCGACCCGGCCAAGACCACCTTCTGCTTGCAGAGCGCCCTGCCTGCCCTCGCCGAGCTCACCTGTTACTACCTCAATCTGGTCAGCGTCGCCCGGCTGGAGCGCAACCCCACCGTCAAGGCAGAGATCCAGCAAAAAGGGTTCGAACGCACGCTGCCAGCCGGTTTTCTGGTCTATCCGGTCAGTCAGGCCGCCGACATCACCGCCTTTCGCGCCAGCCACGTGCCGGTCGGGGAAGATCAGCTGCCAATGCTGGAGCAGACCAACGAAATCGTCCGCCGCTTCAACTCTCTGGTAGGCAAAGAGGTGCTGACCGAATGCCAGCCGATCCTGAGCGACACCGGCCGCCTGCCCGGCATCGACGGCAAGGCCAAGATGTCCAAATCCCTCGGCAACACCATAGAGCTCGGCATGTCGGCGGAAGAGATCAAACAGGCGGTGTTCGCCATGTATACCGACCCCAACCACCTCAAGGTGAGCGATCCGGGTCAGGTGGAGGGAAATACGGTGTTCGCCTATCTCGATGCTTTCCACCCCGACAAGGCGCTGGTCGCCGAGATGAAGGCCCACTACCGACGAGGCGGACTGGGGGACATGCGCTGCAAACAGGTGCTCAATGACTGCCTGCAAACCCTGCTCGCCCCGATGCGGGAGCGCCGGGCCGCGGCCATTGCCGACAAGAAGATGCTGCTGGAGCTGCTCTATCAAGGCACCGAGCAGGCTCGCATCATCACCGATGAGGTATTGGCGGAGGTGAAAAGCGCCATGGGGCTCGACTACTTCGCCAGCATCCGCTGAGCGGGAGTCCCGAGTGCATCGTCGCCGTAGAGGTCGAACACCAACTGGTGCAACAGGCTCTTGAACCAGCCGATCGCCTCGTCATGGGCGGTCAGCGGGTGCCCCGCCATCAGGTAGACGATCGGGATGGCAGGGTCGAGCTGGTGCATCCGCAGCGGGTAGTAGCGGCAGAAGTGGCGCCCGATCATCTCGGGCACCACCACCAGATAGCGGCCGGTCGCCATCAGTGGCGGCACCGCCATAAAGCTCGGCAACCGCACGCCCAGCTCCCGCTCCACCCCGAAACGGGCCAGCCAGAGCTCTACCATCGCCTGACTGTGACCCCAGCTGGAAGTATGTATGTGGGGGCGGCTCACCAGCTCGACCGGGGTCAGCACATCGGGCAACTCGCTACCGAGTGGCGACAGGCAGACCAGCGGGTTGTTGAACCACTCCTCCCGCCACAAACGGGGTGAGAGGTGATTCGCCCCGGCGAAACCGATCACCAGATCCAGCTCACCCTTTTCCAACTCCCGCTCGTAGTCGCTGTCGGCCAGCTCGCACACCTCAAGCCGACAGTGAGGGGCCTGCCGATGGAGCCTCTCCACCAGCACCGGCACCAACCCATGCTCCACCGAGCCCGGGGTGGCGATACGGAAAATCCGCCGCGCGCTGGCGGGATCAAACCCTTTGGCCTGCCGCAATCCCTGCTCCAGCATCGCCAGCGCCTGGCGAACCGGCCCGGCCAGCGCCTTGGCCCGCTCGGTCGGCATCATCTCGCGCCGACTCATCACGAACAGCGGGTCATCCAGCGCCACCCGCAGCCGCCCCAAGGCGTGACTGACGGTGGATTGGGAGAGATGCAGCCGTTCGGCGGCACGGGTGACGTTGCGCTCCTGCATCAGCATGTCGAATACGGCGAGCAGGTTGAGGTCGAGACGGGCGAGCGAGCTATCCATCGATATTAGCCATAGTTAAATGCCAACAATTCATTTTTACCATAGTAACAGATTGCCTAGAATGCGCTGGCTTAATACATCGGAGATTCAAATGCGTAGCTATCTATTATTGCTGGCCATTGGCCTGCTGTGGGGTTCCCAGTTCATTTTCATGCACCAGGCCGTTGCCGAGTTGCCCCCCATTCTGGTGGCTGCCGGTCGTGCCCTGTGCGGCAGCCTGACCCTGGGTCTGCTCTGCCTGTTCATGCGACTCAAGAGTGAGCACACCCCGTGGCGCACCTATATGCTGATCGCCCTGCTGGATGCCACCATCCCCTTCATCATGGTCGCCTGGGGCCAACAGTATGTGGATAGCGCCATCGCTGCCGTGGTCATGGGTTGTATCCCGTTTGTGACCATTCTGGCTGCACCGCTGTTTATTTCTGGTGAAAGAATCACCAAAACCGGTCTGCTTTCCGTGATCATCGGCTTTGCCGGTGTACTCACCCTGTTCTGGCCGAAACTCTCCCAGGGCATGAACGCCGGTCTGCTCGGTGCCATGGCCATCCTGCTGGGTGCCAGCTGCTTCGCCATCGGCCTGCTGATGATCAAGCGCTTCGCCAAGGACCATCCGGTCGTGGTCGCCCGTAATATCCTGATCTCCTCGGCAATCCAGTTGCTGCTGGTCGCCCCCTTCATGGTTGACCTCAGCAGCCTGACCCTGCCGAGCACCCAGGCCCTGAGCGCGATTACCGTGCTGGGTACCCTCTGTACCGGTCTGGTCTACTTCCTCTACATGGCGCTGATCCAGAAGGCCGGCCCGACGTTCGCCTCCTTCAGCAACTATCTGGTGCCGCTGTTCGGCGTGATGCTGGGTGCCCTGTTCCTCGGCGAGCAGATCCACCCCACCACCGGCGTGGCTCTGGCCCTGATCCTCGGCTCGGTCGCCATGAACCAGTGGGCGCAGCAGCGTCGCATGCAGCGCGAGGTCTCCCTATGTCAGGCATCCTGACCACACTGTGCGGTGGTCTGGTACTGATTGCCGGCTGGCAGTATCGCCAGCGGCTGGCCGGGATCCTGGGCCTGCTGATGGTACTGCTGCCCTGGTTCTTCGATAGCAAGCTGCAAGCCATGCTGAGCTATGCCCTGAATGCCTGAAGTCCATCTCTGAATGTGTGACGAGAGTCTATCTCTCCTGTTTTTGGGACTGTTTTAAAAAACCTCCGATTTGTCCCCCGCTACCGGCGCTCTGCGCCGGTTTTTTTATGCCTGCCAGCCGGCGTCAGATCAGATAGCGATAGCTGAGTCGCTCGTTCTTGCGCGGCCCGGTGATCTGCCAGCTCAGCAGAAAACCACCGTCGATCTCGGTCAACTCGGCGCTGTAGTGATCCGCCCCGCACAGATGGGGCTCGGCGGTCAGCCAGCGGCCATCCCCCTGCGGCAGCAGCTCAAACAGCTCGACCGGCACTTCATAACGCAGGTGAGAAAGGCGGATCCCCCGCTCGCTGCGCTGCCACAAGAAACGGTTGTGCATGGCTAGCTCCCTGCCATGAGGCGTGATGTAACGGCCCTGCTCGTTAAACAGCCAGCCCCCCTGATGATCGGTCACCTGCACACGCCCCTCGCCCCGACCATTCCAGTCGGTCGTCGACCCCTCGCCATTGCTGGCGGTAAAGGAAAATGCTCCGACCTGTGGCAATCGCGCCCATAAACGCTGGATTGCCGCTTCCATCTCGGCCATCATAGCCCCCTTAAAATTGACAACTGACGATAAATCAAACACATGAACTACTTGATAGGGGTCACCCTGCTCTGGTCATTCTCCTTCAGCCTGATCGGGGTCTACCTCGCTGGTCAGGTCGATGCCTACTTCTCGGTGCTGACCCGCATCGCCCTCGCCAGTCTGGTGTTTCTCCCCTTCCTGCGCCGCCGCTGGCTGCGCCCCGATCTGGTGGCCAAGCTGATGGCGCTGGGCGCCATCCAGCTCGGCATCATGTATCTCTTCTACTACCACTCCTTTCTGCTGCTGACGGTGCCGGAAGTGCTGGTCTTTACCATCTTCACCCCCATCTACGTGACCCTGCTCCACGACCTGCTGGAAGGGCGCTTCAAGCCCACCTATCTGTGGGGCGCCCTGCTGGCGGTAATCGGGGCTGCCGTCATCCGCTTCGACGGTCTGACCGAAAGCTATGTGCTGGGATTTATGGTGGTGCAGGGGGCCAACCTCTGTTTCGCCCTGGGTCAAGTGGGCTACAAGGTACTGCTGGCACGGGAGGCGGAGCAACCGCCGCAACTGGCGGTGTTCGGCTGCTTCTATCTGGGAGCGCTGGTGATCGCACTGCCCGCCTGGTGGCTGCTGGGCAAGCCGCAATACCCAACGTCAGGGTTGCAGTGGGGCATTCTGCTCTGGCTGGGGGTGGGAGCCTCCGGCCTCGGCTACTTCCTCTGGAACAAGGGGGCGACGCTGGTCACCAGCGGGGTGCTGGCCATCATGAACAATGCGCTCATTCCGGCCGGCTTGCTGGTCAATCTGCTGCTCTGGGGCAAGGATACCGACCTGACCCGGTTGACCATCGGCGGCCTGCTGATGCTGGCCTCGCTCTGGGTCTGCCAGCGTGACAAGCGCGGCCTACCCTGACCGCACTCAGCCGACGACGGTGTTGTGCTCCCGTCTGGCCTGACTGTGACAGCTGGCCAGCCGGGCCAGCAGATGATCGAGCTGCTCGCCAGCCTGACTCTGTACCAGTCCGATACTGACGGTGACCGGCCGCTGTGACAGCAGGCTGGCATCGGCAATCTCGAGGCGCAGCCGCTCGGCGATCTCCAGCGCACTCATCCGCTCGGTCTGGGAGAGCATCAGGATAAAACCGTCCTCATCCCAGCGGGCGAAGGGATCTTCCCGCCGCAGCTCGTGGCGCACGATACGCGCCAGCTTGGCCAGCATGGCGTCGCAAGCCGCTTCGCCAAACAATTGCTGGATTTTGGCCATGTGATCGACCGAAAACTGCAGCAGACTGAAAGTGCCGCTCTCGGTCGCCAGCCGCTCTTCAAGCAGTTGCTCGAAACGGCCACGGCTCTCCAGTCCGGTCAGCGGATCGGTGCCATGTCGCTCCTCCACCAGCACGGCAGCGGGATCGAGGTGACGGACAACCCCCAGCAGATACCCCCGCTCATCGCGACGCATCCGCTCTTCCAGCCGGATGTAGTGACCGTGATGATGCAGAATGCGGTATTCGAGGCGCAGACCGCTGCTGCGGCCGCTCTGGCAGGCGAGCAGGGCATCTTCCAGCCGGGCAACATCGTCGGGATGAACCCGATCCAGCCAGCCGAGATCATCCGGCCAGCACTCTCCCAATCCCAACAGGCGCAGGCAGGAGGGATCACGCTGCAGTCCGTGTTGGGCTGACCAGCTCCAGATCCCCGCCTCCAGCAGCGCCATGGCATCAGACAGCAGACCCGGATCAAGCCGGGCAGTCACATCGACCAAAGGTGTCTTGAGCATTTCCATGGGGCGCCTCGAAACAGGATCTGAATACCTGCTCAATAAGTAACATTGGCGTTCACGCCGAGCAACAGGGTCAGATCGCTTTTCCCTGATACCCGTTCATCAAGGTCTGCCAGTTCTCCGGTACGAAGTGGAAACTGGTATGCAGTTGAGACTCTTTATTGAATGAACGGAGCAAGCGTTCCAGATTGGCCTTCTGCCATTCGCCGGGGGAGCGGATCGCACCCTTGTCAAAATCGATCACCCACACCTTGCCCTCTTTATCGAGCAGCAGGTTGTGGCTGTTGAGATCGGCGTGATAGACCCCGGCATCGTGCAGCTGACGCACCGTCTGGCCTATCTTGTGCCACACCTCGGTCGCCACCGGCCCCTGCTTGAGCAGCGCCACCATATCCTTGGCACCGCGAATTCGCTCAATCAGGATATCGGCACGATAGAATGGGCCCTGTTTGACCATGCGGGCACCAAACGGACGCGGCACCGGCAGCCCCAGCTCGCACAGCTTGGCCAGCAGGGTGTATTCGGCCATGGCACGGCTCGACTCGACCCCTTCGAACCAGAAGCGATCCCGCACAACCTTGCCCACCATGCCGCCGCGATAGTAGTGGCGCAGCACCAGATGGCGGGACTCATCCTTGACGAACCAGGTCACCCCCCGCCCGATGGAGGTTCCCACCACCTGACGGTTGTTCTGCCACCAGGCAGGATCGAATAACTGGGGAGAGGGGTCGCGAAAGGCCCCTTCGGCATACCAGCAGATCTGGTTGTGTTCGGTCTGTACTCGCATCGTGGAGATCCCGCTCGGTGGGTCATGGATCGCAATTTTTCAATTGGCGATGAGGCTGCCGCTCTGGCATGCCCGCAATAGTGGCCTTTAATCAACGACGTGCAGAAACAGGTCATGGCGCAGGGCCTGGCCTATCCCGGCTGACGATTGTGCGCAATTTTACAATCCAGAGGGGAGTTTGCATAATGCCATCCACCCTTTTTGCCAGCCGTGCGCCACAACATGCCGCTATTTCAAACGCCCCCTTCCTCCATCTGCATCCTGCGGCTCTCCGCCATCGGGGATTGCTGCCACGCACTGGCGCTGGTGCGCGTCATCCAGCGGGAGTGGCCACAGACCCGCATCACCTGGATCACCGGCAAAATCGAGGCAACCCTGTTTGCCGATCTGCCCGGGGTCGAGGTGATCCCCTTCGACAAGAGCAAGGGGTGGCGCGGCTATCGCGATCTCTGGCAGACCCTCAAGGGGCGCAAATTCGATGCCCTGCTCCACCTGCAGGCGGCGATGCGGGCCAGCATCGCCACCCTCGGCATCAGCGCCAAGGTCAAACTCGGGTTTGATCGGGAGCGGGCCAACGACGGCCAGTGGCTGTTCACCAACCACAAGGTGCCTTCGCCTGCCTCCCCCCATGTGCTGGACGGTTTCCTCGCTTTCGCCAAAGAGCTCGGCATCCAGGATCTGACCCCGGACTGGCAACTGCCCATCAGCGCCCAACATCAGGCGTGGGCAAGGGATAAGATTGGCGGCAAACCGACCTTGCTTATCTGCGCCGCCGCCAGCAAGGCGTTCAAGAACTGGACTGCCGCAGGCTATGCCGCGCTGGCGGATCACGCCGCCAGCAAGGGCTTTCAGGTTTATCTCTGTGGCGGGCCGGCCAAGCTGGAGCGGGATCTGGCCGCCGAGATCCGGCAACTCAGCCAGAGCAAGCCGGTCGATCTGGTGGGGCAGACCAACCTCAAGCAGTTATTGGCACTGATTGGTGAGGCGAGTCTGGTGCTGGCCCCCGATACCGGCCCCACCCATATGGCCACCATAGTGGGCACGCCGGTGATCGGTCTCTATGCCCACCACAATCCGGCCCGCACCGGCCCCTATCTGTGCCGCGACTACGTGGTCAGCGTCTATCAGGAGCTGGTCGAGCAGGAGACCGGCAAACCGCTGGCCGAATTGAGCTGGCGCACCCGCCTCAAGGATCCGGAGGCCATGCGAAAAATCACCAGCGAGCAGGTGATCGCCGCCTTCGACCGCCTCTGTGCAGATCGTCAGCTGCCGTAGTGACAGGGCACCTCGGGAATTCCGAGCCATCAGGCAGGGATAACCTGATGGCCCCTGCCCGCCCCCAAAGGCACAATGCAGGCTGATGTGGGTTACGCTCCCGCAGCAAGCTACGAATACTTTGATCGGCTGGAATATGATTCCGGCCGTTTTTTTATTCGCCGCATTCTGGTAAAATTCGCCGCCTTTACATCCTCCTGACTCAAGAATTTTCCGCGTTTTGCGTTTGGCTGTCTCCCTTTCGGGCACAAGACGGCGGTCTCTGCTACAACCAAAACAGCGGTTTCGATTAAAGGTAATAATATGGCGCAACAAGGCACTCTCTATATAATCTCTTCTCCGAGCGGCGCGGGTAAATCCAGTCTGCTCAATGCCTTGCTGACCCAACATAACGCTGCGGGCAAGATGCAGCTGTCGGTTTCCCACACCACTCGCGCCACCCGTCCTGGCGAAGAGCACGGCGTACACTACCACTTCGTTCAGGTGGAAGAGTTCAAGGCACTGATCGAACGCGGTGATTTTCTGGAGTGGGCCGAAGTGTTCGGCAACTACTACGGCACCTCACGCGCCGCCATCGAAGCCTGTCTGGCCAAGGGGATCGACGTATTCCTCGACATCGACTGGCAAGGTGCCCGCCAGATCCGCGAGCAGATGCCGACCAAATCCATTTTCATCCTGCCCCCCAGCCGCGAAGAGCTGGAGCGCCGCCTGATTGGGCGCGGTCAGGACAGCGCCGAAGTGATTGCCGGCCGGATGGCGAAAGCCATTGCCGAAATGGTGCACTACGACGAGTATGACTATGTCATTATCAACGAAGACTTCGAGCAGGCGCTGTTCCAGCTCAGGTCCATTATTGAGTGCCAACGGCTGGAGATGCGTCACCAGCAACAGGCTCAAAAAAACTTGCTGCAACAGCTACTGGCAGAGTAAGCCAAAAACAAGTAAACTTTTGCGTCATTTTTAAACACTGCTTTTCTAAATACAGAAAGCCCAAACACTGGAGTCCTGCATGGCACGCGTTACTGTAGAAGATGCTGTAAAACAGGTAGGTAACCGTTTTGACCTGGTGCTGGTCGCCGCGCGCCGCGCTCGTCAAATCGCGGTACAAGGCAAAGATCCCCTGGTCGACGAAGAGAACGACAAGCCGACTGTGATCGCCCTGCGTGAGATCGAGCTGGGTCTGGTGAACAATCAAGTGATGGACACCCAGGACCGCTACGAACAGCAAGAGCAGGAAGCCGCCGAGCTGGCTGCCGTTGCTGCCATCGCTGAAGGCCGCGGTTAAGTTATTCCTCCGGTTGGCACCCGCCCGGGTGCCGACTGTTCATCCCCATTTACAACCGCTCGAAAACCTCGCAAACTCAGGGCTATACCCTCAATTCCACGAATTGCCGTTTCACCGCTGCGGGGACTGTCTTGTATTTATTTGAAAACCTTAAAGAAATAGCCAGTTCCTACCTGCCGCCAGAGCAGGTTGAGA
Source organism: Aeromonas sp. s7(2024) (assembly GCF_040907825.1). Lineage (NCBI taxonomy): Bacteria > Pseudomonadati > Pseudomonadota > Gammaproteobacteria > Aeromonadales > Aeromonadaceae > Aeromonas > Aeromonas sp. s7(2024). The sequence continues at coordinate 25,063 of NZ_JBFOCM010000026.1, forward strand.
AGCTCAAGCAAGCCTATGTGGTGGCCCGTGATGCCCACCAGGGCCAGATGCGTTCCAGTGGCGAACCCTACATCACCCACCCTGTTGCCGTTGCCCGGATCCTGGGTGACATGCGCCTCGATCATGAAACCCTGATGGCCGCCGTACTGCACGACGTCATCGAAGATACCTCTGTCACCAAGGCCGATCTGGCTGAACAGTTTGGCAATGCCGTTGCCGAGCTGGTGGCCGGGGTCTCCAAGCTCGACAAGCTGAAGTTTCGCGATCGCAAAGAGGCGCAGGCCGAGAACTTCCGCAAGATGGTGATGGCAATGACCCAGGATATCCGGGTCATTCTGATCAAGCTGGCCGACCGCACCCACAACATGCGCACTCTGGGTTCCCTGCGCCCTGACAAACGCCGCCGCATCGCCCGGGAAACCCTCGAAATCTTCGCCCCCATCGCCAACCGCCTCGGTATTCACACCATGAAGAACGAGCTGGAAGAGCTGGGTTTCGAGGCGCTCTATCCGATGCGATCCCGCGTGTTGCGCGAATCGGTGCGCCGCGCCCGTGGCAATCGCCGCGAGATCATCGACTCCATCCAGAGCGAAATCAGCGGTCGTCTAAAAGAGGCAGGAATCGAGCATCAGGTCAGTGGCCGCGAGAAAAACCTCTTCTCCATCTACAACAAGATGGAGAAAAAAGAGCTGCAATTTCATGAGGTAATGGATATCTACGCCTTTCGAGTAAAAGTGAAGGACATAGATACCTGTTACCGGGTGCTGGGGCAGATGCATAGCCTCTACAAGCCTCGCCCCGGCCGCTTCAAGGATTACATCGCCATCCCCAAGACCAACGGTTACCAGTCGCTGCACACCTCGCTGGTGGGGCCGCACGGGGTACCGGTGGAGGTGCAGATCCGCACCGAGTTCATGGATCAGATGGCCGACAAAGGGGTTGCCGCCCACTGGGCCTACAAGCAGGATGGCGACAGCTCGGGCACCACGGCCCAGATCCGCGCCCAGCGCTGGATGCAAAGCCTGCTGGAATTGCAACAGAGCGCCGGCAGCTCGTTTGAATTTATCGAAGGGGTCAAAACCGACCTCTTCCCCGACGAGATCTACGTATTCACGCCGGAAGGACGCATCATGGAGCTGCCCGCTGGCGCCACGCCGGTGGATTTTGCCTACACGGTGCACACCGACATTGGCCACGCCTGCGTTGGTTCACGGGTCGACCGCCACCCCTACCCGCTCAGCAGCCCGCTGCACTCGGGTCAGACGGTGGAGATCATCACTGCGCCGGGGGCTCGCCCCAACGCGGCCTGGCTCAACTTCGTGGTGACCACCAAGGCACGCTCCAAGATCCGCCAGTTCCTCAAGAACCTGCGTACCGAAGAGTCGGTGGTGCTGGGTCGCCGCCTGCTCAACCATGCGCTGGGCGCCAAGAATATCGAAGACATCCCCGAGCCGCGCATCAAGCAGGTGCTCGCCGATACCAAGCATGAGAACCTGCAGGGGCTGCTGGCCGATGTGGGCCTTGGCAACGCCATGAGCGTCATGGTGGCGCGCCGCATGCTGGGGGATGAACTGCCGCCGGAAGAGCAGCCCAAAACCAGCAGCAAGAAGATGCCGATCAAGGGTGCCGATGGCATGCTGGTCACCTTCGCCAACTGCTGCCGTCCGATCCCGGGAGATGCCATCATCGCCCACATCAGCCCGGGCAAGGGTCTGGTGATCCATCAGGAAGCCTGTCGCAACATCAAGGGCTACAGCAAGGAGCCGGACAAGTACCTGCCGGTGCAGTGGGAAGTGGACAAGGAGCAGGAACAGGAGTTCCGCACCGGCATCAGCATCGAGATCGTCAACCATCAGGGTGCGCTGGCCGAGCTGGCCAACGTGATTGCCGCCACCGGCGCCAATATTCACGCCATCAGCACCGAAGAGAAGGATGGCCGGGTCTATCAGGTCAGCCTGCTCATCACCACCAAGAGCCGCATCCACCTGGCCAACATCATGCGCAAGATCCGCGTGATGCCCAACGTGCTCAAGGTGAGCCGACAGAAGAACTGAACACAGGCGGCGCAAGCCGCCTGCTGCTTTTATTGAGACAAGCCATGACCCCCGAACGCTTCAAGCGCATCACCGACATGCTGGCCCAGCGTCAGCTCGATTTGACCGTCTGTATGGAAGAGGTACACAAACCTCACAATCTGGCCGCCATCGTGCGTACCGCCGATGCCATCGGCATCCACCGGGTACACGCCGTCTGGCCCAAAACTTGGATCCACAAGCGCAAGGGCACCGCCCGCGGCAGCCAGAACTGGGTGGATGTAAAACTGCACCCGGATATCGGCACAGCCGTTGCCGAGCTGAAAGCCTCCGGCATGCAGATCCTGGCGACCCATCTCTCTGACAGCTCGGTCGATTTTCGCGCCATCGACTACACCAAACCGACTGCCATTCTGGTGGGTCAGGAAAAGCACGGCATCGGTGAAGAGGCGCTGGCCCTGGCCGATCACCATATCGTCATCCCCATGGTGGGCATGGTGCAGTCTCTCAACGTCTCGGTGGCTGCCGCCGCCATCCTCTACGAGGCGCAGCGCCAGCGCGAGCTGGCCGGTTGCTATCAACGCGGCTGCCCGCTCACGTTGGAAGAACAGAACAGCATCCTGTTCGAGGGGGGTTATCCTATCTATGCCCAGCTCTGCAAAGAGAAAGAGATGCCCTACCCCCAGCTCGGCCCGGCCGGTGAAATTCTGGCGGACGAAGAGTGGTGGCAACGGATGCAGCTGACCCGCAAAGGGTGGGCGCAGCAGAGCGAACAGGACGATCCGCAGGAGGAGTGATGGAGAACCCTTTTGGCAGCTGGCTGGAGTCGCAAATCATTCGGGATCACCTGACCAACCCGAACATAGCGGCCGGCGACTACAGCTATTACTCCGGCTATTACCACGGCAAGCCGTTCGAGGATCACTGCGTCCGCTACCTGCTCGGTGATGGCTCGACCCGCGACACCTGGGAGAGCGGCCTCTGGGGCGAGGTGGATCGGCTGATCATCGGAAAATTCTGCTCCATCGGCTCGGGCGCCACCTTCATGCTGGCGGGCAATCAGGGCCACCGGCTGGATTGGGTCTCCACCTTCCCGTTCAACCCCGACACCTTTGGCGAAGGGGCCCGCAGCGGCTTTCAGCGCAAGGGGGACACCCGGATTGGCAACGATGTCTGGATCGGCTCGGAAGCGATGATCATGCCCGGCATCACCATAGGTGACGGCGCCGTCATCGCCACCCGCGCCGTGGTAACCAAAGATGTGGCCCCTTACGCCATAGTCGGCGGCAACCCGGCCCAACCGATCCGCCGTCGCTTCAGTGATGAGCAGATCCTCATGCTGCAAGAGATGCAGTGGTGGGACTGGCCCCTGCCCCGCTTGCAAGCCAGCATGGAGCTGCTCTGCTCGGGGGATATCACCGCCCTTTATCACCATTGGCAACAGGAGTGTGCCTGATGAAACCCCTCTCTCTTTCCCTGTTGGCCCTGACCCTGTTTTCTGCCGGAGCCCTTGCCGTGACCAATACCTATCAGCTCACCAGCGAAGCCGATGTACCCAGCCTCTACCAGCAAACCCTGCCCGACTTCTGGCGCCAGCATGCGGTTGAAGGGGAGTTCAAGGGCAAGGATGGGGTGACAATACGCTATGCTGCGCTGCGGCAGGAGAAGGTTGATCGCGCCATCCTCATCGTCAATGGCCGGGTCGAGAGCTACCTCAAGTATCAGGAGCTGGCGTGGGATCTCTGGCGTCAGGGCTACAGCCTCTATCTCATCGACCATCGCGGTCAGGGGATGTCCGATCGGATGCTGGATGACCCGCAGAAGGGATATGTCGACCAGTTCGACGATTATGTGGTCGATCTCAAGCAGTTTCACGACCAGATAATCATGGTGGATCAACCTGCCAAGCTGTTCCTGCTGGCCCACTCCATGGGCGGTGCCATCTCGGCCCGCTATCTGGAGCGCTGGCCCGATGATATCAAGGCGGCCGTGCTCTCCTCCCCCATGCTGGGCATCAATCTCGGCGGTCTGCCCAAGTGGCTGGCCAAGGGATTGGCTAGCACCATAGGCACGGTCGGCGGCTGGTTTGGCGAACCACCCTATGGGCCGGGTCAGAGCACCTATCAGGATCACGGCTTTGCCGATAACGGGCTGACTCACAGCCAGTCCCGTTATCAGGCGTTCCGCCAAATCTACGAGCAGCACCCGCAGATCAAGCTGGGTGGCGCGACCGCCCACTGGATTTATCAGGGGATCACCGGTGCCGATGCCGCCATCGCCGATGCGGGCGCCATCAAGACGCCGCTGCTGGTGCTGCAGGCTGGCGACGACAGTGTGGTGGACAATGCCGCTCAGGATCGCTTCTGCACCATTGCCAAGTGTGAAGGGGGCAAACCACTGCGCATCGAGGGTGCCTGGCACGAGCTGTTTATCGAATCCGATGACAAGCGCCAGCCCGCCCTGACCGCGGTGGTCGACTTTTTCGCCCGCTTCTGAGCTGGCTATTTTTTGTAACCCTAAATAAATGGGGTGACAGTACGGGCTAAGGTAAACTGCCCCTGTTTTCAATTGATGCCGAGGTAATGATGTTCAAGGTAGTTGTATCCGATCTCGATGGCACTCTGCTCAACAAGCAGCACCAGATCTCTCCCCGTACCCGGGATACCCTGCACCGCCTGGTAGAACAAGGTGTGAAATTCGTGGTCGCCACCGGCCGTCATCACGTTGACGTTCGCAGCTTCCGCGATGCGCTGGGGATGGACATCTACCTCATTACCTCCAATGGCGCCGTGGTCCATGACAAACAGGATCAGCTGATTTTCAACCAGCCGCTGCCGACCGAGATCGCCGCCGAACTGATTGCGCTGGAGCGCGACCCCTCTATCCACCTCAATGTCTATCAGGGTGATGATTGGGTGGTGGAAGAGGAGCTGCCCTGGCTGCTGCAGTTCCACGACGAGTCAGGGTTCACCTACCGTCTGGTCGATGACCTGAAACAGGAACCGAAAGAGCAGATCAACAAGGTGTTCTACATCGGCGACCACGAGAAGCTGCTGAAGATCGAGGCACACCTCAACCAACGCTACGGCGATCAGCTCAACGTCACCTTCTCCCTGCCGGACTGTCTCGAAGTGATGCACGCCGGGGTGCACAAGGGCAATGCTGTGCGTGCCGTGCTGGAGCAGAACGGGTTCGACATGTCGGAGGCGATCGCCTTCGGCGATGGCATGAACGACTTCGAGATGTTGACCATGGTGGGACGCGGCATCGTTATGGGCAACGCCCATGACCGCCTGAAAATGGCACTGCCGGAGTATGAGCAGACCCTCACCTCTGACGAAGATGGCGTCGCCGTCTATCTGGAGAAGCTGTTCGAGCTGGAGAGCGTCAGCGCAGCCTGAGTTCAGGCCAGAAGCAGATCAACATGGATACCCGGTGTGGTATCCATGACTGTCACTGTGCCGAAGTTGGCGTGCTCACCGCTTGAAACGGTAATCACAGGCCGTGCAGCAATATTCCCGTGAAATCTGCCGATCGATGGAACGGCCAAGCAACAGACCCAGCCAGCCTCCGGTCGCCCCGCCCAGCAATGCGCCACCCACAGCGCCGGCGATAGCGCCGACTGGCGTGCCAAGACTGCCCAAAGAGGCCCCCCAACCGGCTCCCAGCTTGGCAAAGGTCGCGGCACAAGCGTAGCCACCCGCAGCACCACATCCCATGGCACAGGCCCTGCCGACCCGTTCATCCTCAACCTTGTCCACCGCCTCACTCATGCAACTTGGACATCTCATGATCCACTCCCGCTCAATCAGGACTGCATCATTATCGGTCAGGATCAATGAATGCGTCACCCGCAACCGCCATCAGCTACCAGGCTTGAACTGATCCTTGTCGAGCCCGTGCTTCTTCATCCGCAGATAGAGCTTCTTGCGGGGAATGCCAAGGTAGCTGGCCGCCTCGGTCACCCGGCCAGAAAAGAGGAACAGGGTGTCCTCAATCACCCGCCGTTCAAACTCGTCGACCAAATCGTCCAGCGGCTCCTTGGCATTCGCGCCGGGGATGGCCCGCTCAGAGCCCGCCAGCTTGATGATCCCGACCGCATAGAGTTCGGCCACGTTTCTCAACTCGCGAATATTGCCGGGCCACTGATGGCGCTTGAGAGTCTCCAGATAGGCGCGATCCACTGCTGGCACCGTCTTGCCTATCCGCTTGCACCCTTCTCGCAAAAAATGGCGAAAAAGGGGAATGATGTCGCAGCTTCGCTCAACCAGCCTCGGCAGTTTGAGTCTCACCTGGGAAAGAAAGTAGTAGAGCTGGGGCATCAGTAGTTGTTGCTCAACCAGCGCCTCGGGAGACTCCTCAAACAGGGCGATGGTACGCAGTAACTTCTCTCCCCGCCGCTCCTGCTCCAGCAGATGGTTGCCCAGCCAGCGCTGGCACTCTGCCGTCAGCCTTGCCGGTGATTGCAGCACCAGCGTCCCCTGTTCCGCCTTGATCAAGCTGGCCTGGATCTCGCTCAGGGAGCACGCTGACGTACAATCATGAAGGTGGAATGGATGCGCCTTGCGTGCGCTGATCCGGTGTAACAACTGCGCCAGTGTGTAGCGGCCGGACCCCGGCGCCCCCTCCAGCATCAGATCCTTGTCGGTCTGTGCCAACTGGTTGATCTGCTGGCGGATAGCGACCAGTTGCGGACTGGTACCGATCAACTCATCCTCAACCGTCGCCCGGATCTCACTGCGCTGGGTCATGATCGCACTGCGTTGCGCGCAGGCCCGCTCCAGCAGATCGAGCAACGACTGGGGATTAAGCGGTTTTTCCAGAAAATCGAAGGCCCCCAGCTTGACTGCCCGCACCGCCAAAGGGATATCGCCGTGCCCAGTGATCATGATGACCGGCAGATCGCCATCGATCTCCAGCACCTGGTCCAGCAGCTCCATGCCGTTCATGGCGGGCATATAGATATCGGACACGACCACCCCCGGCCATTGCTGTGACAACAATGCCAACGCCTCATGGGGAGAGGTGGTTGCCCTAGGCTGGTAGCCGGATAGGCGCAACAGGTGGCAATAGGACTCCAACACGTCCTCATCGTCGTCCACCAGCAACACATTGGCCTGACGATTATGGGGTAACAGCATCGCTTTTCATCTCCTTCGGTGGCTCACGCCCCCCGGCAAATTCCACTATAACCATGGCCCCCCTCTCCAACGTGGAGCCCAGCAAGATATCCGCCCCGCAGCGCGCCAGCAGGGAGCGACAGATGGTCAGTCCCAGCCCCAATCCCACCTCTTTGGAGGTGGTAAAGGGGGTAAAAAGTTTGGGCAGGATGGCCTCCCCAAATCCGGGTCCACTGTCGGCAATCCCGACCCGCAGCGACCCGCCCTCCTGTGCGAGACACAGCAGACGGATCTGGCGCAGATCCCGTCCGGCGATGGCATCCATCCCGTTGACCAGCAGATTGACCAATACCTGTTCAACCAGCACGGGATCAGCCTCAATCCACAGGCCATCCGGCAGCTCGTTGTGCAACTGGCAGCTATCGCGCTTCGCACGGGTTTCTAGCAGCAACAGCGCCTGATCGGCCAACTCTTTCGGATCGAGCCGGATGCGGGTATCGGGGGTGGGCGATTTACGGGCAAAATTGCGCAAGGCGGTAATGATGCGATGCATGCGCTGGCTCAGTTTCTCGACCTTGCCAAGATCGATGCCCAGAGAGTGGTAGTGACCGGCATCCAGCGCCGCACGGCTGGTATAGAGGTAGGTCATCATGGCTGACAGCGGCTGATTGAGTTCATGGGCCAGACTGGTCATCGCCTGCCCCACCACGGCCATCTTGGCCGCCTGGATCAGCTCATCCTGCGCCTGCAGCAAGTTGTGTTCTGCCTGTTGCCGCTGCACCACCTCTGCGGCAAGCAGCCGGTTTTTTTCTGTCAGCTCCCGGGTACGCTCAGCCACCAGCGACCCCAACTCTCGGGCCGTTATCTCCTGCCGGGTCACATCCGTGATGGTGATAATGAACCTGTGTCCACGCCCCTGCTCGAACCGGCGCAGGTTGAAGTGCAGGAAACGGGGCTGACTGTCAGCGCCGGTGGCAATGGTGCACTCACTGTAGCCCAGCGTGAGCAGTTGCTGCCCAGGCTCGAACTGGGCAGCCAGCATGGCCTTGGCATCATCGGGGAATACCTGCCACAGAGGTTGTTCCGGTTTGATCACTGTCTGCTGAAACAGGGTCAAGGCACTGGGGTTGACCGACTCTATGGTGCCATCGGGATGACAGGTAATTAAGCAGGCCTGGGTGTTATTGATGAGGTTGAGGGCATTGGCCTTCTCCATTTGCTGCATCTGCTGACAGAAGTGGCGCAGGCTCTCCCCCAGCAGACCGATCTCGTCCCGGCCTTGCGTTCTGACCACCGCATCCATCTGACCTTCCGCAACCCGGGCAAGATCCTTCCCCAGGGTATCGAGTCGGCCAATCAACCTGCGCCCAATCAGCACCACCAGCACAAAGATGCTGATCAAGACGGAAAGTCCGAGCACCACCAGGATCACCAGCTTGCCCGTTGCCACCATCTGGCTACTGTTGCGACCGAGCGCACTCAGAGAGCGGTTCGCCTCGGTCACGATCAGAGAGACCCGCTGATGGTAGCGGGAGACAGCGCTATCAAGCTGTGGCCGCAGTGCTGTTAGCTGTTGGTGGGTTTGCGCATCGGCTTGCAACAACAGGTAAAGGTGCCCGTTCGGCTTCACCAGCGTCACGATATCCTGCAGGATCTGGCGATAACTCACGGTCGAAGGATACTCGGCCAGGCGGGAGATCAGCTCATCCATCTCGTCGATCTTGTAGCCGATAAACAGAAATGCACTCTCCAGATCCTGCTGATTGCGCTGGGCAATCACCTCGTTAACCAGCGCCAACAGCTCATTCTCCTTGAACGTAAGGTCTTGCAAGGCAGAGAACTCCTTGATGACGGAGCCGAACTCCCCCATGTCATCCTGGCTGCCGACCATACCGGTGAGATGCCACTCCACCTCTTGCAACAAGGGCGCCACATCGTCCACCAAATCCTGATGCAGCCAGTTGATTCGCTTCTGTAACTGTTGCAACGACTCAAGATGATCGATCTGGCGCTTGAGGTAAGTACCATGATTGTCCACCAGCAAGTTCAGTTCGGCGAACGCCTGCTGCTGTGAGCGCTCATCCTCACTGCCCCGAGGATATGCGTTGCGGATATCAAGCAGGGTGCTGGAGACCGCAGCAGAAAGCTGGCTGTATTTCACCGGATCCCGGGTATCACGCAACTGTGCCAATAGCAGCAACAGACGGGAGCTGGCCCGCTCCAGCTGATAGGCGCTGCCGATGGCCGGCAGGCTCTCTTCAACAATCCGGTTTACCTGCTGCCCCAGTCGACCCCACACCATGTAAGCCGCCATCCCCATGACACAGGTCAGAACCGTAATGGAAACAAACGCGAGAATAAGACGACGGCCCAGACTTCTCGGCAAGCGCAACAAGCGACCCCAGCCCATCATGGCTTGACCGCCTGATCGACCAGCAGGCGAGCCTCGCCAAGACGAGCTTCCATAGCCTGGCGCCACTGGTGCATCACCTTCTCGGTTTGCGGATTGCTCTGATCCCGGTCATACAGTCCGTCAAACTGCGCCAGCAGGGCCGGGTCACTAGCCTCCAGCTCACTCAAAGGGGGTGTGCTGGCCTTGGCTCTTGCCTGTTCCAGCAGGCGTTCACGGGCAGGATTACCCCGGGTATCCGCGCCGTTGATCTCCTGCCAGGTGAGCTTCAACCGCGGTAACTGCTGGGTAATGGTCTGCTCGAACAACGCCTTGAGCAGACCGGCGCGCCGGTACAGCAGATCTTTGTCGGTGACATATTTGGCCTCGCTGGCAAGGCGGGGTTGATTCAGCGTCACCTTGGCCATACCCGGGGTGGCGATAATGGCCTGCCCCTTGGCTGATAACAGATACTTGATGAAGCGGGCCGCATTGGCCGGATGCTCGCTGCTGCGAGCAACGCCAAGATAGGTAGGCAGGATCACTGCATCAGGCAGGATATTGAAGCCAACGTGATCGAAACGAGCCTGACTGTTGCGGGCATAGCTGTCGATCACCAGACCGGCTCCGGCCAGACCACGAGTCACCCCGTCGCTAACCCCGAAACTGCGGGCCGTAATGGCCGACAGGTTGCTGCCGAGCCTCATCAGGAGTGCCCATCCCTGCTCCCAGCCATACTGCTGCAAGACACTCTCCACCATCATATGGGTCGTACCTGACTGGGAAGGGGAGCTCATCATCACATGCCCCATGAACTGTGGCGAAGCCAGCTGTTGCCAGGTGGTCGGTACCGGCAGGTGGTACTTGTCCAGATAGCGGCGGTTATACATGATGCCGCTGCCCGAGTATCCAACCACGGCCACCTTGTTGCCCAGCCCCAACATATGGGGAGTCAGCCAATCGGGAGGCACTGTTTCAGCCGATAAACCGGCCAGCAAACCCGCCTGATCCAGCGTGTGAAAAAAAGTCGGGGATGAAGACATGATGATGTCGACCCCGGGAGCATCATCTGCCGTCAGCAGCCGCAAGGCGGGCAGCGTCCGGCGATAGATGACCTCAACGCGGACCGCCGGATATTGCCGGGAGAATCCCTCGATCACCGCCTTGACCGGCGCCTCCGAAAAGGAGGTCAATACCGTCAGGGTCGAGGCATGGAGAGGGGTAAAAGGCAGCAGGATCGCGACCAGCAAAAACGGGAGCTGTCGGCAAAATATGGGCATGGTCTCTCTGTCGGCTCGCTGGCAATTATCGGATTATGTGCGGTACATCCAATATTCAACACAAGGTGTAAAAATCATTTCATCAGGGGTGAGCCAGTTTTGACTCACCTCCCTGTTACAGGAGCCTATTGTTATTCATCGCTCGTTACCGGGACAGTCAAAAGAAGTCATTTTCGCCCCATGAAACCCACACGGTTGAGTCAAGGTTGACTCATTTCGGCCATTTTGCCCGCCTGTTTTCTCCTTTCATATGATGGCCCCAGCTAACAGAGCTTCCCCTGAAACCTTGCTGCCCAACATACACGGAGAACAATATGTTCAACTTTTTCAAAACGCGAGCAGACCTTCCGGTCATGGATGCCTCGCCCGATAAAATCCGCTCGATTTACCGCAAGTACCAATGGCAGGTATTCCTCGGCCTGGTACTCGGCTACGCCATGTTCTACGTCGTTCGAATGAGTTTGAACGTGGTCAAGAAACCCATGCTGGATGCCGGCATAGTGACGCTGGAAGAGCTGGGGGTCATTGGCTCCGCCTTCCTGTTTACCTATGCCGTAGGCAAATTCTCGAACGGCTTCCTCTCCGACTACGCCAACATTGGCCGTTTCATGTCGGTGTCGCTCGGTCTCTCCTCTATCTGTACCATCCTGATGGGCATGAATACCGCGACCTTCTTCCTGGTACTGATGTGGGGTCTGAACGGCTGGTTCCAGTCGGTCGGTTCCGCACCATCCTGCGTCTCCATCTTCCAGTGGTTCTCCCCCAAGCAGCGGGGCTCCGTCTATTCCATCTGGGGCGGCTCGCGCAACATCGGTGAAGGCATCTCCTGGATCCTGACCGCCAGCGTCGTCAGCTTCTTCGGCTGGAAAGCGGGCTTTATCGGTGCCGGTCTTGCCTCTCTAGCTGCCGCGCTCTGTATGTATCTGGTGCTGAAAGATCGCCCGCAGACCTATGCCCTGCCGGAACCTGCCGTTGCCTTCGGCGAACAACCGGAGATCACCAAGAAGGTCGAGCCAGCCGAGATCCGTCGCGCCCAGCTGTTTGTGCTCAAACAGCCGACCGTATGGCTGATCGCTGCCGCCTGTGCCTGCATGTATATGTCTCGCTACGCCATGAGCTCCTGGGCCGTGCTCTATCTGCAAGAGCAGAAAGGGTACAACCTGATCGATGCGGGTTTTGCCATGTCTGCCTACCCCATCGCCGGTTTCCTCGGCGCCATTCTGGCGGGCATCATCTCTGACAAGATGTTCAACGCCAACCGTCACATCCCGACCCTGCTCTACGGGTTGGCCAACATTGCCGGTATGTGCCTGATGTTCTGGGGCCCGCAGAGCCGCATGATGGATGCCGTTGCGCTGGCGCTGATAGGTTATGCCATAGGGGGACTGGTCGTGTTCCTGGCGGGCCTGACAGCCTGTGACCTGATGCCAAAAACGGCCGTGGGTGCCGTGAAGGGCTTTATCGGCCTCTGCTCCTACATCGCAGCCTCCTGTCAGGAGCTGGTCTCCGCCGCCCTGATCAAAACCAGCGTGGTCGATGGTGTCACTCACTATGACTTCAGCAGTGCCCAGTATTTCTGGCTCGGCGCATCCGTGGTCTCCATGCTGCTCGCCTTGACGGTATGGAACGCCAAAAAAGTGGTCGAATATTGATCTTGTAACAGACAAAGGGTGGTCAATTGACCACCCTTTTTTCATTGACAAATCCGAGAAGGGATGTTTCCGATGCGTAAAACCAAAATCATTGCCACTCTGGGCCCTGCGAGCTCAACGGCCGACATGGTGGAAAAACTGATGGAGGCTGGCGCCAATGTGTTTCGCCTGAACTTCTCCCATGGCAGCGGTGAGCAACATATTGCCACCGCCAGCCTGATCCGCATGACCGCCGCCCGGCTGGGGCTCCATATCGGGATACTGGCCGACCTGCAAGGCCCAAAAATCCGTATTGCCCGCTTTGCCACAGGGAGCATCACCCTGACCCCTGGCGCCTCTTTTATCCTTGATGCGGCTCCAGGTGACCAACCGGGCGATCAGGATCGCGTCGGCCTCGACTACCCGGAGCTGATCAACGACGTACGCAGCGGCAACATCCTGCTGCTGGATGATGGCCGGATCCAGCTTGAGGTCCTGCATATCGAAGGAAACAGTATCTTCACCCGGGTGCAGATCGGTGGCCCCCTCTCCGACCGCAAGGGGATCAATGTACTGGGTGGAGGGCTCAGCGCCCCGGCACTCACCAACAAAGACAGAGCCGATATATTGACCGCCAGCCAGATCGAGGCCGACTTTATCGCCGTCTCCTTCCCTCGTTGTGCTGCCGATCTTGTTGAGGCCAGAACGCTGATCCGGGCCGCAGGCAGTCATGCCGCCATCGTCGCCAAGGTAGAACGAGCGGAAGTGGTGGCCTCGGTCGAGGCGATGGACGAGGTTATTCGCGCCGCAGACATCGTCATGGTGGCACGTGGAGATCTGGGGGTAGAGATTGGCGATGCCAGACTGCCCGGCGTACAAAAGAAGCTGATCAAACGTTGCCATCAGCTCGGCCGACCGGTCATCACGGCCACCCAGATGATGGAGTCCATGATCAGTAGCCCAATGCCAACCCGAGCCGAGGTGCTGGATATCGCAAATGCGGTGATAGACGGTACTGATGCCGTCATGCTGTCAGCCGAATCGGCGGCGGGTCTCTATCCGGTCGAGGCAGTGGAAGCCATGGCTCGCATCGCACACGGAGCAGAACGTGAAATAGACCCGATTCAACCACGCTGGCAGAAAGCGTCCCATCACAGCGATCAATCCAGCCACTGCATGGCACTGGCAGCAATGACGGCTGCGTTCAGTCACGATCAATCCTGTGGTATCGCGGTGCTGACCTCACAGGGAGATGCAGTCACCGCTATCTCTCGCAGCAACCTGAACAATCCAATCTGGGCACTGTCCAACAAACCCATGTTACTCAACCAGATGACGATTCTGCGCGGTGTCACCCCCCTCTTTTATGAAGAGGAAGTGGAAGATGAGAGAGACTCACGGCAGCTGATAGCAACGCTGGAGCAAGCCAATCAACTACATGGCATTCAATCTCTGCTGATTAACCGGCTCGATTCGCTGGAGGGTGCGGGTAGTGAGGATGTCTGCCGCCTGATCCCGCTCGGCAGCAAGCACCGCGACGTTCAGTCCAGCCAGAAATTATCCTGCCTCTAACGCCGAATAGAGACCACAAAGCCTCACCATGTGAGGCTTTGTTTTTTCAGGGTTTCCAGCCAGGGATTGGGCCGCTGCCAGCTGAAGCTCTGGTTCGCTCCGCCGTAGCATTCAGCCAGTCGCAGCGGCGTGCCGGGGGTATGGCGTCGCCCGGCCACATCGAGGCAGCGAGAGACCTTGCTGTTGAAAAGCCTGTCTTTCTGCCACTCCCACTGCGCCTGACCGTCACAGGGTGCCAGCATCACTTCGCTGTCGTTTTTTGCTTGCAAACAGAGATCCTGCAGGCGCAACTCACCCAGATCCCACTCGAACAGTTGATCGTCTTTTCCGCTGCAAGGTTGTGCCAACACCTTCTGTTGGGACACCGCAACGCAAAAATCACCGCTGGTCAGCAAGGGGGAGAGAGAGCGCTCCTCCTGCGGTTGTGAAGCAATGGAGCCCATCATCACATCGGTGGATGGCGGCTTGATGGTACAGCCACCCAGCAGCAAGGCAGCCAGCAGGGCGGGAGAGCAAGCAAAGGAAATTTTGTTATTCATGGAAAAATGCCTGAAATGGGCCGATGACATCCGGTTGTCAGTGACTCGAGGCTGAAGCATAACCGAAAGGCGGGGCGCGCTGCCCAAATAGAGTGTAAACAGACGTAACAGGGAGAGAGTACTGGCCCAGCGGAGGCCAGAAAGCAAAAAACCCCGCCGAAGCGAGGTTTTTCTAAATGTGGTCGGTGATAAAGGATTCGAACCTTTGACCCTCTGGTCCCAAACCAGATGCGCTACCGGACTGCGCTAATCACCGAGGCTATTTCTTTCAAAATAGTTTACTTCAAAAAAACAAAGACGACCTGATAGTCATCCTCGTCATACAGCAAGTATGGTGCGAAGAGAGGGACTCGAACCCTCACACCCGGGGGGCACTAACACCTGAAGCTAGCGCGTCTACCAATTCCGCCACCTTCGCGTACCTGACAAGCTGTAAAATGGGGTGGCTGATGGGGCTCGAACCCACGACAACCGGAATCACAATCCGGGACTCTACCAACTGAGCTACAGCCACCACAGCTGTTTTCGTTCCACAACAACGCCCGTTTAACCGACGCACTTTTGATGGTGCGCCCGACAGGATTCGAACCTGTGACCTCTGCCTCCGGAGGGCAGCGCTCTATCCAGCTGAGCTACGGGCGCTACGCTGTCGAACGGGGCGCATTATTAATGATGGGTGCTGGTTTGTCTACACTTTTCTGTCACCGAAACACTGTTCGTTGTTTTTTCAAGCACATTGCACACTTTTCTTCCAATACTCCCCAGCTGACAGCCGAAAAGGGGCAGATCGCAGTCGCAAATCGCCTTGCTGCCTTGACTTGATTTGATGCCCATCTAGAATGAATGAACGTTCATTCAATCGAAAGTCACACTGATGATTCTGGATAAAAAAGAGAGCATCTTCAACGCGGCCCATGAGGTACTGGGTGAACGGGGTTTTCATGGTCTGTCGATTGCGGAAGTCGCCAAGAAAGCCAATGTTGCCACAGGCACCATCTATCGCTACTTCGGCGACAAGGATGATCTGATCCGGCAACTGCACCAGCACACTATCTTGCAGTGTGTGCCCATGGTCATGGCCGATGTAGCAATCGATAAAGTTTCATTTCAACAATTTCGCCAATTATGGCTCAATATTCATGCCATTTTTGTTAACGAACCCAACGCTATCCGGTGCAAATTGCAGTACGAGAGCTCTCCGCTAGGGGCAGAATTGGAAACCAATCCTGTCATTCTGGCCGCCTGGGAGCCTCTGGACCGATTTTTTGAACAGGGCGTTGAACAAGGATTGTTTATTGATTTACCGATACGGGCACTCCAGGTGTTGAGTCTGGACAGTGTCATGCATCTGGCCCTGCAGTGCAGGGTGCACAACATCACGCTGACCGAATCGCAGTTGGAAACCGCGATCCGGGCCAGCTGGAATGCCATTTTATCCCCCAATCTTTCCACCTCAGGAGCCTGTTCATGAAAAAGTGGATGGCCATTATGTTGCTGATAGCGATCGCCTTGTTTGGCAGCGTCATCGGCTTCAATTTGTTCAAACAGAAGATGATTGCCCAATATATGGCCAACCGGCCGGAACCCGAGTTCCCCGTCACCGCCATGGTGACCAAGGCGCAGGATTGGGTACCGACCATCGAAGCGATCGGCTTCATCGAGCCGAATCAGGGGGTGACCCTCTCCACCGAACTGGCAGGTACCATTGACGCCATCACCTTCGAGTCGGGCAAACCGGTCAAGGCTGACCAGCTGCTGCTGAGCCTGGACTCCACCGTGGAGCGGGCCAATCTGCGCGCCTCCCAGGCCAAGCTACCGGCGGCAAAAGCCAAGTTCGATCGTTTCCAGAACCTCTACAAGACCAGCTCCATCTCCAAAGAGCAGCTGGATGAAGCCGAAGCGGCCTATCGTTCGCTGGAAGCGGATATCGAGAGTCTGAAGGCGACCATTGCCCGTCGTGAAGTGCGCGCGCCCTTTAGCGGCGTGGTCGGCCTGCGCAATGTGTTCCTCGGTCAGTATCTGCAGCCGGGCACAGATATCGTGCGCCTGGAAGATACCAGCGTGATGCGCCTGCGCTTCACCGTGCCC
Source organism: Aeromonas sp. s7(2024) (assembly GCF_040907825.1). Taxonomy (NCBI): domain Bacteria; kingdom Pseudomonadati; phylum Pseudomonadota; class Gammaproteobacteria; order Aeromonadales; family Aeromonadaceae; genus Aeromonas; species Aeromonas sp. s7(2024). The sequence goes on from NZ_JBFOCM010000026.1 coordinate 41,715, forward strand.
CAGACCGATATCTCCAAAATCAAGCTGGGCCAGACCATCAAGATCAATGTGGATGCCTATCCGCAAACCCAGTTTGATGGTCACATCACCGCCATCGAACCTGCGGTCAACTTCCAGAGCGGCCTGATCCAGGTACAGGCAGACATTCCGAACAACGACGGTCAGCTCCGTTCCGGTATGTTCGCCCGCGCCAGCATCATTCTGCCGACGGTGAAAGATCAGATTGTGATCCCGCAGAGCGCTATCTCCTTCACCCTTTACGGTCAAAACGTCTACGTGCTCAAAGAGGGCGAAGAGACCGACAAAGAGGGTAACAAGGTGAAAGTGCTGCGAGCCAAGCAGGTTGTGGTCAAGGCGGGTGAGCGCCGTGGCAACGATGTGCATGTGCTCTCCGGCATCCAGGCCGGTGACCAGATCGTACTGTCGGGTCAGGTTCGCCTGAGCAACGACACCAAGGTGCATGTGGTCGAGAACGATGCCCTGGCCGTTCCGGCACAAACCCCGATGCTGTAAGCGCGGAGATCTGCGATGCGATTTACTGACATATTTATAAAACGGCCTGTGCTGGCGATCTCGCTCAGCTTCCTGATCGCCTTGCTGGGCTTTCAGGCCATCTTCAAGATGCAGGTACGGGAATACCCCGAGGTGACCAACACGGTGATCACCGTCAGCACTGGCTACTATGGCGCCAGTTCTGATCTGATCCAGGGGTTCATCACCCAGCCGCTGGAACAGGCGGTCGCGCAAGCCGACAACATCGACTTCATGACCTCCTCCAGCCAGCTGGGTAGCTCCACCATCACTGCGTACATGAAGCTCAACACCGACCCCAACGCCGCGCTGTCCGACATCCTGGCGAAGGTGAACTCGGTGCGCTCCCAGTTGCCGAAAGAGGCGGAAGACCCGTCGGTCACCTCCTCCACCGGTTCAACCACGGCGGTGCTCTACCTCGGCTTTACCAGCCCGGAGCTCAATTCCAGCCAGATCACCGACTATCTGGAGCGGGTTATCAAGCCGCAGCTCTTTACCGTGGGCGGGGTCTCCAAGGTTGATCTCTACGGTGGTGTCGAGTTTGCCCTGCGGGTATGGCTGGATCCGGCCAAGATGGCGGCCTTCAACCTGACTGCCAGTGACGTGATGACGGTGCTCAACAGCAACAACTATCAGTCCGCGACAGGTCAGGCGACCGGTTACTTCACCCTGTTCAACGGCAACGCCGAAACCCAGGTCAAGGATGTCGACGAGCTGAAGCGTCTGGTCGTTGCTACCCGTGACGGCAAGGTGATCCGCCTTTCCGACATTGCCAAGGTGACCCTCGAGAAGAGCCACGACATCTATCGAGCCAGCGCCAATGGCCGCGAAGCAGTGGTCATGGCGGTCAACGCCGCGCCGACAGCCAACCCCATCAACATCGCCCACGATGTGCTGGCGTTGCTGCCGAGCCTTGAGCGCAATATGCCGAGCACCATGCGTCTCAACGTGATGTATGACTCCACCGTGGCGATCAACGAGTCCATCCACGAGGTTATCAAGACCATCCTGGAGGCAGCCGCCATCGTTCTGGTGGTCATCACCCTGTTCCTCGGTTCGTTCCGCGCGGTCATCATCCCGATCATCACCATTCCGCTAAGTCTCATCGGCGTGGTGATGATGATGGATATGTTCGGCTTCTCGATAAACCTGATGACCCTGCTGGCGATGGTGCTGGCGATCGGTCTGGTGGTGGATGACGCCATCGTGGTGCTGGAGAACGTCGACCGCCATATCAAGGAGGGGGAAGAACCGTTCCGGGCAGCCATTATCGGTACCCGCGAGATCGCGGTACCGGTTATCGCCATGACGGTTACCCTGGCGGCGGTATACGCGCCTATCGCCCTGATGGGGGGTATCACAGGCTCCCTATTCAAGGAGTTTGCCCTGACGCTGGCTGGCGCCGTGTTCGTCTCGGGCATCATCGCCCTGACTCTGTCCCCGATGATGTGTTCCAAGATGCTCAAGGCCAACGAGAAGCCGGGCAAATTCGAGAGCACGGTCCACCACCTGCTGGAGCGGATGACCGATCGCTACGACAGCATGCTGCACGCCGTGATGAAAAAGCGCCCCGTCATCGTGGTGTTCGCCGTCATCGTCTTCGCCAGCCTGCCGCTGCTGTTCAAGTTCATCCCGAGCGAACTGGCACCGTCAGAGGACAAGGGGGTAATGGCCGTGCTGGGTACCGCACCGTCCAACGCCAACCTGGACTACATCGAAAACACCATGGCGGATGTGAACAAGATCCTGGACGACCAGCCCGAGATCGCCTTCTCCCAGGTCTTCTCAGGGGTGTTCAACGCCAACCAGGCGTTCGGTATCGCCTCCATGGTGCCCTGGAGCCAGCGTGAAGCGAGCCAGAAAGAGGTGCTGGACCGGGTCGCCAATCTGGTGAAAGACATCCCGGGTATGGCCATCACCACCTTCCAGTTCCCGGAACTGCCGGGTGCATCGAGTGGTCTGCCGATCCAGTTCGTCATCACCACCCCGAACAGCTTCGAAAGCCTGTTCCTGGTGGCCGGTGAAATTCTGGCAGCGGCGCAGAGTAACGGTCAGTTCGTCTATTCGGATCTCGATCTGAACTACGACTCCGCCACCATGAAGATCCGCATCGACAAGGACAAGGCAGGTGCCTACGGCATCACCATGCAGGATATCGGAATCACCATGGGCACCATGATGGCGGACGGTTACGTCAACCGTATCGACCTGGATGGCCGCTCCTACGAGGTGATCCCGCAGGTCGAGCGCAAATACCGTCTCAATCCGGAGTCCATCAAGGGCTATTACGTGCGGGCCGCAGACGGCAAGTCGATCCCGCTCGGCAGCCTGATCAGCATTGAAGTGGTTGGCGAGCCCCGCGCCCTGCCCCACTTCAACCAGCTGAACTCTGCCACCATAGGCGCCGTTCCGGCTCCGGGCGTGGCCATGGGTGATGCGATCAACTGGTTCCAGACCACCGCCGACGAGAAGCTGCCGCAAGGCTATCGTTACGACTTCATGGGTGAAGCCCGTCAGTTCGTCACCGAAGGCAATGCGCTCTATGCCACCTTCGCGCTGGCACTGGCGATCATCTTCCTGGTGCTGGCAATCCAGTTCGAGTCGGTGCGTGACCCGCTGGTCATCATGGTCTCTGTACCGCTCGCCATCAGCGGGGCCTTGATTGCCCTGGCATGGGGTATGGCGACCATGAACATCTACTCCCAGGTGGGCCTCATCACCCTGGTGGGTCTGATTACCAAGCACGGTATCCTGATCTGTGAAGTAGCTAAGGAAGAGCAGCTGCTGCGCGGCATGAACCGGATGGAAGCCGTTATGCAGGCCGCCAAGGTGCGTCTGCGTCCGATCCTGATGACCACGGCCGCCATGATTGCCGGTCTGATCCCGCTGCTCTACGCCGCAGGCGCCGGTGCGGCACAGCGTTTCAGCATCGGTATCGTCATCGTGGCAGGTCTTGCCATCGGTACCCTGTTCACCCTGTTCGTGCTGCCGGTGATCTACACCTATCTGGCTTCCGAGCACAAACCCTTGCCGGTATTCGATGAAACCATTCCGCCCAAAGCAAACGGCGGACATTAATCATCAATCACATGCAAAGGCCCCGATACGGGGCCTTTTTTATGCTTCGCAGGAAAGACGACATAAGTGCATGAAGCAGTTAAACTAAAAAACACCACATCCAGACCGCAAGGACGCCATGTCAGGACTCTTCACCAAGACCGCCAGGGCCGTAGGCCGCAACGGACTCTCATATCGCCTGCTCTCCTACATTCTGGTCTGCAGTACCGTATTGGCGATGATCATTACGGCGCTGCAACTCGCGTGGGATTACCGCAAGGATGTCGCCGTCATCGAAGACAGCATCGGCCAGATCGAGGCCTCGTTCCTGCAACCCATCGCCGCCAGCTTGTGGAACCTGGATGAAGAGCAGGTCAAAGTGCAAATTGAAGGGATCATGAACCTGCCCAACATGCAGTTCGTGATGGTCAAGGAGATGCTCGGCAACTCCGAAGTCCCGCTGCTGACCCAGGGGGTCGAGCGGGAAAGCTATGATATCTCCCGCGAATTCAATCTCACCTATCAGGGTGAAATCGTCGGCAAGCTGTTCGTTGCCGCCTCTCTCGAGCAGATCTACCAGCGCCTCATCGAAAAATCGGTGCTGATCATGGTCAGCCAGACCATCAAGACCCTGGTGGTCTCATTTTGCATCCTGATCATCATTTACTATCTGGTGGTCAGGCACATCAACCGCATCGCCAACTACGCCCAGAAGTTCAACCTCGATCGGCTCGACATGGCGCTGGAGCTGGAAGGCCGCCCGCAGCCACGCAAGAAACCCGATGAGCTGGATACCCTGGTCTCCACCCTCAACCAGATGCGTACCCGACTGCGTGACGAGCTGGTTGCCCGCCATCAGGCGGTGGAACAGCTGCAAAAGGAGCGGGACTTCTCCGCCACCCTGATCAACTCCGCCAACATGGTCATCTGCTGCATGGAACCAGACTTGACCATCGCCAGCATCAACCCGGCAGCCATACTGCTGACCGGCTACCACCAGCAGGAGCTGTTGCAGCACAACTGGCTGGATCTCTTTGTCAGCCCGGCGCAACGGGAAGAGCTGAACGATATTCTGGCGGCGGAAGGTTCACTGGCCGACAAAGAGGTCATCATGCATGACCAGCAGGCCCATGAGCTGGTACTGCAATGGACCTTCGTACCCTTCTACGATGGCCCCAACCTCAAGTACCAGATCGGCTTCGGTTACGACATCACCCAGCTGAAAAAGGTCGAGCGGGAGATAATCCAGCTCAACGAACAGCTGGAAGGCAAGGTGGTAGAACGTACCCGCAGCCTGAGCGAAGCCAACAACCAGCTCGGCAAGGCGTACGACGACCTGAAACAGGCCCAGCAAACCCTGGTGGAGTCGGAGAAGATGGCCTCCCTCGGCTCGCTGGTGGCCGGGGTGGCACACGAGATCAACACTCCGATCGGCATCAGCGTGACCGCCTCCTCCTACCTGCAGGAGCGGGTCGCCGACTTCAAGTCCCATATCGACTCCAAGCAGCTGTCGCGCTCCTATCTCAACGAGTTCACCGTCAACCTCGACGAGTCGATGCAGCTGCTGCAGAGCAACCTGCGGCGCGCCTCCGAGCTGATCGCCAGCTTCAAACAGGTGGCTGTCGACCAGTCATCGGAAGCGCGCTACAACTTCAGCCTCGCCGACAATCTCCATCAGGTAGTGGTCTCGCTTGGCCACAAATTGAAGAAGAGCCAGTGCGAAGTGGATATCCAGTGCGATCCCAAGCTGTCTATCTTCTCCTTCCCGGGCAGCTTTACCCAGATCTACTCGAACCTGATCCTCAACTCCATCAACCACGGGTTCGACAACTGGGACAAACCGAAGAAGATCACCATCAAGGTGGAACAGCAGGGAGAGGAGCTGTTTATCGACTATTCGGACAACGGCCGCGGCATCCCGCCAGAAATCTTGCCGCGCATCTTCGATCCCTTCGTCACCTCCAAGCGGGGTCAGGGCGGCAGCGGTCTGGGCACACACATCATCTACAACCTGGTGGTGCAACTGCTGAAAGGCCGTATCAGCTGTGCCAGCGAACCGGGCCAGGGCGCCCAGTTCCATATTCGCCTGCCGATCCAACATAACTGAGCGCTGGCTCTTGTGAGCCAGCCGCTTTATCCCCATCATGCTGTGATTGCATTCTTAATGAGCGGAGAACCTCGCAATGGCACAGCATTTTGACTATATCGCCATCGGCGGCGGCAGCGGCGGTATTGCTTCTGCCAACCGGGCTGCCATGTACGGTAAGAAAGTTGCCCTGATTGAAGCCAAAGAGTTGGGTGGAACCTGCGTCAACGTAGGCTGCGTACCGAAGAAGGCCATGTGGTATGCCGGCCAGATCGCCGATGCCCTGAAATATGGCGCCGACTACGGCTTTGACACCACTCTAAACCACTTCAACTGGGCCAAGCTGGTCGAGTCCCGCCAGGCCTACATCGGCCGCATTCACCAGTCCTATCAGAACGTGCTGGGCAAGAACCAGATCACCGTCATCAAGGGCTTCGCCCGCTTCGTCAGCAGCAACACCATCGAGGTCAATGGCGAGCATTACACGGCCGATCACATCCTGATCGCCACCGGTGGCCGCCCGGAAATTCCGGCGATCCCGGGAGCCGAGCTGGGTATCGACTCCGACGGTTTCTTTGACCTGCAAAGCCAACCCAAGCGGGTTGCCGTAGTGGGTGCGGGCTACATCGCAGTCGAGATCGCAGGGGTGATGCAGGCGCTCGGCTCCGAGACCCATCTGGTGGTGCGCAAGCACGCGCCGCTGCGCAACTTCGACCCCATGATCCACGAGACATTGGTCGAAATCATGGCGCAGGAAGGCCCAAAGCTGCACACCCACGCCATTCCCAAAGCCGTGCTCAAGAACGCTGACAACAGCCTGACCCTGCAACTGGAAGATGGTCGCCACCTCACCGTTGATTGCCTGATCTGGGCCATCGGCCGGGTACCGGCTACCGACAACCTCAATCTGGCCGCCGCAGGCATCGCGCTGGACGAGAAGGGCTTTATCCCGACCGACAAGTTCCAGAGCACCGCCGTCGCCAACATCTATGCAGTGGGTGACAACACGGGTCGCATCCAGCTCACCCCGGTGGCCGTCGCTGCGGGCCGTCGCCTCTCCGAGCGGCTGTTCAACAACAAGCCCAACGAGCACCTCAACTACGATCTGGTGCCGACCGTGGTGTTCAGCCACCCGCCCATCGGCACCATAGGCCTGACCGAACCTGAAGCCATCGCCGAATACGGCGAGGACCAGGTGAAGGTCTACCGCAGCCAGTTCACCGCCATGTACTCGGCACTGACCCAGCATCGCCAGCCCACCCGGATGAAGCTGGTTTGTGTCGGCCCGGAAGAGAAGGTGGTCGGTCTGCATGGTATCGGCTTTGCGATGGACGAGATCCTGCAAGGCTTCGGCGTCGCCATGAAGATGGGTGCCACCAAGGCGGACTTCGACAACTGCGTGGCTATCCATCCGACCAGTGCTGAAGAGTTCGTGACAATGCGATAAGCACGTTTGAAGCAGGCCTGTCATTATCAGGCCAACTTCAACAACTGCGTTCCCACGCCTCACCCCACCAGCGAGGAAGAGTTCGTCACTATGCGCTAAGGGCTGATGAAGTTGGCCTGTCACGAGCAGCCGGCTTCTACAGCCATGTAATCCCTTCATCCAAACCCGGCTCAGGCCGGGTTTTTTGATCACTCCTCGCCATTTATCTCGCAAATCCGTCGTTCTTTACGCCGATTTTACGCCTGCCACATGGCGCTTTATGGCGCCTTTACGCCTGTTTTACATACCCTTTTCAGCGTCAATGACACCAACAGAGTCGATATGGTCTTGCATCGGCTCTCGCAGCTAATTATCTCAATGGAGTCGATATGAATTGGCTATATCTGCTGCTCGTCCTCGCCTTGATGGCCTATCTGATGCGCGCACTCACGCGCAGTCACGAGTGAGGGACTACCTATATGCAGCAAGAAATTATCTACCCGGTGGCCAGCAAACTGCCGAGCCTCGTGAGCAATCCAATGCGTGCCCTGACGCACCGTGACCACGAGTGAGGAACTAGAACATGTGGCAAGAAATAATCTATCCGGTGGCCTTCGTGCTGCTGGTTCTGCTACCGGCACCGCTGCTGGGCAACTACATCTATCGGGTATTTGAAGGCAAAGTCCGCTGGTTGGCACCGGTCGAGCGCGCCACACTGGCTTGCTGTGGCACCGATGGACGGGAGCAGGACTGGAAGTCCTACGCCCTCAGCTTGCTGGCCTTCAACGGCGCCGGCTTCGGTCTGCTGTTCCTGATCCTGATGGCGCAGGGGTTGCTGCCCCTCAACCCGCAACAACTGCCGGGTCTAAGCTGGCAACTCGCCTTCAACACCGCGGTCAGCTTTATGACCAACACCAACTGGCAAGCCTATTCCGGTGAGGCCAGCCTCTCCTACTTCAGCCAGATGGTAGGCCTGACCACCCAGAACTTCGTCTCCGCAGGGACGGGCGCAGCCGTCGCCATTGCCCTGTTCCGCGGTATCGCCCGCCAGCAGACCATCAACCTTGGCAACTTCTGGCAGGATCTGGTGCGTTTCTGCCTCTATGTGCTGCTGCCCATCGCGCTGATCATGGCGCTGGTGCTGGTGTGGCAAGGGGTGCCGCAAAGCCTCTCCGCTTATCTGCCGTTCCACGGTGTGGAGGGTCAAGAGCAACTGCTGCCCCTCGGCCCGGCTGCTTCGCAAATTGCCATCAAGCAGCTCGGCTCCAACGGCGGCGGCTTCTTCGGCATCAACTCGGCACATCCGTTCGAGAACCCGACGGCCCTCTCCAACTGGCTGGAGATGGTCGCCCTGCTCACCATCGCTGCCGCCATGGTCTTTACTCTGGGCCGCTATGTGAAAGACATGGCCCACAGCCGCGCCATTCTCGGTGCCATGACCCTCATGCTGGTGCTGGGGCTCTTCGTCTCCCTCTCCCAGGAGCTGAAACCGGATCCCGCCCTCGCCCACCTCACCACTGACGCCAGCAACATGACTGGCAACTGGGAAGGCAAGGAGAGCCGCTTCGGCCCTGTGCTCTCCAGCATCTGGGAAGTGGCGACTACTGCCGCCTCCAACGGTGCCGTCAACGCCATGCACGACAGCTTTACTCCGCTCGGTGGCATGGTGGGCATGATCAACATGCTGCTGGGCGAGGTCATCTTCGGCGGGGTCGGCTCCGGTATCTACGGCATGATGCTGTTCGTGCTGCTGACCGTGTTCCTGTGTGGACTGATGGTGGGACGTACCCCGACCTATCTGGGAAAACGCCTCGGCATCACCGAGATGAAGTGGGTGGTCGCCAGCATGCTGGTCATGCCGGTGGGGGTTTTGGTGATCGGTGGTGTCACCCTGCTGATGCCGGATGCCAGCACCATCATCGGCCATAATGGCCCGCACGGTCTGTCACGCCTTATCTATGCCTACGCCTCGGCTGCCGGCAACAACGGCTCCGCCTTCGCCGGTTTTGCCGCCGGTGACAACTGGCAGTGCATCGCCATCGGTCTGGCCATGCTGCTCGGTCGCTTCGGCTACATCATTCCGGTACTGGCCATCGCCGGTCAGCTGGCCCGTGCGCCCCGTCAGGAGACGAGCGAAGGGGACTTCCCCATCAGCGGCCCGCTGTTCGTTACCCTGCTGATCATCACCGTCCTGCTGATAGGTGGCCTCTCCTTCCTGCCGGTGCTGGCACTGGGCCCGGTGGCCGAACATCTGAGCCTGATCGGAGGGGCTCTCTGATGAACCTGACCCTGTCGATCACCATCCGGATGCCAATGGCCAACTATCTGATGCTGGGAGCTTTCCAATGAGCAAGTCCACTGCAATGAACACCGACACCATGTTGGTGAAGGGCAAAAAACAGAAATCACAGATCATCCAGGCAATGGTTGAGGCCCTCTATCGCTTCAATCCCAAGGCGCTGTTTGGCAGCCCCATCCTGTTCACCCTCTGGCTGGCCGCAGTCATGGCGACCGTGGAGTCCCTGCTGGGGCAGCCTTTCTCCGGCGTCGCTCCCTCACTGGCCTGGCAGCTGACCGCCTGGCTCTGGCTGACCCTCTGGTTTGCCAACTTCGCAGAAACTCTGGCCGAGGGACGCGGCAAGGCCCGTGCCGATAGCCTGAAAGCGGGCATGAGCCAGCTCAAGGCCCGCCGGGTGGCGAATGCCAAAGATGGTCAGGGCGAATGGGTACCCGCCACCAGCCTGATGAAGGGGGATCTGGTGCTGGTACGCAGCGGCGAGATGATCCCGGCCGACGGTGAAGTAATCGCCGGCATCGCCTCGGTCAACGAGGCGGCCATCACCGGTGAATCCGCCCCCGTCATCCGCGAGTCAGGTACCGACCGCAGCGGCGTGACCGGCAACACGACGGTCGTCTCCGACGAGATCTGGGTGCGCGTCAGCAACAATCCGGGCGAGAGCACGCTGGATCGGATGATCGCACTGGTGGAAGGGGCCAAGCGCCAGAAGACCCCCAACGAGATGGCGCTGGATGCCCTGTTGGTGGGTCTGACCCTGATCTTCCTGCTGGTGGTCGCCACCCTGCCCTGGTTCCTCGACTACAACGGCACCCAGGTACCGCGTCTGTACCTGATCGCTCTCTTCATTACCCTGATCCCGACCACCATCGGCGGCCTGCTCTCCGCCATCGGCATTGCCGGTATGGATCGACTGGTGAAGCTGAACGTCATCGCCAAGTCTGGCCGTGCCGTGGAAGCGGCCGGTGACGTGCGCACCCTGCTGTTGGACAAGACCGGCACCATCACCTTCGGCAACCGGATGGCCGACGAGTTGATCCCGGCCCCCGGCGTCGACCCTGCCCTGCTGGCACAAGCGGCCATGCTGGCCTCGCTGGGTGACAACACCCCGGAGGGCAAATCCATCCTGACTCTGGCCAGCAAGAGCATGGCCAAGCCTAGCCAGCTGGAGAGCGACAAGGTGATCCCCTTCAGCGCCGAGACTCGCCTGAGCGGACTGGATCGCAACGGTCATCAATATCGCAAGGGGGCAGTGGATGCCGTGTTGAACTACCTCAGCCTCGACCGCAAGGCGGTGCCTGAGCTGGTGCTCAAGTCAGTCGACAGCATCGCCCGTCAGGGTGGGACTCCGCTGCTGGTCTGCACTCAGGAGAAACTGTTGGGGGTGGTCTACCTCAAGGACATCATCAAGCCCGGTATCAAGGCTCGCTTCCAGATCCTGCGCCACATGGGGATCCGCACCGTGATGATCACCGGTGACAACCCGAAAACAGCCGCCGCCATCGCCGCCGAAGCCGGGGTGGATGACTTCATCGCCGAAGCGACGCCGGAGAAGAAGCTCGCCTATATCCGGCAGGAGCAGGCCGATGGCCGTCTGGTCGCCATGTGCGGTGATGGCGCCAACGATGCGCCCGCACTGGCGCAGGCTGACGTGGGGCTGGCCATGAACGAGGGTACCCAGGCCGCCAAGGAGGCGGGCAATCTGGTGGATCTCGACTCCAACCCCACCAAGCTGCTGGATGTGGTGCTGGTCGGCAAACAGCTGCTGGTGACCCGTGGCGCCCTGACCACCTTCTCCATCGCCAACGACGTGGCCAAGTACTTCGCCATCCTGCCAGCCCTGTTCATCGCCGCCTACCCGCAACTGGGGGCACTGAACCTGATGCAGCTGGGCAGCCCGCAAAGCGCCATCCTGTCGGCCATCATCTTCAACGCCCTGATCATTGTGGCGCTGGTGCCGCTGGCACTGCGTGGTGTCGACCTGAAAGGCTCGGCCGCCAGTCTGCTGCGCCGCAACCTGTTGATCTACGGGGTCGGTGGTCTGCTGGTGCCTTTCATTGGCATCAAGCTGATCGATCTGGTCATTACCGGCCTGGGTCTGGTGTAACGACATAACCGGGATGCGGGTCAGACCCGCATCCCCAGCCATCCTTTTGGAGCAAGAGAATCATGATAGCAATCAGAACCCTGTTGACCCTGACCCTGCTGCTGGGCGTGGGTTATCCGCTGGCGGTGACCGGGCTGGCCCAACTGCTGTTCCCCTGGCAGGCCAACGGCAGCCAGCTGACCGACAGCAAGCAGCAACTCATCGGCAGCGCCCTGCTGGGGCAGAAATTCGAGCGGGCTGACTATTTCCATCCCCGTCCCTCCGCCAGCGACTTCAACACCATAGGCGGCAGCGCCAGCAATCTGGGGATGAGCTCGCCACTGCGGGCAGAGTTTGCCGAACAGGCAGCCAAGGCTCAGCCTGGAACCAGCTCCCCCGCCATGCTGACCCGCTCCGCCTCCGGCCTCGATCCCCACCTGCCGCTGGATGCGGTGCTGGCTCAGGTCGACCGCGTCGCCAAAGAACGTGGACTGGATCCCGCCCAACTGACGGAGCAGGTCAAGTCGGCCACACAAGCTGGTATCCTTGGCCCGCAGGTGGTCAACATTCTCCAGCTGAATCTGCAACTGGATCATAAAAAGGGCGCCTGATGGCGCCCGTTCCGGTTTGGTGATGACCTCGATTTTCGCAACGGGCGGTTGGCTCGATAGGGATAACAATGGCTGATGTAGCAAGCGCTGACGCCCTGCTGGCGAGTCTGATACTGGAGCATGGGGATGCGTGATGAGGTAAGGGCCGACGCCCTGCTGGCGAGCCTGGAACAGGAGCACAAGGGCAAGCTGAAGGTGTTTCTCGGCGCCGCTCCCGGCGTCGGCAAGACCTACGCCATGCTGCAGGCGGTGCGGGAACAGGCCAAGGAGGGGGTCGACATCCTGATCGGCGTGGTGGAGACCCACGGCCGTCAGGAGACGCTGGCCCTGCTCGACAAACTCGCCATCATGCCGCGCAAGATCCACATGCACCGTCAGCAGCGGCTGGAGGAGATGGACCTCGACGGCCTGCTGGCGCGCAAGCCGGCCATCGCCGTGGTGGACGAACTGGCCCACAGCAACGCCCCTGGCAGCCGCCACGAGAAGCGCTGGCAGGATGTGGAGGAGCTGCTCAACGCCGGGATTGACGTCTACACCACCCTCAACGTGCAGCATCTGGAGAGTCTCAACGATCTGGTGTGGCAGCTGACCGGGGTCAGGGTGAAAGAGACTCTGCCCGATCAGGTGCTGCTGGAAGCCGACAGTCTGGTGCTGATCGACCTGCCCCCCAAGGAGCTGCTCGGCCGACTCAAGGAGGGCAAGGTCTATGTGCCCCATCAGGCCAAGGCTGCCCTGCAATCCTTCTTCTCCCTCAACAATCTCACCGCATTGCGGGAGCTGGCGATGCAGACTGCCGCCAGCCATGTGGAGGGCGATCTGCAACTGCAATGGCAGGCAGCAGGCAAGAGCACCTTGCCGCTGCGGGGCAAGCTGATGGTTTGCCTCGGTGACCTGCACGGCTCGGCGCTGGTGCGCTACGGCCACCGCTTTGCCCAGCGCCGTCAGCTCCCGTGGCTGGTGGTGCATGTCGACAGCAATGGCCGCCGCTCGGCCGATGTGGAGCAGGCGCTGGCGCTCGCCTCCCACCTCGGCGCCAAGGTGCTGACGCTATCCAGCCCGGCGGTCGCCAACACCCTGCTGGAGACCGCCGAACAGCAGCAGGTCTCCCAGCTGCTGCTCGGCAAACCCCACAAGGCACCGTGGCGCCGCTCGCTGGTGCAGCACCTGCTCAAGCAGGCACAGGGGCTCGAAATCACGCTGGTCGATACCGAGAAGCAGAAGCCCGAAGTGGGGATGCGCGTCCCGACCCCGAAGGATATTCACCACAGCCTGCTGGCGTTGACCATCATGGGGATCACCTCGGCCGCCGCCTGGGGGCTCTCCTACTGGCTGCCCCCCGCAGCGTTACCGCTCATCTTCGTGCTGGGGGTGCTGGCGACGGCCCTCACCACCAGTCTGGTACCCGCCACGCTGGCGGCTGTGCTGGGCTTTATCGCCCACAATCTGCTCTTCACCGCCCCCTACTTCTCCCTGAGCGTCGCCAACCACAGCGATCTGCTCACCCTGTTTGTGCTGCTTATCGTCGGCATGACGGCGGGACGGCTCGCCTCCCGCCAGCGGCAACAGCTGATCGGTCTGCGCGAGACCCAGCAGCTGGGCAATGCCCTGCTCTCCCTCAGTCAGGGGCTGGCCACCGCCAGCAGCCCGGAGGAGGTTTTGAGACAAGGTGCCCAGGCCATTTCGCTGGCGCTCGGCCAGCCGACCGTGGTGATCGACAAGGAGTTCAACGACAGGCTCGGCAACGAGAAGCACAGGCCCGGCCAGACCGACAAGGCGGCCATCGACTGGTGTCTGGCCCAGAAGCAGAGCGCCGGGGCCCACACCGCCACCCTCAATGCCGCTGAGGCCCAGTATCACCACCTCAGCGATGATCTGGTGATCGGCATAACGCTGGCCAATCCGCTTTCCTCCTCTGCCGAGCATCAGCTGCAAGCGCTGCTCACCGACATTCGCGCCGCGCTGGCGCGGATCGACCTCAACGAGCGGCTGGCCGACAGCCAGTTGCAGGCGGAGACCGACCGGATGCGCGCGGCCCTGCTCTCCTCGGTCTCCCACGATTTGAAAACGCCGCTGGCCACCATCATGGGTGCCGGCAGCACCCTGCTGGAATATGGTGACCGGATCCCCGCCGAAGACCGTGACGAACTGCTCCACTCGGTGCAGGAGGAGGCGCGCCGCCTCCACAGCTATGTGCAGAATCTGCTGGATATGACCCGCATCGGCTCCCCCGACTTCCAGCTGAAACGAGACTGGGTCGATCTGGCAGATCTGGTGGAGAGCGCCCGCAAGCGGCTCGACTCCTCCTGGCGCCAGCACAAGCTGCTGGTCCATTTCGATCAGCATGTGCCCCAGCTCTATGTGCACGGCGCCCTGATCGAGCAGGTGCTGGTCAACATCCTCGACAACGCCTCCCGCTACTCGCCGGCAGGCACCCCCATCGAGTTCAAGGTGATGGTGGCCGAACCCGACCTCATCATCGATATCATCGATATCGGGGTCGGTATCGCCGAGTCGGATCGGGAAAAGATCTTCAACCTCTTCTACACCCAGCCGGTTGGCGATTGCGGTAGCCGTGGCACCGGGCTTGGCCTCGCCATTTCCCGCGCTATGATAGAGGCCCACGGCGGCAAGATTTGGGCCTTCTCCGGCCCCAATGGCAACGGCACCTGCATGCGCATCTCCCTGCCGCTCGCCCTCAATTCACCGGAGGTCTGATGGTTGACCGCCAGATCGGGTCACTCAGCCCCTCCCACCATTCGCCTCTGGAGGTTCGATGGCGCACATTCTGGTCATAGATGATGAAGCGGCGATCCGTCGCTTTCTGCGGATCAGCCTGATTGCCGAAGGGCATCAGGTGAGTGAGGCGGTGGGGGTCAATGAAGGGCTGGAGCAGTATCGCCACCTCAACCCCGATCTGGTGATCCTCGATCTCGGTCTGCCGGATGGCGATGGCATTCAGGTGTTGCAGGCCATTCGCGAGCATCACCCCAATCCGGTGCTGGTGCTGTCGGCTCGCGATTCGGAGCAGGAGAAGGTGCGGCTGCTGGATGCCGGCGCCAACGACTACATGAGCAAGCCGTTCGGCATCGGCGAGATGATGGCCCGCATCCGTGTGCTCTTGCGCCAACGGGCTGGCGTCAGCAGCGGCGAGCGGCGCCACTTCCCCCAATGCGGCCTGACGCTGGATATCAGCAGCCACAAGGTGACCATGAAGGAAGAAGAAATCCCCCTCTCCCGCAAGGAGTTCGCCCTGTTGCAGGCGCTGGTGTGCCACCCCGGCAAGCTGGTGATGCAGACCCAGCTGCTCAACGACATCTGGGGGCCGAGCCACAAGGAAGACACCCACTACCTGCGCATCGTCATCGCCAGTCTGCGCAAAAAGCTGGGGGATAACCCCCAGCAACCGACGCTTATCGAGACCGAATCAGGTATCGGCTACCGCTTTATCGGCAACTGATGTTTCACGTGGAACGACACCCACTGCAAATCAGCACCAATAGACCGCAGCCACTCAGCAACAGGCCGAGATCCTGCAATCCGGCCGCTACCGCCAACCCCAGACTGAGCAGCAGGTAGTAGCCAAGCCCGAACAGGGCGCCAGCGCTGCCTGCCACCTCGCGATAGGCCAGCAGCGCCTGACTCAGCACATTGGGGATCGCCAGCCCAAAAGCGATGACTACACCCATCATGGGCAACAGGAACCAGAGGCTGGCCTGAGTCGCCCATACCAGCAGCCCGGCAACCAGCGCCAGAGCGCAAGCCAATCTGACCAGAGATGACGGCAGCCACCCCCTCCCCAGCAGATGCTTGTTGAGCAGGCTGCCGAGCAGAGTCGCCAGCGCCAGCAAGATCCCCGAATAGCCAAACTCGCCGGTGCTCAATCCCAATCCGGCAAACAGGAAGGGGGCCAGACTGTAGTAGCCAAACAGCATAGTGTTGAACAGGGCGACCAGCATGGCACTGCGCCAGAGTCCGCCATCCTTTATCATCCGACACGCCAGCGGCCAGAGCGCGACTCGCTGGCTGGTGGCCGGACGGGTTTCCGGCAACTGCCAGTAGGTCACCAGCAGCAAACCCACTGCCAGTACCAGCAGACCGCTGAACACCCCGAGATAGCCGAACCCGCTCGCCAGCTGGCCGCCACTGAGAAACCCCAGCACCGGACTGAGTGAGAGCGCAATGCCCATCATCGAGAAGACCCGCGCCAGATCGCTACCCTGATAGCTATCGCGCAGCATGGTCTGGGTCACCACAGATCCCACGGCGGCACCAAAGGCCGAGATGACCCGGGCCAGCAGCAGGGTTTCAAACTGGTTGGCCAGCAGCGCCAGCAAGGTGCCGACGCCATAGGTGAGCAGACCCGCCAGCATGGCGGGACGCCGCCCGATCAGATCGCAGAGCCGCCCCCAGCAGACCACGCCCACCGCAAACGCCAGAAAATAGACCGACAGGGTCTGGGATGCCTGCCCCTCGCTCACCCGAAACTGGGTAGCGATGTGGGTCAGGACCGGGCTGTAGATGGTCTCCACAATTTGGGGAAACATCATCAATCCCACCACCAGCCAGAGCGGTGGCAACTTGTTGTTCATGACAAACCTCCTTCACAAGAGGTCGCCATTCTAGAGAGATGCCGATTGTCTGATTACAATAAGCAGGACTATAAACATCAAAAATCGGACATATGGCCTTTATTCTTCCCGATCACCCTTTTGACCCCGACCAGCTGACCGGCTGCGTGATCGGCATTGCCTCCGCCCTTGGCTGGCACGACTCGGGCCTGCATCAACATCAGCGTCATCAGCTGCTGTTCGCCCAATCCGGCTGCATGACTATGGAACTGGAAGGTCGGGTCTGCCTGCTGCCGCCCACCCGCGCCGCCTGGCTGCCTGCTGGCACCGAACACCGGATCTTGATGCGCGGTGTGGTGGCCTACCGCTCTCTCTACTTCCAGCCGCACCCCGAGTTGCCCGGCACGGTCGAAGTGCTGGCGGTCAATCCGCTGCTGCACGAACTGATCGAACGGATGGCGCTCTGGCCGTGGGACAAACCGCAAGAGCAGCAACAACGGACGGTGGCACTGTTTATGGAGGAGTTGGGGCAGGCGCCGCGGGAGTCGTGGCAGTTGCCGCTGCCGACCGATCCCAGACTGGGCGACTGGCTACAGCAGTTGAAACGGGGGGATGCCCTGCCCGATCGGCTCAACCGGCTGGCCGAACGGGTGGGTGCCAGTGACAAGACCATTGGCCGCATATTCATGCGGGAGACCGGCATGAGCTATCAGGCGTGGCGTCAGCAGTGGCGGCTGTTGCGCGCCATGGAGCTGCTGGCAGAAAGCGAGCCCATCAGCCGGATTGCCGCTGCGCTGGAGTTCTCCAGCGACAGTGCCTTTATCAGCTTCTTCAAACAACATACGGGACAGACCCCCCTGCGCTACCTCAGCTCTCGGGGTGAGTCGCCACAGCCTGACTCGCCTCCACCACCAGGGTATCCAGCGCCAGCGGCTTGAGATTGTGCAGCGCATCCTGCACCACGGCATGGGATGCTTGTTGCAACTCGCTCTGCACATCCTGCTCCAACTGGGTACTCTCCAGCTCGGGCCGCGGGTTTTCGTTGGTCATCACGTTCAGGCTCAGGGCACTCACAATCAGGGTAGCGATCAGGCTTTTCATCTGGTTTGCTCCGGTATGGTTGAGATGACCAGATAGCTATTCCAATAGTTGTGCCAATCCTCACGCAATTCATAACGTGATGATTTTGTTTAAATTAACTATATCTCGATACCAAATTGAGTCGCAAAATGCATCCCGCTCGGTCATTTTTAAACCAACAGTTGGTGCTTTTAACCACGCTTGATTTTTGCGCCATGTTCCACGTGGAACGTCCCATCTTTTTGATCGACACCCGCTTTTAAACTGAGCTATGGTGCTACATCTTCGTAACTGACTCTGGATCTGTCACCGAATGGAATTTTCCTTGTTCGGCGAGAAGTTCACTCGCCACGCCGGTATTACCCAACTCATGGATGACCTCAATCAGGGGCTGACCAATCCGGACGCCATCATGCTGGGTGGCGGCAATCCGGCCCCCATCCCCGCCATGCTGGAACGCTTTCAGGCGGAAGCCAAGAGCCTGCTCGACAACGGCGAGCTGGTCAAAGCGATGGCCAACTACGACGGCCCCCAGGGCAAAGACAGGTTCACCAAGGCGCTGGCCGCCCTGCTCAGCAAAGAGCTGGGCTGGGATATCTCGGCCCGCAATATCGCCCTGACCAACGGCAGCCAGAATGCCTTCTTCTACCTGTTCAACCTGCTGGCCGGTGAATTTGCCGATGGCCGCAAGAAGAAGGTGCTGTTCCCGCTCGCTCCCGAATACATCGGCTATGCCGACTCGGCGCTGGCCGACGACTACTTCGTGGCCTACAAGCCCACCATCGAGAAGCTGCCCGATGGCCAGTTCAAATACCACGTGGATTTCGAGAGCCTGCAGGTGGGTGACGACATCGGGGTGATCTGTGTCTCCCGCCCGACCAATCCCACCGGCAACGTGCTGACCGACGAAGAGATCGAACACCTCGATCAGATCGCCCGCGACAAGGGAATCCCATTGCTGATCGACAACGCCTACGGCGTCCCCTTCCCGGGCATTATCTTCAGCGAAGCCAAGCCGTTCTGGAACGCCAACACCATCCTCTGCATGAGCCTCTCCAAGCTCGGCCTGCCGGGCACCCGCTGCGGCATCGTCATCGCCGATGAGAAGATCATCCAGGCCATCACCAACCTGAGCGGCATCATCAATCTGGCGCCGGGCAGTCTGGGGCCTGCCATCACCATCCCGATGATCGAGAGCGGCGACATAATCACTCTCAGCGAACAGGTGGTGAAGCCCTTCTATCAGCAGAAGGCGGAGCTGGCGGTGCAGCTGCTGCGCGAAGCGATCCCCGACCCACGCTTCCACATTCACAAGCCGGAAGGGGCCCTCTTCCTCTGGCTCTGGTTTGAAGATTTGCCGATCCACTGTCAGGAACTCTATGAGCGACTGAAGGCGAAGAACCTGCTGATCGTGCCGGGCCATTACTTCTTCCCCGGCATCGATGACCCCGAGTGGCGCCACAGCCAGGAGTGCATCCGCCTCAACTACTCCCAGAGCGAGGAGCTGGTGCGCCGCGGTATCGCCATTCTGGCGGACGAGATCAACGCTCTCTACGCTGGTTAATCCAATCCGGCGATACAAAAACAGAAAGGCCTGCAGATGCAGGCCTTTGTCATTTATCGCGATCCGGTTTGCTTAGCCGGGCAGCGCCAGCTGCTCGGGTTTGCCGATAGGGATGGCGCGGGGCTTGAGCGCCTCCGGCAGTTCGCGTGCCAGATCGATGGTCAGCAGACCATGCTCCAGCTTGGCGCCCTGCACTTCCACGTGCTGGCTCAGCTTGAAGGCGAGCTCGAAGTCACGCTCGGCAATCCCCTGATGGAGGAACTGACGCTCACCGGCCGCAGCCCCTTTGCGCCCCTTCACCTTGAGTGTGCCGTTTTCGGTCTCCAGCTCCAGCTCTTCGCGCTCGAAGCCAGCCACGGCGACCGTGATGCGATAGCCATCCTGATCACGCTTTTCAATGTTGTACGGGGGGTAAGCGGCGGTCTTCTGCTCGAACAGACCTTCCAGCTCACGGGCCATCCGCTCGAAGCCGACGGCGTTGGAATAGAGATGAGAAAAATCGAGGTTACGCATAATCCTATCCTTCTAATAAGCAACAGGTTCAACTCTCCACAGGCCCGTCATCGGCGCCCGGGAAATTTTAAAATTTCAGTGAATTCAAGCTATCAGCCGTTGATCTCGATCTTGCGCGGCTTCATCGCCTCGGGCACTTCACGCACCAGCTCGATGTGCAGCAAGCCGTTTTTCAGGTCGGCCCCTTTCACCCGCACATAGTCGGCCAGCTGGAAGCGGCGCTCGAAACCACGTTCGGCGATCCCCTGATAGAGATAGTTGCGCCCGGTGTCGGCCTGCTTGTTGCCCTTCACCGTCAGCAGATTTTCCTGGAAGCTCAGCTCCAGCTCTTCCTGGGTAAAGCCCGCCACCG
This sequence comes from Aeromonas sp. s7(2024), assembly GCF_040907825.1. NCBI lineage: Bacteria > Pseudomonadati > Pseudomonadota > Gammaproteobacteria > Aeromonadales > Aeromonadaceae > Aeromonas > Aeromonas sp. s7(2024). The sequence continues at coordinate 61,885 of NZ_JBFOCM010000026.1, forward strand.
CCATGCTGATGCGGTAGTCGTTGTCACCCAGCTGCTCGATGTTGTAGGGGGGATAACCGGCATTGCCATTGCTGGCCGCAGATTCGATGAGATTGGCCAGACGATCGAAACCGATGGCAGAACGATAGAGCGGAGAAAAGTCGATAGAACGCATAGTATTACCCTCTTGTGAGCGATAACGGATGTTTTGCCCTCCTTATGGACGGGCGCCTGGTCGAAACCTCTGTCGAGCGTTCCGGCCTTGTTACCTATATAGGGGCTCACTTTTTCCTTTCAAGGGGATTTTTTCAAATTTTTAAATGGCCGCGCCGACCTGTAGAACATCAACCTGTTGGCCCGATAGTGATGATAATCGACCCGTGGGCCACTGATGACAACTCGCTCCGTCTCCCATAATTGGTTGCATATCCACCAGCCAACATGGAGCCATCCCATGAAGATTACTCAGGTTCGCAACGCCACCTTGCTGCTCGACTATGCCGGCACCCGCTTTCTGATCGACCCCATGCTCTCGGCCAAGGGGGCCTTCCCCGGCTTTGAGGGCACCGCCAACAGCCAGCTGCGCAATCCGCTGGTCGAGCTGCCGCTGCCGATCAATGAGCTGGTCGATGTGGACGCCGTTATCGTCACCCACGACCATCCCGACCACTGGGATGATGCCGCCAGAGCCCTGATCCCCAAACATCTGCCGCTCTTGGTACAACATCAGAAAGATGCTGATGCCATTCGTGCCAGTGGCTTTGAGGATGTGCGCCTGCTGAGCGACCAGCCCGAGTTTGCCGGCATTCGCCTGCAGCAGACCGGTGGCCAGCACGGCAGCGACCAGTTGATGGCGGTACTGGGCGAGCGCATGGGAGAAGTGTGCGGCGTGCTCTTCTCCCATCCCGATGAACAGTGCCTCTATCTGGCCGGTGATACCATCTGGCATCCCTCGGTCGAGCAAGCCCTGCTACAGCATCAGCCTGAGGTCATCATCCTCAATTGCGGCGATGCACAGGTGCCCGGACTCGGTTCCATCATCATGGGCAGGGAGGATGTCGCCGCCGTATATCAGGCCGCACCGCAGGCCACGCTGCTCGCCAGCCATATGGAGGCGGTCAATCACGCCGTGCTGTCACGCCAGGAGCTGCGCGACTATCTGGCGATACGGGGCATGATGGATCGGGTACGGGTGCCGGAAGATGGCGAGGCGATATCGCTGTGATCCGCAGGAGGGCCATGCCAGACATGGCCCTTCGGCTTTCACTGCCGAACGCTTATGATGAGAGGTCTGCGCGCAGAGAGGAGTCAACATAATGCCCACCCCGATCGTTGCCGTGGTGACCTTCGATCACTTCAGCCCTTTTCACTGCGCCGTCCCCTGCCTCATCTTCGGCGATATCCTGCCGGGCCAGCCACTGTTCGAGCTCAAGATCTGCTGCGGTGATGGCAACCACCACTCACACTCGGCGCAAGGCTTCACCATTCAGGCGCCCCATGGGCTGGAGGTGCTGGCCGAGGCGGAGATCATCGTCATCCCCTTCTGGCACGACCCGTCAGCACGGCCACCTGCAGCGCTGCTCGATGCCCTGATTGCCGCCAGAGCCAGAGGTGCCCGACTGGTCGGGCTCTGTCTCGGCACCTATGTGCTCGCCTACGCCGGGCTGCTCAATGGTCGCAAGGCATCGACCCACTGGGAGTACGAGCAGGATTTCTGCCACCGCTTTCCCTGCGTGCAGCTCGATACCAACGCCCTCTATGTGGATGACGAAGGGCTGGTCACCTCGGCAGGCACTGCCGCCGGGCTGGATTGCTGCCTCTATCTGGTGCGCCAGTACCACGGCTCGGCCATCGCCAACAAGGTGGCACGGAGGCTGGTGATCCCGCCCCACCGGGAAGGGGGGCAGGCCCAGTTTATCGAGCAGCCGGTGCCCGCCTCCACCCGCGATGTCCGGATGAACCAGTTGCTCGACCACCTGCGTGCCCATCTGGCCGCCCCCCATACCTTGGACTCTCTGGCAGATCTCACCCTGATGAGTCGACGCACCTTTACCCGCCGTTTTCATCAGGCAACCGGCCTCTCGGTGGGTGAATGGCTGCTGGCGGAGCGGCTCAGGCGCAGTCAGGAGTTACTGGAAGTGAGCGGTCATTCCATCGATCGCATTGCCGAGCTGGTTGGCTTCAAGAGTGCCACCTCCCTGCGCAATCACTTTCGAGCCCGCTTTGCCATCTCCCCCAGCGAGTGGCGACGATCTTTTCGTGGCCATAACTCCTGATGATGCCCGCTGTACCTGCTCACTCCGCTATGGCAGGCTAACCAGAGACCCCGAGGAGTCATACCATGTCCCGTTCCGAACGCCTGCTGGCCCTGCTCCAGCTGCTGCGCGGCCACCGCTACGCCATCACAGGCGCGGAGCTGGCCAGCCAGCTTGGCATCAGCCTGCGCACCCTCTACCGGGATATCGCCACCCTGCAGGCACAAGGTGCCCATATCGAGGGTGAACCCGGGATCGGCTATGTGCTGCGTCCCGGCTTCATGCTGCCGCCATTGATGTTCAGTGAAGAGGAGCTGGATGCGCTGGTGCTGGGATCGCGTTGGGTCGTCGCCCACGGTGACGGAGCCTTGAGTACATCGGCCAGCAGTGCGCTGGCCAAGATAGAAGCCGTGCTACCCGCCGACTATCGCCAGCAGCTCCAGAGCAATGCCCTGCTGATCGGCACCTCCCGCAGCGAGAGCCTCACCGATGAAGCTCCGCTGCGCAGCGCCATCCGCCAACAACGCAAGGTGACCCTAGGCTATCGCGATCTCAAGGATGAGGCCTCTGAGCGCACCGTCTGGCCATTTGCCCTCGGCTACTTCGAACAGGTGCGGGTACTGGTGGCCTGGTGCGAACTGCGTCAGGGCTTTCGCCACTTTCGGGTCGATCGCATCACCCGGATGCAGCCGCAAGATTGCCGCTATCCAAAAAGCAGAGAGAGCCTGCTGAAGGAGTGGCGCACCACCCAGCAAATCCCGCAGCCGAAATTCATTGCTGACAGAAACTGACAGCAGGTAGCGCCATCCTGAGGGGGTCGACGCAGATGTGCTATTTCATCTGTTAGGTCATATACATCGAAACGAGGTTGCTCAAAAACATGAACAATAAAAGTGGTTATATCGGCGTCAACGGTGGTGAGTTGTATTACGAACTTTCGGGTAATCCTGATGGTGAGCCTTTATTGATGCTTCATGGTGGCCTTGGTTCCCTTAATGAACTAATACCCATTCAAAGATATGTTGCCATGGATTATCAGTTGATCAGTGTAGATTTCCGTGGCCATGGAAAATCCCCTCTAGGTAGTAAGCCACTGAGTTACTTGCAGTATCAGCAAGATATCCAAACACTCCTCGACTATCTGGGCGTTGATAAATATTCAATATTTGGCTTTAGTGATGGTGGTATCGTAGGTTATCGACTAGCCGTACAAGAACCCGATAGCGTTTCTTGTTTGGTTACACTTGGTGCAACGTGGCGATTAGAGCCTGATGATCCATCACTCGGGTTGCTAAGCGGCTTAACAGCAGACTTTTGGATTTCAAAGTTTGCCGATGATGTCGCGCTATACGAAGTGTCAAATCCCGAGCCTGATTTCCCTAAACTTGTCGATGCTGTAAAGGCTGTTTGGCTTGATACAACACCCTCTGGCTACCCGAGTAACCTGGTTGAAAACATTCGTTGTCCGACATTAATCATGAGAGGTGATAACGATGTCATATTTTCGCTTGAGGAGGCATTGGCTTTAAAAGCAAAAATCGCAGGTTCCAGTTTTGCCAATATTCCGCTCGCGGGCCACTCAGCTCATCAAGAGTCGCCTGAACTGGCAGGTAAAATGCTTCAACAGTTCATGTCACAGCATAAAAATAATTAACTCTTCCATAGGACACTGCACATAAAGAATCAGCTCTGTGCAAGCGAACTCATCATCAAAATGCCGAACATCAAATTCGGCATTTTCTTTATCTCAGCCCGATCGTCCATCCTTTCAACTGCCAGTGTTTCACGTGGAACGTTGGGCGGCATCCGGGCATCCGGCTGCGCCGTCTGTGTTATCATCCTCGAGCCTTATTATCTGGAGAAACAATGACCACTCGACATAATCCACTCGAACTGTACCAGCTGGACAACAGCTCCCCCGATGAACTGAGCGAGAAACAGTTGGCGCTATTCGCCCTGCTACAACAGCGTGAGCAGGAGTTTGGGTTCAATCCGAACGTCATCGTCCACTATCCGGAAGCCCGCTTTCTCAGCGCCCCGCTCGATTATCTGGATCAGCTGATCTCGGAACAGCAGCAACAGGGTCAGCTCATCAATGAAGTGGTAATACTCACCACTTACCTGCAGGTACAGGCTCCGTTGGTCGAACGTGGTTATCGGCATGAAACCGTCCACATGCCTGCTGGCCCAGACCATACCGCGATTTTCGGGATGCAATACGGCACTCAAGTGGCTGGCAAGACGCTCTATGTCGAGGCCGTCAATGAGCAGGATCCCAAGATCCGGCCGACCTTTGTGTTGATGTTGCGCGATGAGCATGGTGAGCTGCAGGGCGGCATGTCCGGATCAATCTGGACTCAGGATGAGCGGCGTTACGCCTATATCGGCACTGTGGTGGTGCAACCGGGGCAACCCGCAGGAACCGGCACCCAGCTCGCCAATACCGTGCTGGAGTACCTGACGCAGCAAGGGGTTTACGAGGTCAATCTCGGCACCCAGACCGCCGAGCCTTTCTATGCCAAACTGGGGTTCAAGGTCATTCACCATATCGTGCCAGCGTTGCGTCACCGCACAGCTAGCGATGGTGCCGAGCTACCCCACAATCTGGTCATCATGAGCAAACTGCTCTGATCGGGTGCAGATAGTGGATGTAAAAAAGCCGCTCACAAGGAGCGGCTTTTTGCTGTCTGACTGCGTCGATTAGACGTCGAGGTTGGCCACGCGCAGGGCGTTGGTCTCGATAAAGTCACGACGGGGCTCAACGGCATCACCCATCAGGGTGGAGAAGAGCTGGTCAGCACCGACGGCGTCGTCGATGGTGACGCGCAGCATGCGACGGGCTTCCGGATCCATGGTGGTTTCCCACAGCTGGTCCGGGTTCATCTCTCCCAGCCCTTTATAGCGCTGGATATAGATGCCGCGTTTGCCTTCACCCATCAGCCACTCGACGGCTTCCACGAAGTTGGCAACCGGCTTGACCTTCTCGCCACGCTTGATGAAACCACCTTCCTCGATCAGGTTGGCGATCTCCTTGCCCAGCGAGACCAGTTGACGGTACTCACCGGATTGCAGGAAGTCGTAGCTGAGCGGATATTCGCGATCGACACCGTGCTGACGTACCACGGCGTGCGGCACGTACAGGCTGCGCTCTTCGTCACGACGAACCTGGATCTGGTACTGGATACCGTGGTTGCTCTCGTTGAGCACGGCTTCCATACCCTGACACCAGGCCAGCAGATCGCTCTCGCTGTTCAGCAGCGCTTCGTTCAACTCCGGCTGATAGATCAGTTGGGTCAGCACGGCTTCCGGCGCACGACGAGACATGCGGGTGATCAGGTGAGTCACCGAGCGGTGCTGGTTGACCAGACGCTCCAGAGCCTCGCCACCGATGGCCGGGGCAGACTCGTTAACGTGCAGGGTAGCACCATCCAGCGCCATGGCGGTCTGGTACTGCAGCAGCGCGTCTTCGTCTTTCAGATACTGCTCCTGCTTGCCCTTCTTCACTTTGTAGAGCGGCGGCTGGGCGATGTAGACGTAGCCACGTTCGATGATTTCCGGCATCTGACGATAGAAGAAGGTCAGCAGCAGGGTTCGGATGTGCGCACCATCAACGTCCGCATCGGTCATGATGATGATGTTGTGATAACGCAGCTTGTCCGGGTTGTACTCGTCGCGACCGATACCGCAACCCAGTGCGGTGATCAGGGTGCCCACCTCTTGCGAGGAGATCATCTTGTCGAAACGGGCCTTCTCCACGTTCAGGATTTTACCCTTGAGCGGCAGGATGGCCTGGTTTTTACGGTTGCGACCCTGCTTGGCGGAACCGCCAGCAGAGTCCCCTTCCACTATGTAGAGTTCGGAGAGAGCCGGGTCTTTTTCCTGACAGTCAGCCAGCTTGCCGGGCAGACCGGCGATATCCAGCGCGCCTTTGCGGCGGGTCAGTTCGCGGGCTTTGCGGGCCGCTTCACGGGCACGGGCCGCATCGATGATCTTGTTGACCACGATCTTGGCATCGCCCGGGTTTTCCAGCAGGAAGTCAGCCAGCTTCTCACCCATCGCCTGTTCAACGGCGGTCTTCACTTCGGAAGAGACCAGCTTGTCTTTGGTCTGGGATGAGAACTTGGGATCCGGCACCTTGACGGAGATAACGGCAATCAGACCTTCACGTACGTCGTCGCCACTGGCGGCAGACTTGGCCTTCTTGCTGTAGTCCTCTTTGTCCATATAGGAGTTCAGAGTACGGGTCAGCGCGGTACGGAAACCAACGAGGTGAGTACCACCATCCCGCTGCGGGATGTTGTTGGTGAAGCAGTAGACCCCTTCCTGATAGGCGTCGTTCCACTGCATCGCCACTTCAACGCCGATACCATCCTGCTCGGTGGTGAAGTGGAACACCTTCGGGTGGATCGGGGTCTTGTTCTGGTTCAGGTACTCAACGAATGCCTTGATGCCACCCTCGTAGCAGAAATGCGCCTCGCGGCCATCACGCTCGTCTTGCAGACGGATGGAGACACCGGAGTTGAGGAAGGAGAGCTCACGCAGGCGCTTGGCCAGGATCTCGTAGTGGAACAGGGTATCGCTGAAAATGGCCGGGCTCGGCCAGAAGCGAACTTCGGTACCGGTGCCGGTGCTGTCGCCAATCTGCTTGAGCGGCGCCTGCGGCTCACCCAGATGATAGGTCTGCTCGTAGACGTGGCCGTTACGACGAATGGTCAGCAACAGCTTGTCAGAGAGGGCGTTAACTACCGAGACACCCACGCCGTGCAGGCCGCCGGATACCTTGTAGGAGTTGTCATCAAACTTACCGCCTGCGTGCAGCACGGTCATGATGACCTCTGCGGCGGAGCGGCCCTCCTCCTCGTGCATGTCTACCGGGATACCCCGGCCATTGTCACGCACAGAGACAGAACCGTCGGAATGGATCTTGACCAGAATATCGGAGCAGTAGCCAGCGAGCGCCTCGTCAATGGAGTTATCGACGACCTCGAACACCATGTGGTGCAGACCCGAGCCATCATCCGTATCGCCGATATACATCCCCGGGCGCTTGCGGACCGCATCCAGGCCCTTCAGCACCTTGATATTCGAGGAGTCGTAAGTATTTTCACTCATAGCTTACTCTCTGCCTTCTCTAACGTTTCGGAGATTTTACCTTGTTCCACGTGGAACAACTTGCAGTCATTCGCATCCATCATGTCTGCGAGCTGACCGGTGTCGATGGCAGTGATAAACACCTGGGACGCACACTGCTTCAGCCTTGCGGCCAGCAAGCGGCGCTTGTCGACATCCAGTTCAGAGGCAAAATCGTCAATTAAAAAAATACAGCCACGGCTGCTATGTTGATTCAAATAGAGCCCTTGGGCCAGTCGCATGGCGCAGACCAGCAACTTCAGCTGACCCCGGGACAAAATATCCTGAGCGGGCACCCCGTTCGCCTTGAGGCGCACATCGGCTTTCTGTGGACCGACACCGGTATAGCCCAGCGCCCGATCCCGCTCAAACCCCGCCTCCAGCAGATCGCCGAGGGGAGTGTCTTTCTCCCAGCCCCGGTAAAAGCCGAGACTGATATCGAATTCCGGCAGAAAATCCGCCGTCATCTCCTTGATCAGGGGCGTAATGGCCTGACAATAACTGGCGCGAAACTCGGCCAGCTCAGCACCCAGCCGCACCAATTCCTGATCCCAGAACGCCAGCTGGCGGTACTGGGTGCTCTGGCGCAACAGCGCATTGCGCTGTTTCAGCAGCCGCCGCACTCGTCCCCAGAGGGCAAAGAAGGTCGGCTCCTGATGGAAAACGCCCCAATCGAGCCAGGCACGGCGAGCCTGAGGCCCGCCCGTCAGCAGGTTGAAGCCATCGGGATGGATCAACTGCACCGGCAACAGCTCCGCCAAATCGGCCAGCCGCTGGGCCTGCGCCCCGGCAATCTTGAGCTGGGTCTCGCCACTCTTGTCTTTGGCAAGACCGATCGGTACCTGACGCCCCTCCAGTTCACACTGGGCAAACAGGGTAAACGCCCTCTCCCCCTGGCGGATGACCCGCCCGGTCAAATGAGTGCGAAAGGAGCGCCCCAGACCAAGGTAGTGAATGGCTTCCAGCACGCTGGTCTTGCCGCTGCCATTGCACCCGACCAGAATGTTGAGGCCGGGCGACAGCTTGAGACTGGCTTGCTGGATATTGCGAAAGTCGCTGAGCTGGAGTTTGACCAGGGACACGACTAGATCCGCATCGGCATCACCACGTACTGAGCATCCTGATGTTCAAAATCCTCAATAATGGCACTGCTGATGGAATCGCTCAGGCTAATCCGAATTTGGTCACATTTTAACGTATTCAGCACGTCCAGCACATAAGAGACGTTAAAGCCGATCTCCATCTCGCCAGCGGCATATTGTACGTCAAGCAGCTCTTCGGCTTCTTCCTGTTCCGGGTTGTTGGCGGTGATGCGCAGCAGGTTTTCCTGCAGATTGAGACGCACCCCACGGAATTTCTCGTTGGAGAGGATGGCGGCGCGGGCAAACGCCTGACGCAGATCCTCACGACCGGCGATCAGGGCCTTGTCGCTGTTGCGCGGAATGACGCGGCGCCAATCCGGGAAGCGGCCATCCACCAGCTTGGAGGTGAAGATGAAGCCGTCCAGCGCAGCACGCAGGTTGCTGCGGCCGATCTGCAGACGTACCGGCTTGTCTTCCGCCTCCAGCAGACGCACCAGCTCCAGTACCCCTTTGCGCGGCAGGATAACCTGATGATCGGGCAGCGATTCCCCTACCACCTCGCGGCGGCAGGTGGCCAGACGGTGACCGTCGGTCGCCACGGTGCGCAGACCGTGACCTTCGCTCTCGAACAGCATACCGTTCAGGTAGTAACGAACATCCTGGCTGGCCATGGAGAACTGGGTCGCATCGATCAGCTTCTTCAGCTCCAGCTGGCTGATATCGAACTCGAGCACGGATTCCCAATCCTCGATGTTCGGATACTCGGTCGCCGGCAGGGTCGAGAGGTTGAAGCGGGAGCGACCTGACCGGATGATCAGGCGCTCCCCTTCGGTATTGAGACGGATCTCGGCGCCTTCCGGCAGACCACGGCAGATATCCAGCAGCTTGCGCGCCGGTACTGTGGTGCGGCCATCTTCGCTGGCCCCGTTCAGATAGACCTGACCGATCATCTCTACTTCGAGATCGGTACCGGTCAGTGACAGCAGACCGTTGCTGACATCAAGCAGCACGTTGCCGAGGATCGGCAGGGTCGGTCGGCCGCCGAGGGCGCCGGACACCAGTTGCAGAGGACGTAACAGGGCCTCACGGCTAATTTCGAGCTGCATCTGTGCTCTCCGTTGTGATTAGGAGGAAAAGATTCGGATCAGGTTGGAATATTCGCGCTGCATCTGTCCACTCGATTCCGTTATCAGGAAGAAAGGGTACGGATCAGGTTGGAATAGTCCTCCTTGATGTCGTGACTCTCCTCCTTCAGCTGCTCGATCTTGCGGCAGGCATGAAGAACGGTAGTGTGGTCACGGCCACCAAAGGCATCACCTATCTCCGGCAAACTGTGGTTGGTCAGCTCCTTGGCCAGTGCCATCGCCAGCTGGCGCGGACGGGCAACGGAGCGGGAACGACGCTTGGAGAGCAGATCCGCCAGCTTGATCTTGTAGTACTCCGCCACCGTCTTCTGGATATTGTCGATGGTGACCAGCTTCTCCTGCAGTGCCAACAGGTCGCGCAGCGCTTCGCGCACGAAATCGATGTTGATGGCACGGCCGGTAAAGTTGGCGTTGGCTATCACCCGGTTGAGGGCGCCTTCCAGTTCACGGACGTTGGATCGCAGACGTTTGGCAATGAAGAAGGCCACTTCGTCCGGCAGATGGATCTGGTTCTCGTCTGCCTTGCGCATCAGGATCGCGACGCGGGTCTCCAGCTCCGGCGGCTCGATCGCCACGGTCAGGCCCCAGCCGAAGCGGGACTTGAGGCGATCTTCTACACCGTTGATCTCCTTCGGATAGCGATCCGAGGTGAGGATGATCTGCTGGTTACCTTCCAGCAAGGCATTGAAGGTATGGAAGAACTCCTCCTGGGAGCGCTCCTTGTTGGCGAAGAACTGGATGTCATCGATGAGCAGGGCATCGACGCTGCGGTAGTAACGCTTGAACTCTTCAATGGCGTTATTTTGCAGCGCTTTCACCATGTCCTGAACAAACCGCTCGGAGTGCATATAGATGACTTTGGCATCTTTTTTACTCTCCTTGATGGCATTGCCAACGGCGTGCAACAGGTGGGTTTTACCCAGGCCGGTGCCACCATAGAGGAACAGCGGGTTGTAAGCACCACCCGGATTGTCCGCTACCTGACGGGCAGCCGCACGCGCCAACTGGTTGGACTTACCCTCGACGAAATTCTCGAAGGTATAGTTCACGTTGGTGTTGCTCTTGTGGTTCGGCTCGGGCTTGGCTTCAGCCTTGCTTTCCCAGCTCTTCTGCAAGTTATTCACAGGCGCGGCACCCTGTACCGGCGCTCTGGCGACAGCAACAGGATGGGGACGATTGCCTATATCAAAACGCAGGGTGGGGCCGTCGACCCCGCAGAGTTCGTTGATGATGCCGTTAACCCGGATGAGATACTTGTCTCGTACCCAGTCCAGAACAAAGCGATTCGGTGCATACAGGGTCAGAGTATTGTCACTCAACTCCGCTTGAAGCGGCCGGATCCACATGCTGAATTCTGCCGAGGGCAACTCATCTTGCAGCCGGTTAAGGCACTGCTGCCATAGCGAAGCAGTCACTCTAAACTCCTGTCGATTGATTAACTAAAGACCGGCTATTCTACGTTTTTAGCCGCCGGATCTCCAGCCATCGCCCGGTGGATCCAGCAAATAAGATCCTTGACTTTCAAGGATCCAGCGCCTTTGGATCGGATTTCATCCCCAAAGTTACCCACAGCTTGATCCACCGTCCGGATTGGTCGATCCCATGCTTCTCTCCTGTTATTTCATATAACCAAATGTCATTTATTTTTTAAATTTTATTCCAATAACATCAGCGCCAAAGCAGTTATTACAACTACAAATACAAGACATTTAGAGAGAGAAACCCCATGAAAACTTCCATCAAGCTTATTTCCGGCGCAGCCATCCTGTTGGCTACCCTGTCTGGTCAGGCTATCGCCCAGGAGACCATCAAGGTCGGCATGTCCGGCAAATATTTCCCGTTCACTTTCGTCAAGCAGGACAAGCTGCAGGGCTTTGAAGTGGATATGTGGAACCAGATCGGCGAGCGCTCCGGCTACAAGGTCGAATTCGTGACCGCCAGCTTCTCCGGCCTGTTCGGCATGCTGGAAACCGGCCGCATCGATACCATCTCCAACCAGATCACCATCACCGACGAGCGCAAGGCGAAGTACGACTTCTCCCAGCCCTACGTCTATGACGGCGCCCAGATCGTAGTCCGCAAGGGCAATAGCACCATCCACGGCATCAAGGATCTGGAAGGCAAGAGCGTTGCCGTGAACCTGGGTTCCAACTTTGAAGAGCTGCTGCGCAAGAACGACCCGAACAAGAAGATCGATATCCGCACCTATGACTCCGCCTTCGAGCAGGATGTCGCGCTGGGTCGCATCGATGCCTTCGTGATGGACCGCGTCTCCACCGCCCAGCTGATCAAAGAGTCCAAGCTGCCGCTGCAACAGGCTGGCGCACCGTTCGAGACTATCGAGAACGCCCTGCCCTTCCTGAAGACCCCGGAGAAACAGGCGCTGCTGAAGAAGGTCGACGAGGCCCTGACCGCCATGCGCAAGGATGGCTCCCTGCGTCAGATCTCCGAGAAATGGTTCGCTTCCGACATCACCGACAAATAAATGATGGAATTTGACCTCGAATACACGCTGGGGCTGTTTCCCATCCTGCTCAAATACCTGGGCACCACGATGGAAATGGCCCTGTGGGGATTCGTGCTGGCACTCGTACTCTCGCTGGCCCTGGCGATAGTACGGGTGTTTCGCGTCCCTGCGATTCACTGGCTGGCGATGCTCTATATCTCGTTCTTTCGGGGTACACCGCTACTCGTTCAGCTGTTCCTGCTCTACTACGGATTGCCGCAACTGTTCCCGATCTTCGTGGGGATGGATGCCTTTACCGCCGCCATCGTCGGTCTGACCCTGCACTTCGCCGCCTACATGGCCGAGTCGATCCGCGCAGCCATCCTAGGCATTCACAAAAGCCAGATGGAAGCGGCGCTCAGTATCGGCATGAGCCGTTATCAGGCGATGCAGCGGATCATCCTGCCGCAGGCGGCCCGCATCGCCACCCCGTCGCTGATGAACTACTTCATCGACATGATCAAGAGCACCTCGCTGGCGTTCACCCTGGGAGTGGCCGAGATAATGGGCAAGGCGCAAATGGAGGCCTCTTCCTCCTTCAAGTTCTTCGAGAGCTTTATGGCGGTGGCGCTGATCTACTGGGTGGTGGTGATCTTCTTTACCCGCTTGCAGCATCTGCTGGAAATTCGTCTCAACCGTGCCTATTAAAGGAGGGCTCTCATGATCAAGCTAACCGGCCTCTCCAAGGCATATCACGGCAATCAGGTACTCAACGGCATCGATCTGGAGGTCAAAAAGGGGGAAATTGTCGTCATCATCGGCCCCTCCGGCACCGGCAAGTCGACCCTGTTGCGCTGCCTGAACCTGCTGGAGACCCCGGATGCGGGCACCCTTGCCATCGACGATCTCGAGCTCAATCTGGCCAAGGCCAGCGAACAGCAGGCGATCGAGCTGCGCAAGCGGGCCTCCTTCGTGTTCCAGAACTACGCCCTGTTTGCCAACAAGACGGCGCTCGACAACATCGCCGAAGGGCTGATCACCGTCTGGAAGCAGCCAAAAGCGGAGGCCCGCGCCACAGCGCTCGGCATCCTCAAGGACATTGGTCTCGCCGACAAGCAGGATGCCTATCCGGCCTCCCTCTCCGGCGGCCAGCAGCAGCGGGTCGGCATCGGCCGGGCCATGGCGGCCCACTCCAAGGTAATCCTGTTTGACGAACCCACCTCGGCGCTCGATCCGGAATGGGTCGATGAAGTGCTCGGGCTGATGAAAAAGCTGGCTAGCCAGCACCAGACCATGGTGGTGGTGACCCACGAGATTGAATTCGCACGGGATGTGGCCGATCGGGTGATCTTCATGGAAGATGGCCGGATCGTGGAGCAGGGCCCGCCGGATCAGATATTGGTCGATCCCAAGGATCCCCGTACCCGGGAGTTCTTGCGGAAAGTCCTTAAATAGCTCTCTCTTTGGCGGCCTAGCCGCCTTTTTTATTGAGGGATCCCTTGTTTAACACCGGGTTGCCAGTATAATCCGGAGCCCTCGATCCTCTGGATCCTCACGCTCGGCAGTGGCCTTTTCAAGACCACCGCAGGATGAGAGGGAACGGCGGATTGACTAAAAGCCGAACTCTGTTTAGAATTCGGCCTCTTTTGCTAGTCGTCACACGCTATAGCTGGCGCGTCGGCTAAGTGTGACAATCAAAACTGTACAGTAATACGGAATCGAATCATGAAACGTACTTTTCAACCGTCCAACCTGAAGCGCAAGCGCTCTCACGGTTTCCGCGCCCGCATGGCAACTGCCAACGGTCGTAAAGTTCTGGCCGCTCGTCGTGCCAAGGGTCGTGCCCGCCTGGTAGTCTAATGCCTACCCAGCACACCTTCTCTCGGGAGTTACGTCTGTTAACTCCCGAACACTTCAAACGCGTTTTCGCCGAGCCTGTCCGGGCTGCTTCCCCGCAGATTACTCTTCTCGCCTCTCCCAATTCGCTCGAACACCCTCGTCTTGGTCTCGCTGTGCCCAAAAAAGCACTCAAGCGTGCCGTCTGGCGTAACCGTGTCAAACGGGTGGTTCGGGAAAGTTTCCGCCTCAAACAACATCAGCTGCCCGCTATCGACATCGTGGTGATCGCCAAGGCCGGTGTGAAAGAGATGGATAACGAGGAACTGTTCAAGTTACTGGAAAAGCTATGGCGCACTCTGTCACGCCGTTGCAATGGGTAGCTATCAAACTGATACGTCTGTATCAGCTAATCATTAGTCCCCTGCTGGGGCCGCGCTGCCGTTTTACTCCGACTTGTTCCCAATTTGCGATAGAAGCCATCCGACTTCACGGTTTCATAAAAGGCGTTTGGTTAGCTAGCAAACGTCTATTAAAATGCCATCCCTTATCCGAGGGTGGTTATGACCCGGTTCCGCAACCAAAGCGAAGAAACTGAAGACTATGGAATCACAACGCAATCTACTCCTGATCGGTTTGCTGTTCGTGAGCTTTCTGCTCTGGCAACAGTGGGAGTCCGACAAGGCTCCGAAGCCGGCCCCGACTACCGTGGCCCAAACCGAACATTTCGTACCTGAAGCCGGTCAGACCGGTGATATTCCTCAGGTTTCCGAGCAAGCCAACGCGACTGCCGCACGCAAGCTGATCACCGTCTCCTCTGACGTGCTCAAGCTGACCCTGGATACCCAGGGTGGTGACGTCGTGTCTGCCGAACTGCTGTCTCACAAACTGGAAGAGGGCAAGGACCAACCGTTCGTGCTGCTGACCAGCAAGCCTGAGCACCTCTATATCGCCCAGAGCGGTCTGGTGGGTCGCAACGGTCCGGACAGTCAGGCCGAAGGTCGTCCTACCTATGAAGCCGCCCAGACCAGCTATCAGCTGGCCGATGGTCAGGATCAAGTCGTCGTTCCGATGACCTGGACCGACAGCAAGGGCGTTGTCTTCACCAAGGAGTTCATCCTCAAGCGTGGCGACTATGCCGTTGGCGTTGATTACAAGATCGACAACAAATCTGCCGAGCCGGTTCAGGTGCAGTTCTATGGTCAGCTGAAGCAGACCGTAGCAACGCCGAAGGATCAGGAAGGTCATGCCATGGTAGCCAGCGCTTACCGTGGTGGTGCCTTCTCCACTGAAGATACCCGCTACAAGAAGTACACCTTCGACGAGATGAAGGATGCCGACCTGAACAAGACCACCAAGGGTGGTTGGGTCGCCATGCTGCAACACTACTTCGTCTCTGCCTGGGCACCGAATGCCGACGATACCAACAGCTTCTACAGCCGTGTGATCCCTGGTAAAGGCCAGGCCATCATCGGTTACAAGGCGCCGCTGGTTGACGTGGCTGCCGGCCAACAGGCTGAAGTAACCAGCAAGCTGTGGGTCGGTCCCAAGCTGCAAGACCAGATGGCCAAGGTGGCTAACCACCTCGACCTGACCGTCGACTACGGCTGGCTGTGGTTCATCGCCCAACCGCTGCACTGGCTGCTGACCGTGTTCCACGGTTTCGTCCAGAACTGGGGTCTGGCCATCATCATGCTGACCCTGCTGGTACGCGGCATCATGTTCCCGCTGACCAAGGCCCAGTACACCTCCATGGCCAAGATGCGCATGCTGCAACCCAAGATTGCGGCCCTGCGCGAGCGCTTCGGCGATGACCGCCAGAAGATGTCTCAGGGCATGATGGAGCTGTACAAGAAGGAGAAGGTCAACCCGCTGGGTGGCTGCCTGCCGATCCTGGTTCAGATGCCGATCTTCATCGCCCTTTACTGGGCACTGATGGAGTCCGTTGAACTGCGTCACGCGCCGTTTGCCCTGTGGATCACTGACCTGTCAGTGAAGGACCCCTTCTTCGTGCTGCCAATCCTCATGGGTGCCTCCATGTGGTATCTGCAGAAGATGAGCCCGACCACCGTAACCGACCCGATGCAGCAGAAAGTGATGCAGTTCATGCCGATCATCTTCACTTTCATGTTCCTCTGGTTCCCGGCTGGCCTGACTCTCTACTGGCTGGTGAGCAACGTCATCTCCATCATCCAGCAGACCATCATCTATCGTCAGCTGGAGAAGAAAGGACTGCATTCACGCAGCTAATCTTCCCGTGATGACAAAAGAGGCGGCCTTCGGGCCGCCTTTTTTATTACAATATCTCCCACTACGTTTTCCTATCAGCGAACAAACGAGCCAAGCAAGATGACAACAGATACGATCGTGGCCCAGGCCACCGCGCCAGGCCGTGGTGGCGTCGGCATAGTCCGGGTCTCCGGCCCCGCCGCCGAACAGGTCGCCGGGATAGTGCTCGGCAAGCTCCCGCGGGTGCGCTACGCCGAATATCTGCCGTTCAGGGACGAGCAAGGCCAGGTACTGGATCAGGGCATCGCCCTGCTGTTCAAAGCTCCCAACAGCTTCACCGGCGAGGATGTGCTGGAGCTGCAGGGCCACGGCGGCCCCGTCATCATGGACATGCTGATCCGCCGCATTCTGAAAATCGACGGCATCCGCCCTGCCCGCCCCGGCGAGTTCAGCGAGCGCGCCTTCATCAACGACAAGCTGGATCTGGCCCAGGCCGAAGCCATCGCCGATCTGATCGAAGCATCCAGCGAGCAGGCCGCTCGCAGCGCCATGCACTCCCTGCAGGGGCAGTTCTCCAGCAAAATTCAGCAACTGGTGGAGAGCCTGATCCGGCTGCGCATCTATGTGGAAGCGGCCATCGACTTCCCGGACGAGGAGATCGACTTCCTCTCCGACGGCAAGGTGGCGGGCGACCTCTACGCCATCATGTCCGAGCTGGACGACGTGCGCGGGGAAGCCAAACAGGGCGCCCTGCTGCGGGAAGGGATGAAGGTGGTGATCGCCGGTCGTCCCAACGCCGGCAAATCGAGCCTGCTAAATGCCCTGGCGGGCCGTGAGTCGGCCATCGTCACCGAGATCGCCGGTACCACCCGCGATGTGCTGCGCGAGCATATCCATCTCGATGGCATGCCGCTGCACATCATCGACACCGCCGGTCTGCGCGACACCCAGGACAAGGTGGAGCAGATCGGTATCGAGCGCGCCTGGGCCGAGATCGAACAGGCCGACCGGGTGCTGTTTATGGTGGATGGCACCACCACGGACGCGGTCGACCCGCGGGAAATTTGGCCGGAATTTGTTGATCGGTTGCCAAAAAACATCGGCCTCACCGTCATTCGCAACAAGGCCGATCTGACAGGCGAGGATCTGGCACCGAGCCAGGAGCAGGGCCACGCCGTCTACCGCATCTCCGCCAAAACCGAGCTGGGGCTGCCCGCCCTGCGCGAGCACCTGAAAGCCTGCATGGGCTTCCAGGGCAATACCGAAGGGGGCTTTATGGCCCGCCGCCGCCATCTGGATGCGCTGGAGCGTGCCGCCGAGCGCCTGCTGGTAGCCAAAGAGCAGCTGGAAGTGTTCGTGGCTGGCGAGCTGGTGGCCGAAGAGTTGCGCCTCGCACAGGAGTCCCTCTCCGAGATCACCGGTGAATTCAGCTCCGACGATCTGCTGGGCCGTATCTTCTCCAGCTTCTGCATCGGCAAGTAATGTGGTGAAAAATCAGCAATAAAAAGCAGCCATAAAGAACATAAGACATTGTAAATATTGGACTTTGTTTTTACTGGCTGTTCTTACCTGATCTTGTTTCGTGAGAATTTACCCCGAGAGTACCCCGAAGTAACCTCTTGGGGTACTTTTGGGGGACACTCATGAAGATCAGCATCGAATTCCGCGAACCGGACGCCGAAGGCAAGCGCACTGCGCGCTTAACCTACTACGCCGGCTCCTACCTTGATCCCGCCACAGGCATCCGCAAGCACAAGCGCAGCAGAGAGCCCCTGGATCTCTTCCTGTACGACAAGCCGCGTACCCCGGCACAGCGGCTTCACAACAAAGAAACCCAGCGGGCAGCCGAAGCCATTCGCGCCAAGCGGCTCTTCGAATACGAGACCGGCAAACACCATCTGGATTTATCGAGCGCCCACAAGGCCAGCTTCTTTGAGTACTTCCAGGAAGTGACCGACCAAAAGGCGGCAGGCAGCAAGAGCAACTATTCCATCTGGGTGTCTACCCTCAAGCATTTGCGCCAGTACCATAAACTGCCTGATTTGACTTTCGAGGAGGTCGATCAGCTGTTCCTGGAGGGTTTTCGGCACTACCTGATGCACAAGGCCCGCACCAAAAGCGGCACGCCACTGAGCCGCAACACCCAAAGTGCCTACTTCAACAAGTTGAGGGCAGCCCTGAACCAAGCAGAGCAGGAGCGGCTGCTGATGGATAATCCGGTACGACGCGTCAAAGTCATCCAGGGGGAGAAGAACAAGCGGGTTTATCTGACCGAAGATGAGGTTCGGGCCATGGCCCAGGCTGAGTGCCGCTATGACGTTCTTAAGCGCGCCTTTCTGTTCTCTTGTTGCACTGGCTTGCGCTGGTCCGACATTCACAAGCTGACCTGGGCCGAGCTGGAGCCTTTCTATGGCCATTACCGTATCGTCTTCACCCAGAAAAAGACCAGCGGCCTGCAATACCTGGATTTGAATGACATGGCGATGCAGCTGATGGGGCGCTCAGGCAAGGCAACAGAGCGGATCTTCAAGGGCCTCAAGTACTCGGCTTGGCACAACATGGAGCTCACCCGGTGGGCGTTGCAGGCGGGTATAACCAAGAAGGTAACCTTCCACAGCGCGCGTCATACCTTCGCCGTCATCCAGCTTAACCGCGGCGTCGATATCTATGCCCTCTCCCGCTTGCTGGGACACAGTGAGCTGAGAACCACAGAGATCTATGCAGACATCCTTGAATCACGGCGTAGAGATGCCATGCTCGATTTTCCCAACGTATTGGAGTGATAGAAGCACCCTCGACGAGATCATGGCCAGGAAGAGCCAACAAATAGGCCAGCGCGACCATGCGCTGGCCTAGATTATCTTAGATAATATAGATCGGATTTCAGGATCGCCCTGCAGCCCAAGCGGTAACTGGGTTTCACTGAATTGGCTTGTGACCGTTATCGTGAACTTTGTGACCACTTTCGTGATAGTTTGT
Organism: Aeromonas sp. s7(2024); assembly: GCF_040907825.1. NCBI lineage: Bacteria > Pseudomonadati > Pseudomonadota > Gammaproteobacteria > Aeromonadales > Aeromonadaceae > Aeromonas > Aeromonas sp. s7(2024). The sequence goes on from NZ_JBFOCM010000026.1 coordinate 80,966, forward strand.
GACCGTTATCGTGATAGTGCAGGCCGGCCGATGGTAAACCGCCCCTTGGCATGTTCGCAGATAGACCAGCCCAAAGCAGTCAGCTCATCCAATGCCTTACGAACTCTTGATTGCCGCTTGCGATGGGTGGCCGTGCTGACCTCATCGGGAAAGGCATAAGCGACCAAGGTGTCTAACTGCACTGCCCTTTTCTGACCACAATCCACCCAGGCACATAGCCGCTGATGCAACAACCGAGCGATGCTGCCATTCAAGTGCCGAACTTCTGTCATGTCGATACGAACATGGCGACCATTACCCATAATGGCGTAGGTCAGCAAGGGATTAAGCGCCAAAAAAAGTCCATCAGTCTGAGTGTCACTGACATAGTTCGCCAATAAGCGAAAGCCGCTACGCTGGCCAGCCACCTTTGCGATCACCGACACCTTCCACAATCGCTCGATACAGCAACGTACAGTATTGGTATCCCGAGGATTGGCGTATCCAACCTCCTTGGCCAGTTTGCGCAGGCTGCTTCTGACCACCAATACCCTTTGCTGGTTGGCAGCCCAACGAAGATCCAGAAGATCTCGCAATATCGCCCCAGTTTCGCTCACCGCAACTGGCTCAATCTCGTTACTTTGTGACTCAAGTCCAGCCAGGGCAACCAACCCCTGAAGCACACGGAGGTCATCTGCACCCAGCGGCTCAGGCCCGGAGAACTCGATCTGATTGCCACCACCGAAACGGTAAATCACCTCCAGCTTGTCACGGCGGCGTTGGCCATGCGAGATCGCCCTAAACAACCCGGGTGCAAGACAGTGCATATGGTCATGCCTAGCATGAGTCAATTCAAAGCAAGACACGTTTGCCTCCCGCTCGGCGTGTTACGCCCAACCTAGCGGGAGCGGGATACAGCACGCCACCTTCCCCCCGCACCAACCAGCGCTCCGGTAGTGGCGGCCCATAATTACTTTTGCTTACCCCAAACCGCACGTGAAGCTTGCTCTTCTCTGCCGATACTCCCAGCTGCTGCGCCTCTTTCTTGGTCATAGTGGCGAGGTAGCCCTGCCAGCGCACATTGTCTACCAGCACCGACGAACCACGGCTTGCCTGCTGCAGATCGCCAACTTCTTGGAATACTGCGGATTTGCTGGTGTGGTGTACAAACAACACAGCGCATCCCAGCCTCATGGCCAGCCGCTCCAACTGACCCAGTACCTGCGTCATGGCACAGGCCGCGTTCTCGTCGGCATCGTGGAAGCGCCTCAAAGTATCGATGACAATCAACCTCACCCCTTCAGCCCATATAGCAATCGCTTCCCACCAATGGCTATCCAGCACATTCGGACTGGAGCCCTGCAGCGGTATAAGACGAAGGTTTCGTTCGACGTTGGCACGAAGTTCAGCATCAAGACCTCCGCCCAAGGCAAACAAGCGCTGGTGCAGTACAGGCCAAGGGTCCTCAGCAGGCAGGTAGAGCACGGTTCCCCTGCCCAGCTTGCCAAGTCCAATCCAATCCGGCCCACCGGCGATCTGCATTGCCAGTTGCAATGCCAACATCGATTTGCCCACCCCTCCCGGTGACACCAACGCACCAACGCAGCCAACAGGCAGCCCCGGTAGGACAAAATCGAGGGGTTTCGGAGGTTCAATAAAAGCCGACCGGAGATCCCGGGGGCAGAGAGATGTAATCAGATCCTGTGTCATACCCACCTCACAACCGCCCATGGCTAGCTTGCCGCACACGCTTGGTTACATGCTCAGTGAGTTCGGCGTCTGGTGAAATGCGGTGGGAGAGCAGCCAGTCCAGCAGCTCAACGCGCTTGAAGTAGATCTTTTTGCCTTGTGGCTTGTAATGCGGCAGACGCTTTTCACTGGTCAGCCGGTACACATAGCAGACAGAAACCCCCAGCAACTCAGCGCACTCCTCGGCAGAAAGCACCTCTTTTTGCGCCTGTCCTTGCTGGATTACCAACTGCTTAAGCTCATAAAGCTCTTTCAGGATTGCCCCATTCGGATCACTGAAAACTGACGAATTTTGTTCGCGCATGCAGATTGTCTCCTAGTTACAAACATCAGCATGCAAGAGCGTACCGGGGACCTAACGAAATCCAGACCGCTGTAAGTGCCCGTTTTGGGCACTTACAGCGTTTTCTGGAAAATTTTCGGATGTGAAATTTAAGATGGGAACAGGAAGGGGGGTTGGTAGAGCCAAATGACATTTGGGCGAGAGACCGCCAGTAAAGTCATTAGGCTCCACTAGGTTGGCTATCCCAAGCCAACCACAGGCTCAGCGATGGTTCATTTCTTTGATCCAATCGGCCACGCTATCAGGGTCGGCAAGCAGCTGGGCGAGCGGCAGATGATTGGAGCAGATCTCAAGCTGATGACATTTGTCACTTTGCTGCCAGTCAGGTTGATGAGCAGGCCAGCTAACCTGCTTGAGCAGATCCCAGAGGTGGTTATCACTATCCTGCAGGCAACGGTACAGATTTACTTCAACCACGGCGTTGCCAGACAGTTGCAAAGGATCAGGCTGACCCTTCGTATGTGCACGCAAGGCTGAGTTTTGACGGAAATCATCATCGATATAGAGGCGAAAAATCAGCGTCTTATCACCTTGCAGAGCCTTATCGCCATTCCTGTCCCGGTAAGCGTGATTCGATGCAAACAGTGGCAGATAGTCCCATGCCCAGCTGCTGGAAGGGCGGGTTCCTGAGCGGCAGGGGCGGCTATTTTCGCTGGGCTCCCAATACCAGAACTCGGCGTCCAGCGCCTGACTGGCGATCTGATCGAATAGCGGGAGGATACGCTGGTAGAAACCGGCTGCGAGTCGGTGAGCTTGTTGCAGTTGGGTCACCAGCTGGGTGGTCTGTTCAAGATCGTGTGGCATGACGGCATCCTTAGCCAGAGTCAGTGATTCAAAAAAGAGAAATCGGGGCGAGATAGGTGGAATGTCCCGGCATAATCGAGCAGAGCAGCCCAACCAGTAGGCTCAGCGGGTGGGGTAATTTGCCGCTCTGACATCACCCCGCAATCCAGATCCAGCCGCCCTGCGTAGGCAAACAACGGCGCCCATTCAGGTACCACCGGGGCCATGCCAAACAGCTCAAACGCCTGCAGCCACTCATCGCGGATGGCGCGATCCTGACGGCAGGATTCAAACTCGGAGGCAGTTTGCAGATAGCGGCGCAGTGGCTCCCATTCACGCAAGGTCATCTGGACAAAGCGCTTCGGCAGATCGGGGGGAGACAGCGGAGCGACAGGGATATTGCCAAGTGCCACGTAATAGAGCCGGTCTTCATAGTCATCAAACTCGGCTTCACTGACCACAGCATTGACCTGCGCCAGCCACTGCTCCCGATACTGGTCGCCACCGAACGGGGGCTTCACCTCGATAACCACCAGCGTGTCGTCAAAGTGGAGCAGCACATCGGGCTCGACATAACGGCGATCCTGCAGCGATACCAGTTTTGGCCACAGCTCCAGCCGTTGAAAGCTGGCCGGGTCTAGCGGATTGTCACCGAGTAGAAAGTGCAGCACGGCCCCCAGAGTACCGTCCGAGAGGTGGGGCAGACGGCCAAAGAAAGTGGCAGTTAGCAGATCTTCGCTGCCTTTAAACAGGTCGCGCCAGCGCAGGGATTCCCCTTCCCGCTCGATACGCCCAGCCTTGCCATGCAGGATTGCATGTAGCATCGCAACTCCTTGTAATATTGATATTTCAAGCAGGCTCTCACTTAGCTGAAGAGCCTTCGAGATCCTGCTTTGATATCCACTCGACTACCACTCTATCCATCACAAAATGGGGTAAAAATGTTTGACTGAAAGAGGGCGTCTCTTTAAGGTTTCCCGCAACATGACCCCGGCCTCTTGGTTGCTTTGCAACTTACGCCGGGGTTGTTTTTTTGAATCTGTCTTTGTGTCGGCATACACGCCTTATTACTTCGCCATACAGCCAGTCGGTTGCTAATCATCGGGGTAACCGTTACACTTTGCGCATCTCATCTACCAGCCTTTGGCGTCAGCGTAGAAGGAGTTACGGCCCCGTCCTCTCCGGAGGGCGCGGCCAGCTTAATTCCCTCCCCTAGCAGTCAATAACTCCCATACCGTTCCCAGCGCTTGTTGTACTTGCGCCGTTCGTGCTCATGTTCGATGAAAAATGCCGTCCACGGCAGGATGTATTCTCCTCGATCATCCAGCACGACTAGGTAGCCTTCCGCTTCAAACCAGATATGGATGCGTTGTTGCTTGCCACGAGGCTCAGCCCACACCTTCAGCTCAGGATCGCTATCATTCTCGATGATGGGTTTGGGCCAGCGGATGCGTTCGCATCGACGTAAATCGGGTTCTCGCTCTGCTTCAACTTCTCCAGTTGAAATCATGTGCCAGAAGGTCGCTGATTTCCCGGCATATTCAGGATGACGTTTCAGACCAAGACGCTTGCCTCTGAACTCGGGTTTGTTGAGTACAAAGTCTTGTTCGAAGGCCGCATAAACAGCAGAGAAAAAACGCCCCCAATCACCGCCAGAGGCGGTCATCAGAATGAGGTCAGGTAGCCATATAGGTTGCATCACCATCCACCCCTGCTGCACCAGACCATCAGATTGAACTTGCTCTCTCGCAGAAGGGTATTGTGTGTCAGCTTGTAACCACTTCGTTGCCGTATTCTTTCAATCAACGCCAGCTTGGCTTGGCTGCTGGTCAACCCTCGATGCAGATAGCTCAGGGCTCCGATCAAAAGATCCGCAACTTGCAGCAACTCGGCTTCATGAGAGTGGATCCGCTGCACCCGATGAATGATTTTCTTCGAGTAGTCATACGTGTTATTGCACAAAACATCATGCAACTTGCTGATCTTCTCATGCCCCAAGGTATCCTTGATATCGATATAGACTCGATAGCCATTCTGCGGCTCAAAGATCGTCTTCAACATGACGAAATACATTTTGTAGTACCAGTCGTCATGACTCTGCCCAAACGCTTCATGATTTAGCTGTGATTTATCCGGGATAACCAGACCACGAAAGTGAAGGTCATCATCATCGAAAAAGTAATCCAGCAGGTCACGATAGAAGGCGAGTTTCGACTGACTAACCTTGGTCCACTTCACCTCGAAATCCGGCGCCAACCCATGCTTTTGCTTGATCTCCCGCAAGCGACGCACGATCTCGTGGCGCTTATCCAGCGGACACCATACAGCCCCAAGCACCATGGCCGATTGACCATCGTTCTCCAGATGGCAGGACTCATCACAATAGACATTAAATATGCGGCTCATCAGGCAAGGGCTCCTTCCACCAGCGACTCGGCCAAGGCAAGTTGGGTCTGCTGGCTGGTTTGCAGGCGGGATTTAAGTTGATCGCAGAGTGTCGTCAGTTCATCGACTTTAGCTACTATCAATTTTTGTACCGCAGTAGGAGGTAGAGGAATTGAATATTCATTCAGTTTTGCACCAACAAAATGCTTAATTGTTGCTCCTGTAAAATACTGTTCTAAGGTTCCCGTAGCAGCATCATTAGTTAAACAAATTTGTAAATACTCTGCCATTACCCCTTGATAAGGCCTTGCTCGGTGCAGTGCTTTTTGAAAATACATTTCCTTATTATGATGCTTCCAAATAGCACATCTTCCAGGTTCACCACCTTCACATATCAATAAATCACCATACCTAAGAGCTAGCTCATCTTTTTCATTATCATCGATTTTCATTTGTTTTATATCATCAAGCTCAATCAGATCCCACTGCACATTTGTATTTCTTAAATATGGCAATTCATTGCCAATATTTTTTGCATTATCGAGCATTTTTCCAAGGCGAGAGTGTGCAACTTGGCTAAATCTAACCCATTCCCAACCTATTGGTAGCTCAAATAGCTGTTCCTCCGCCCGAATCATCGGCAGCGGTTTCTCTTTTTTGATTTTCTTCTCTTTGACCAGCAGCGCCTTTTCGGCAGCGATGCGTTCCAGCAGGGCGGAGGCGGGTTCATCGCTTGGGTCTTGCGGTACCAGCTTACCCATTACTGCCAGTTGCAGGATGGTCTGTTTCAAGGCGTCGATGCTGGCCTCAGTGGTAAAGAGGGTATCGAAATGAGTGCTTAGCCGCGCCCAGTTTTGCGCCAACTCGTCGGCATCGCAGGAGTCTGTCAGTGTGGCGAGCAGGGTCTCCACCAGCGTCTGATGGGCCGCCAACTGCGATTCGCTGCACTGCTCCAACTGGTCGCAGAGGGCCATAAGCTCATCCACTTTGGCAACGATGCGGTGCTGTTCTGCAAATGGCGGAATTGGCAATGGATAGAATGAGAAAAAGTCCTTGGCAAGTCGCTTTTGACCTGCGGTTCCGGTCATTCCTGCCTCACCTTTTTTGAGATATATAGGCGATTTTATATTTAATAATATAAAGAATGCTGAAACATAATCTGTATATGGTCTAGCTATATGAAGCTCTGTCGTTCCTGCACCTATTCCATTAGTTAAACCACGAAAAACTGCAGCCTTACTATTCTCAAAGCATGGTGTTATTTTTGCTATGCCAATATCCCCATTAGAAAAATGGGTAAAACCTTTCTTTATCTCGCCCCACTTCCTTGCTTCAAATTCATGCTGCCCGTTATATGCGGTGCTGATTAAAGACATGGGTACAAATGATGCGTCAACAGTATCATCGCTTTCATTACGTGGATTGATCTCTGCGATCTCTGCAAGCATTGACCACACCCACCCATCCGGTAATTCAAACGGCTTCTCTTCCTCACCAATTTCTGGCAAGGCTTTGGGCTTTTTAATCTTGCCCTCTTTCACCAGCCGCGTCTTTTCGGCGGCGATCCGTTCCAACAGCACGGAGGCCGGTTCATCGCTGGGGTCTTGCGGCACCAATTTACCGCGCACGGCCAGCTCTAGGATCAGCTCTCGCAGCTTTTTGATGCCGGTGAGTTCCAGCTTGCTGTTGCTACCGCGCCCGGCACTGCTTTTGGGGCGAACCGCCGCGGTCCATAGATCCAGGTGGTCGGTAATCAGATTCTCGATCGCCATTATGCCTGCCCCCCTTGCTTGGCCGCACCTTTGCCCAAGGCGTCGCCCAGAATGGCTTTTAGCTGGTTACGCAGGGTCTGAATTTCAGCCTGTTCTTTGGCATAGCGCGCCAGCAGCTCCTCAGGGTCGTGGCTTATCTGCTCACCAACATGGGGGTTTTTGATATCGAGGTTAAAGTTGCGCTCGATAATGGTGTCGATGCTGACCTTCCAGGCTTGCTCGGTCTCTACCCGGGCGGCAAAGCCGTCCGCCTCATCGCCCCACCAGGCGATCTCGGCTTCAAACTCCTCGAACTTCATCGGTTTGGTCTTGCTGTAGTTTTTCACCCCAGCCGGATAGGGGTGCTCATAGAACCAGACATCCTTGGTGGGCTGACCCTTGGTGAAGAAGAGGATATTGGTCTTAATGCCGGTATAGGGGGCAAACACGCCGTTGGGCAGCCGCACTATGGTGTGCAGGTTGCACTCGCTGGTGAGCAGTTGCTTGATCTTGGTTTTGACCCCTTCGCCAAACAGGGTGCCATCAGGCAGCACCACGGCGGCGCGACCGCCCTTTTTCAGGATCTCGATAATCAGCTGCAGGAACAGGTCGGCAGTTTCGCGCGTGCGCAGATCGGCCGGGAAGTTCTGCTCGATGCCATCCTCTTCGGTACCACCAAAGGGCGGGTTGGTGAGGATCACATCGATATCGCTATCCCAGCTCGACAGCGGTTTGTCGAGGGTGTTGCCATGGCGAATTTGCACCGGCACCTCGATGCCGTGCAGCAGCATATTGGTAGTGCAAAGGAGGTGCGGCAGCTGCTTCTTCTCGACCCCCAAGATCTGCTGCTGCAGAGTCTGGTGGTCGGCTGAGGTCTCGACATAGTGCTCTTTGACATGATCGAAGGCGCAGGCGAGAAAGCCGCCGGTACCGCAGGCCGGGTCCATGATCCGCTCGCCGAGTTTGGGGTCGATGCGGTTGACCATAAAGCGGGTGACGGCGCGGGGGGTGTAGAACTCGCCCGCGTTACCGGCGCTTTGCAGGTCGCGCAGGATCTGCTCGTAGATATCACCAAACAGGTGGCGCTCACTGCTGTCGGTGAAGTCGATCTCGTTTAGCTTGTTAATCACCTGCTTGAGCAGGGTGCCGTTCTTCATGTAGTTGAAGGCATCGCTGAACGCCTCTTTCACCACATAGCCACGGGGGTTGAGATCGATATTGGCAGGCTGGTTTTTCAGGCTGTCGAACAGGTCGTTGTTGACGAAATCGAGCAGGGCATCGCCTGTCAGCCCTTCACTATCGGCCGCCCAGTTGCGCCACAGGAAGCGCTCGGGGATGGGGCAGCGGTAGTTATCCTGCTCAAACTCCAACTCCTCTTCCTGGGCGTCGAACACTTTCAAAAACAGCAGCCAGGAGAGCTGGCCGAGGCGCTGGGCATCGCCGTCGATACCGGCGTCCTTGCGCATGATGTCCTGAATGGATTTGATGACTGAGCTGATGGATGACATGGAATTCTCTGCTTTTTACAAAAATGATGACGAATACAGGGGCGAATGCGTCAGGAGTATCGATAAAACAAGCGGCCATCATTGGAATGGCCGCATGGTAGTTCAGAAGCAGTCAGGTCGTCAGGCGCTCTGCTGCTCACGGTAAATTTCTTGCTCCAGTTCGGTGATGGCCTGCTCGAACTGTTTGGGGCCACCAAAACCCTTCTTGGCCAACTCCAGCGGGCGCCCCAACTCGGTAAAGGGGGCGACTTTTAGCGCATCCTTGGTCTCAATCTCGGTCACCCCCTGATCGGCATACTTGTCGAGCAGTCTGGTAAGAACCTGCTGGGCGGTGTCGTTGTACTTGGTGAAGTAGTTGCGCTTTTTGACGTTGTTGGCCCGCTCGCGGCGGGTCAGTGGCGGCTGATCGTATACCACATGGCAGATAAGGTCGAACGGGTCGAGCTCCTTGCCCACTTCCTGCTCCAACACCTCCCACAGCACGCCCGCCTGAGCCAATTCATCCATAATGGCTTGCTTGCGTTCGGCGGCTTGCCAGCGTTTGGTGAACGCATCGAGGGTGGCAAACTCTTTGAGCAGGGTCTTTTTGGTGTAGTCCTTGAAGGATTCGGTCACCAACTTGCCATCGGCATCGTAATACTGCACCCGCTCGGCGATGACGCTGACCGCCACGCCGTTGACATAATACTTGCTGACCCCGGGCTCGGGGCCACCCAGCGGGCCTGCGCCCTGGCCCCCAGCGCTACTCTGGCCACCATCACTACCGGTTGTGTAGCTGCCGGGTTGTTCATCGACTCCGGGAGCAAACGGATCGTCATTGTCGCCGGGTTCATCGGTTGGCAGCAGATCGGCATCGCCGATGATATCGCCCAAGCCTTCATCCGGATTGTTGATGTCTGCCGGTTTGATCACCATGACGCGCTCCGGCTCGCCGTCGAAACGGGGATCGGCAAACAGCTCGGTGGCCTTCTTGAAGTCGAGAATGGTGAACCAGAGCTTGCCGTACTTGTCATCGATGCGGGTACCACGGCCGATGATCTGCTTGAACTTGGTCATGGACTGGATATTTTGGTCCAGCACAACCAGCTTGCAGGTTTTGGCATCGACGCCAGTGGTCATCAGCTCGGAAGTAGTGGCGATGACCGGATAGGGCTTTTTCGGCTCAATGAAGTTCTCAAGCTGCCCCTTACCCAACTCATCATCGCCGGTGATTTTCATCACATAGCGCTCATCCTTGGCCATCTGTTCCGGGTTGAGGTTGACCAACGCCCGTCGCATCCGGTCGGCATGATCGATGTCGTTGCAGAACACGATGGTCTTGGCCATCGGGTCGGTTTTCTTGAGGTAGTTGGTGATGGTTTCGGCCACCAGCTGGGTACGCTCGTCGATCACCAGAGTGCGGTCAAAATCCTTCTGGTTATAGATACGGTCTTCAATCAGGTTGCCCTGTTTGTCCATCTGCCCTTTGGTGGGACGCCACCCCTGCAGATCGACATCGATATCGACCCGCACCACCTTGTAGGGGGCAAGAAAACCATCTTCGATTCCCTCTTTGAGGGAGTAGGTATAAACAGGGTCACCGAAATAATCGGTGCTGGAGACGGTTGCGGTCTCTTTGGGCGTGGCAGTGAGACCAATCTGGGTGGCCGATGAGAAGTATTCGAGGATCTCGCGCCAGGCGCTGTCTTCGGCGGCGCTGCCCCGATGGCACTCATCCACCACGATCAGGTCGAAGAAACCGGGTGAGACCTGCTTGAAGGCTTTCTGTGACTCTTCTGGTCCGGTGAGCGCCTGATAGAGGGCAAGGTGGATCTCATAGGCAGGATCGACAGTACGCCCAGTGACCTTGGCCATGGCCGAGCCAAAAGGCTGAAAATCATTACGCTTGGTTTGTTCCACCAGCGCATTCCGATCGGCCAAAAACAGGATGCGCTTCTTGGCGCCCGCCTTCCACAAACGCCAAATGATCTGGAATGCGGTGTAGGTCTTGCCGGTGCCGGTGGCCATCACCAGCAATACCCGATCCTCACCTTTCGAGATGGCTTCTACGGTCTTGTTGATGGCCTGCAGCTGGTAATAGCGGGGAGATTTGCCGCTGCCATCCGAGTAGTAGTCCTGACTGATGACAGGCAACTGTGCCTGGGTGTAACCCTTCCAGGTGCAGAGTTTGTCCCAAAGCTGGCCGGGGCTGGGGAAGTCCTCCAGCGCGATCTCGGATTCCAGCTTGGCCGGATTGGTCTTGTCATGAAATACAAAACCATCGCCGTTGCTGGCAAATACGAACGGCACATCCAGCAGACGGGCATAATCGAGCCCCTGCTGCATCCCCTTGCCAATCTCATGCTTGTTGGCTTTGGCCTCGATCACCGCCAGTGGCAAGCCCATCTTGTGATAGAGCACGATATCGGCCGATTTGACCTTCTTGCGTGCCGCCATCTGGCCGCGCACCACCACCTTGCCATCCCGCAGCTTCACCTCTTGGCGAACCTGAGTCAGGTCATCCCACCCCGCAGCCTTGATAGCAGGCAGCAGGTATTTCGAGATGATGTCGGCTTCGGTGAGGGTTGCTTTGTTGATCTCGGCCATGAGCACTCTTCCGGTCGGGGGACAATATTGCTCAAGATTCTCTCATAAATTCAGCCGGGTTTTATTGATTTCAGACTCATAAAGCAACATGGGTGCAGCTCTTGATGGCATGCCTTCGGGTCAAGGAAACGTCTGGTAATGGCGTAACTAGGTCGTAGTGAATGATTGTTGAAGGGCATCGCTTGAGTTAGTCCCATAGCAAGTCAGCCGGTTTGGCTCTCGCTGAATGCAGAGGCCAAGATTCCAGATAGATAGGAATCTGCCCCCATCAATTCCAGCACACCGGGTTTTCCCACTCACCTCAGACAGAGTGGCCAACATTCCAGAGCGAAAAACAGCACGAACATTCCAGATAGATGGGAAGGCCCCTATCAATATTCCAGGTGCTCGTTCTGAAGCGACATTCCACTATCTGGAATATCCGCACCAAGATTCCAGATAGATAGTTATGTGGAAAGGAATTGGACAGGGATTGGCCGGGGATAAGGGCGCTGATTCCACTGGTCAATAAGCCACTGGATTCCAGTACTCCAACTTTGTCACGAACGAACAAAGTCAACATTTTCAATAAGTTGATTGAATACCAAGACCTTCAGTGCCATGCTGAAATCATGTTCATTGGTGGAGTAACACGATGGATGCGTTCAGTTGGGGAATGGTAGGCTTGCTGGCCTTCTTCACGCTTGTCTTCGTGTGGAGTCTGTATAGCTACAAGGCGCATGCAAAAGAGAGACACCATGAAACCGATCGCTGATATCGCCCTCATGGCGTTGGTTGCGCTGGGCTTGATGGCACTTGGCGACACGCTGTTTGCATGGCTACTGATCTGCCTGCCACCGGTTTACTGGTGCTGGCCAATACTGGCCTGGGCTACCAGGCGCCCCATCACGGCCAGGTTGCAGTTAATGGCTCTTGCCGCACTCGCCTGCTGGCACTGGCCCGCCGGGCTGTTCACTGCGCTGAGCATCGCTCTTATCTGGACAGCGAAAACCCTCAAGACAACCCCACGCCCAAAACGCAAGGGTGGGCCGGTCATCAAAAATTACTACTTCTGGAGCTAACTGCGCGCCTCCTTGGCCACACTGGCGATAAGGTACCTTGAGCAACCAAGCATCTCCTGAATCGCGGAATAACTGTGGCCTGTCACCAACAGCCTGGCGATGTGCTGACGCTTCTTCTCATCCTTCTGCCTACCACGGTATTTCCCTTCATCCCTGGCCTTGGCAATACCCTGCTGCTGCCTGCGACGGCGATCTTCATAGTCTTTACGAGCGACGGCTGCGAGCATATCCAACAGCATGCCATTTACAGCCTGCAAAATGGCGCTGGTGAACTCGGAGCGGCTGTCCCCCTGTAATGCCACCCAGGAAGTCGGAAGCTCAGGAGAAACGATGGAGAGCTGTTTCTGTGCCAAAAGCTGCTTCAGTGTTTGCCAATCCGTCTGATTGAGACGGGCCAGACGATCAATCTGCTCTACCAGCACAATGTCACGATCTGCAGCGTCGCGGATCAGCCTCATAAGCTCAGGCCTGTCCAGCGTCGCTCCCGACTCATTCTCCACATAGAAACTGGCAATCTGATGGCCATGCTCAGCAGCAAAACCTATCAGAAGCTCTCGTGCCCGCTCAGCATCCTGTTCCACTGTCGATGCACGTAAATACGCCCGTATGAACATTGAAACCCCCATCGGTCTGTTTAAAGTGGTTCCTAATTATTGGTTCAATATGTCATTTTCAGAAGACGACTGCACCAGTTGATTGGGCGTAATGGCTGTTGTGCAGCCAGCTCCTGACAGTTCAATATCAGAAGTGATCTGCACCAATCTCGACTATGCTCAATACTCGTGTGCACCAAAGCGAGGTGAGCATGGCGACGGACACCCCACGGATTCCAGAACAAGGCGTGGCCACTCTGCCTGATGAGGCTTGGGAGCGTGCGCGCCGTCGTGCGGAGATCATCAGTCCGTTGGCGCAGTCGGAGACGGTCGGGCACGAAGCGGCCGATATGGCGGCTCAGGCGCTGGGCTTGTCTCGGCGCCAGGTATACGTTCTGATCCGGCGTGCCCGGCAAGGCAGCGGCCTCGTGACGGATCTGGTGCCCGGCCAGTCCGGTGGAGGTAAAGGTAAGGGGCGCTTGCCGGAACCGGTCGAGCGCGTCATCCACGAGCTACTGCAAAAGCGGTTCCTGACCAAGCAGAAGCGCAGCCTAGCGGCCTTTCACCGCGAAGTCACTCAGGTGTGCAAGGCTCAAAAACTGCGAGTGCCGGCGCGCAATACCGTGGCCTTACGGATCGCTAGCCTTGACCCGCGCAAGGTCATCCGCCGGCGGGAAGGCCAGGATGCCGCTCGTGACCTACAAGGTGTGGGCGGCGAGCCTCCTGCCGTGACCGCGCCGCTGGAGCAGGTGCAGATAGACCATACGGTCATCGACCTGATCGTGGTCGATGACCGCGACCGGCAACCTATTGGCCGCCCGTACCTGACCCTCGCCATCGACGTGTTCACCCGCTGCGTGCTCGGCATGGTCGTCACGCTGGAAGCGCCGTCTGCCGTTTCGGTTGGCCTGTGCCTCGTGCATGTCGCCTGCGACAAGCGCCCTTGGCTGGAAGGACTGAACGTGGAAATGGATTGGCAGATGAGCGGCAAGCCCTTGCTGCTCTACCTAGACAACGCGGCCGAGTTCAAGAGCGAGGCCCTGCGCCGGGGTTGCGAGCAGCATGGCATCCGGCTGGACTATCGCCCGCTGGGACAGCCGCACTATGGCGGCATCGTGGAACGGATCATCGGCACGGCGATGCAGATGATTCACGACGAACTGCCGGGAACGACCTTCTCCAACCCTGACCAGCGCGGCGACTACGATTCCGAAAACAAGGCCGCCCTGACGCTGCGCGAGCTAGAGCGCTGGCTCACATTGGCGGTCGGCACCTACCACGGTTCGGTGCACAACGGCCTGCTCCAACCGCCGGCCGCGCGCTGGGCCGAGGCCGTGGCGCGTGTCGGCGTACCGGCCGTCGTCACACGCGCTACTTCGTTCCTGGTCGATTTTCTGCCGATCCTCCGGCGCACGCTGACCCGCACCGGCTTTGTCATCGACCACATCCACTACTACGCCGATGGGCACTGTTGCAAATAGTCGGTGGTGATAAACTTATCATCCCCTTTTGCTGATGGAGCTGCACATGAACCCATTCAAAGGCCGGCATTTTCAGCGTGACATCATTCTGTGGGCCGTACGCTGGTACTGCAAATACGGCATCAGTTACCGTGAGCTGCAGGAGATGCTGGCTGAACGCGGAGTGAATGTCGATCACTCCACGATTTACCGCTGGGTTCAGCGTTATGCGCCTGAAATGGAAAAACGGCTGCGCTGGTACTGGCGTAACCCTTCCGATCTTTGCCCGTGGCACATGGATGAAACCTACGTGAAGGTCAATGGCCGCTGGGCGTATCTGTACCGGGCCGTCGACAGCCGGGGCCGCACTGTCGATTTTTATATCTCCTCCCGTCGTAACAGCAAAGCTGCATACCGGTTTCTGGGTAAAATCCTCAACAACGTGAAGAAGTGGCAGATCCCGCGATTCATCAACACGGATAAAGCGCCCGCCTATGGTCGCGCGCTTGCTCTGCTCAAACGCGAAGGCCGGTGCCCGTCTGACGTTGAACACCGACAGATTAAGTACCGGAACAACGTGATTGAATGCGATCATGGCAAACTGAAACGGATAATCGGCGCCACGCTGGGATTTAAATCCATGAAGACGGCTTACGCCACCATCAAAGGTATTGAGGTGATGCGTGCACTACGCAAAGGCCAGGCCTCAGCATTTTATTATGGTGATCCCCTGGGCGAAATGCGCCTGGTAAGCAGAGTTTTTGAAATGTAAGGCCTTTGAATAAGACAAAAGGCTGCCTCATCGCTAACTTTGCAACAGTGCCG
>NZ_JBFOCM010000027.1:0-155954 GCF_040907825.1 Aeromonas sp. s7(2024)
CCATAGCGCCGTGGAACCACCTGATCCCATGCCGAACTCAGAAGTGAAACGCGGTAGCGCCGATGGTAGTGTGGCATTCGCCATGCGAGAGTAGGGAACTGCCAGGCACCCAATTGAAGAACCCCGCTCAATGAGCGGGGTTTTTTATTGCCTGTAATTCAGAAAATAGTCTGATAATTGACCTTTTATTCTCTCTTCTCTGCCGTTTTCCCTGTTTTTCCTTCCCGATTTTCTCCGGTTATGCCATCGCCGCTGGCGGTGGTTGTCGCTATAATGGCCGCCCTCAAGCAAGGTGGTGGTATGAAAGCAGAATATCTACAGCGATTCGGGGGCATTGCCCGTCTTTATGGTCAGAACGCCCTGCGTTCCTTTAGCCAGGCTAAGGTCTGTGTGGTGGGGATCGGCGGCGTGGGCTCCTGGGCGGCCGAGGCGCTGGCCCGCGCCGGTATCAACCAGATCACCCTGATCGACATGGACGATATCTGCATCACCAACACCAATCGCCAGATCCACGCTATGCAGGGGACGGTTGGTCGCCTCAAGACCGAGGTGATGGCCGAGCGCATTCGCGCCATCAATCCGGATTGCGAAGTGATCGAGGTAGACGATTTCGTCACCGCCGATAACCTGGCCGAGCATATCAAGCGGGAGTTTGACTATGTGGTGGACGCCATCGACTCGGTCAAGGCCAAGGTGGCGCTGATTGCCTTCTGCAAGCGTAACAAGATCCCGGTGATTGTAGCGGGTGGTGCTGGCGGCCAGATGGATCCGACTCAAATCACCGTGGCCGATCTGGCCAAGACCATTCAGGATCCGCTCGCTGCGAAAGTGCGCTCCGACCTGCGCCGATTGCACAACTTCAGCAAGAATCCGGCGCGCAAATTCGGGGTGGAGTGTGTCTTCTCAACCGAGCAGCTGAGCTACCCGGATGGCAATGGCGGTACCTGTCAGGCCAAGGCGGCCAGCGATGGCACCATGAAGATGGATTGCGCCTCCGGCTTTGGTGCCGTGACACCGGTGACGGCAACCTTCGGGCTGGTTGCCACATCCCGGGTATTGAAGAAGATTGCCGAGCGGGGTGCCCGCGCCGAGAAAGAGGCCGGCAATGAAGGCGCAGGGTCGATTGGCGCAGCCTGATCGACTACTGCACAAGGCGGGTTAGACCGCTTGTTCCCGGATCGCCAGTACGATCGCTCTGAGCCCGTTACCTCGTGATGGGCTCAAGTGTTTCTCAAGCCCCAGTTCGGTAAAATACCCATCCATATCAAATGCCTGGATCGCCACAGACGATTGGTGGTTGAGCGCCGCCAGCACGATGACGATGAGGCCCCGCACGATGCGGGCATCGGAATCACAGGCAAAGTGCCAGCAGCCATCCTCGCTTTGTTCTCCCTTCAGCCAGGCCTGGCTTTCACACCCCTTGAGGCGGAACTCCTCCTGCTGCCATTCGCCGGGTAGCACCGGCAACTGCTTGCCGAGCTGGATGATGAGCCGGTACTGGTTCTCCCAGCCGTGGGCGGCGGCAAACTGCTGACGGATGGTGTCGGCGTTGGGCTCAAGGCCAATCTGGGTATAGCTTGCGAGGTCACTCATTCGGTTGTCTGCCTTAGAAGAAGTCACTGAGTTTGTGCAGAGCGGCCAGCAGGGCGTCGACATCATCCCGATTGTTGTAGCAGGCCAGAGAGGCGCGCATGGTGCCGCCGATCCCGAGGGATTCCATCAGTGGCATGGCGCAGTGATGGCCGACTCGCAGGGCGATACCCTGCATGTCGAGCAGGGTAGCAGCATCTTGCGGGTGGATGTCGTCGAGCAAGAAAGAGACAGCACCGGCGCGTTGGCCGGGTTCGCCGACCAGACGCAACCCCGGCACCTGTTGCAGGCCAGCTACCAGATAGTCGGTCAGTGCCTGCTCATGTTGGGCGAGCCATTGCAGATCTTGCGCCATCACAAAGTCGATGGCGGCGGCGAGGCCGATAGCGCCAGCGATATGGGGGGTGCCCGCCTCGAATTTGAAAGGCAGGGTATTGAAGGTGGTGCGGCTGAAACTGACCCGATCGATCATCTCGCCACCGGCTTGCCAGGGCGGCATCCGCTCCAATAGCTCGGTGCGGCCCCACAACACACCGATGCCGGTCGGGCCATAGAGCTTGTGGCCGGAGAAGGCGTAGAAGTCGCAACCGATGGCTTGCACATCGACGTCGAGATGCGCCACCGCCTGAGCACCGTCGATCAGCGTCACGGCGCCAACCGCCTTGGCGGCAGCCACTATCTCTTTGACTGGATTGACGGTACCGAGGGCATTGGAGACGTGGGCCAAGCTCACCAGCCGGGTGCGTGGCCCCAGCATGGCGTGATAGGCGGCCAGATCGAGATCGCCCCGCTCATCGAGGGGGATCACCCGGATCACCGCGCCGGTACGCTGGGCGACCAGTTGCCACGGGACGATATTGGCGTGGTGCTCCAGCGTACTGAGGATAATTTCGTCCCCCGCCTTGAGCTCGCTCATCCCCCAGCTCTGGGCCACCAGATTGATCGCCTCCGTGGTGCCACGGGTCCAGATCACTTCGTGGCTGCGAGGCGCATTGATAAAGCAGGAGACCGTTTCGCGGGCAGCTTCGAAGGCGCGGGTTGCGCGACCACTCAGGGCGTGGGCGGCGCGGTGCACGTTGGCGTTGTCGGCCCCATAGTAGTGAACGATGGCATCCAGTACCGTTTGAGGCTTCTGGGTGGTGGCGGCGTTGTCCAGATAGACCAGAGGGTGGCCGTTTACCTCCTGCGCCAAGGCCGGAAACTGGCTGCGCAGTTGGTCGTGCTGTTGCTGATTCATGCTCCCCTCATCATCCGGAAAAAGTCATCATCTCGAAAGGTCGGCCATGATCCTGAAAATAGCGCCCGAACACAAGGCGGATAAGCCCGATGGGCGGTTGCCTGCCGTGCAGCAGGTACGGCTCATCGAGTGATTTCTGGTACAATGCCGCCCCTCATCATAAGCCAAGAGATCCGGCCCATGAAGCTCAACCCCAATCAGAACGAAGCGGTCAAGTATGTTTCCGGCCCTTGCCTGGTGCTGGCGGGTGCCGGATCGGGCAAGACCCGCGTCATCACCAACAAGATTGCCTATCTGGTGCAGCAGTGCGGCTACAGTGCGCGCAACATCGCTGCGGTCACCTTTACCAACAAGGCGGCGCGGGAGATGAAAGAGCGGGTCGGCCAGACTTTGGGGCGTAAGGAGGCGCGGGGGCTGATGGTCTCCACCTTCCATACCCTGGGTCTCGATATCATTCGTCGTGAGCACAAGAGTCTGAATCTCAAGGCTAACTTCTCCCTGTTCGATGACACCGACCAGCTGGCGCTGCTGAAAGAGTTGACTGAAGACGAGCTCGACAACGACAAGGACAAGCTCTCGGCCCTTATCAGCCAAATCTCCAACTGGAAGAACGACCTTATCCTGCCAGCCCGCGCCATGCGCATCGCCCGTGGGCCGGAAGAGGTGCTGATGGCTCAGCTCTACGAGCGCTATCACCGCCAGATGGTGGCCTATAACGCGCTGGATTTTGACGACCTCATCGTGATGCCGACCCTGCTGCTCAAGAGCAATCAGGAGGTACGCGAGCGCTGGCAGAACAAGATCCGCTATCTGCTGGTCGATGAGTATCAGGACACCAACACCAGCCAATACGAGCTGGTGAAGCAGATCGTCGGCGAGCGGGCCCGTTTTACTGTGGTGGGGGACGACGACCAGTCCATCTACTCCTGGCGCGGTGCCAAGCCACAGAATCTGGTGCTGCTGAGCGAAGATTTCCCCAGCCTCAAGCTGATCAAGCTGGAGCAGAACTACCGCTCCAAGCGGCGTATCCTCAAGTGCGCCAACATCCTGATCGCCAACAATCCCCACGTCTATGACAAGGCGCTCTTCTCCGAGCTGGATGAGGGGGTGAAGCTCAAGGTGCTGTTCGCCAAGAACGAGGAGCACGAAGCGGAGCGGATCGCCGCCGAGATGATGGGCCACAAGTTTATGAACCGCACCCGGTTCAAGGATTACGCCATCCTCTATCGGGGCAACCATCAGTCGCGCATCTTCGAGAAGGCGTTGATGACCAACCGGATTCCTTACCGTATCTCGGGCGGTACCTCGTTTTTCTCCCGCACCGAGATCAAGGACATCATGGCCTACCTCAAGCTGCTGGTGAATCCGGATGAGGACACCGCCTTCCTGCGGGTGGTCAACCTGCCGCGCCGCGAGATTGGCCCCACCACCCTCGAAAAACTGGGTCAGTATGCCAACCAGCGCGGCAAGAGTCTGTTTGCTGCCAGCTTCGAGCTGGGGCTCGAGCAGCACCTCTCCGGCCGCGGCCTCGTGGCCCTGCAGGCATTTACCAATTGGCTGGTACGCCTTGGCGATCAGGCGCTGCGTGGCAATCCGGTGGAGGCGGTGCGGGACATGATCAAGGAGATCCACTACGAAGAGTGGCTCTACGAGACCTCACCCAGCCCGAAAGCGGCCGAGATGCGGATGCAGAACGTCTCCACTCTCTATCGCTGGATCACCGAGATGCTGGAAGGAGATGAGCTGGAAGAGTCGATGACGTTGGCACAGGTGGTCACTCGCCTCACCTTGCGCGACATGATGGAGCGCAACGAAGGTGAGGATGATGCGGATCAGGTGCAGTTGATGACGCTGCATGCCTCAAAGGGGCTGGAGTTCCCCTATGTCTACATGGTGGGGATGGAGGAAGGCTTGCTGCCCCACCAGACCAGCATAGACGAGGACAACGTGGAGGAGGAGCGGCGTCTCGCCTACGTGGGGATCACCCGGGCTCAGACCGAACTGACCTTCACCCTCTGCAAGGAGCGGCGTCAGTTTGGCGAGTCGGTACGGCCAGAGCCGAGCCGCTTCCTGCTGGAGCTGCCGCAGGATGATCTGGATTGGGAGAATAAAAAAGTAGTCAGCCCTGAAGAGCGTCAGCAAAGAGGTTTGGATGCTCTTGCTCAGATAAGAGCACAACATAATTTGAAAAAGGGGTAGGGCGATTCTTCTCTACTTCTTGAGTTATCCCCAAGGGGAAAACCAGAAGAAGGTGACCGCCAAGGAGCGCCAGCAGAAGGGGCAGGTCGGTGTTGCCAACCTGCGGGCGTTGTTCAAGAAGGATTAACCCTAAGGATTGGCCGGGGTCAGTAGCGGTACTATGTCTGCTCCCGGCATGGGCGGTGAGATATAGCGCCCTTGCCCCATCCGGCAGCCGATATCAATCAGCTTCTGCAATTGCTGCTGGTTCTCGATCCCCTCGACTACCAAGGTGTAATCGAGATCCTGACAGATATCCCGCATGGCGCGGATCAGCGCCAAATCTTTGGGCGATTGCAGCATCCTCTGGGTAAAGCTGTCATCCACTTTGATGTAGTCCACCGGGAAGTGGAACAGGGCGTTGAGGGAGGAGAAGCCGGTGCCAAAATCGTCGAGGCTGATCTGGATGCCCTTGGCGCGCAGCTCGTGCAGGGATGCCAGCGCATCGGAATCTTGCCGCGACAGCTCCCGCTCGTTGAATTCAAAAATCAGATAGCCGGGGGCGACCCCCTCCTCTTCGATAATTCCCATCAGCCGCATGATGTGGTCATGGTTGACCAGATGTTTGCCCGACAGATTGATGGCGACCTTGAACTTGCTCTGCCCGGAGATTGGCAGCCAGTTCTTCAGTTGCTGACAGGTGTGGCGCAGGATCTGGTAATCCAGCTCCAGTATCAGACCACACTGCTCTGCCAGCGGAATAAAGTCGAACGCATCCTTCAGAATCCCCTCCTCGGTCAGCCAGCGCGCCATCACCTCCAGTCCGGTCAGGCGGCTATCCTGCAGCCGGATCACCGGCTGGAAGTAGGGGACGATACGCCCCTCCCGCAGGGCTCTGGCCAGCATCTCTTCCGGCGAATTCCAGTTCTGGTTGATGCAATCATCCGAGTAGCTGACGATGCGGCTGCGGCCATTGCGTTTGGCCTGATACATGGCCAGATCGGCCTGATGGAGCAGCTGGCTGATATCTGAGGTTTGCTCGGAGACGCTCGATACCCCAAGGCTGACGGTAATGCTCAACTCGTTGCCGAGTAGCCGGAACGGGTAGGAGAGGCGGCTGATAATGCGGTTGAGCACCGGGCTGATGTCATCGTCGCTCTTGCTGCTGTCCAGATAGATGACAAACTCATCGCCCCCCAGTCTGGCCACCAGATCGTTTTGCCGGATGCAGGTTTGCAGGCGGCGGCTCACCTCCTTGAGCAGCTGATCGCCAGCGCTGTGGCCCAGGGTGTCATTGATCTGCTTGAAGTGATCCACATCGATAAAAATCACCGCGAATCCCGGCGACTTGTAACGGTTGTAGTGGGTCATGGCGTGGTTGAGGTGGTTCATCAACAGCGCGCGGTTGGGCAGTTGGGTCAGCGGGTCGTGAAGCGCATCGAATTGCAGCCGCCGTTCCAGCTCCTGATGCTGCTTGAGTTGCTTTTGCAGCCTGAGGTTGGTCTGACGCAGCTGTTGCAGCCGTTGGTTGATGGAGTCTTCGGTATTGATGTCGTTGAGCTGCTGGCGGATCCGTCTCAGCTCCAGCAGCAGGGTGAGCTGGCCACGCAGAAAGTCGAGAAACAGCTTGTCGTCGGTCTCCAGCGGTTGAGCCGTGCTGATGATGAAGTGGGCGAAGTACTGTTGTTGCAGCCGCAGCGGCATGCTGTGCCAGTAGCGGGACTCCCTGCTCACCTCGATATTGCTGGTGCTGTGGCACAAGCCGCTGATGAACTCGTCTCCCTGATGGGGATGGGCGGGGTAGATTTTTTCCAGCTTTTGACTGGTTAACCTGACCAGCAGCATGTCCTCGATGGTGAGCATCTGGCGCAGTACCGCTTCCAGCTGGGAGAAGAGCGCCTGAGCCGGCAGGGTATTGGCGAGCCGCATGATGCGGCTGATGCTCTCGATTTTCTTTTTCCAGTTCGGGTCTTTGCGGATCAGCGGCGAAGGGAGCTCGGTGAGATGGGAGCCCGCCTGGGTTTCGGTCAGCCGCTTGGCCAGACACTCCAGCAGCAGACGCAGGGTCGGCAGGTCGGCAGGGGTGCCGCGAGCCAGCAACCACTGTATCTGGCCATGCTCAATGGGGAAGACGCACCACCCCTCAGCCTCATCCAGCTGGGTGAGCTGATCGGTGATGCGGGACTGCTCACGGCCCAGCTGTTGCTTGAAGATGTCGCTGACCTTGTAGGCGTAAAGCCAGTTCAGACCGGTATCGGAGAGGCCCAGCATGCCGAAATGTTGCAGCGGGCAGAGTTGGTCAATCTGCTGGATCAGGGCATCGTAATCGTCAGACGTGGCGGTTTGTGGCGCCGGGAAGTCCATAATGGCAGAGACCAACGCCAACAGAGGAGTTGAGTAGTGGGGTTCGATGGATTGGGACGACATGTGCAACTCCCGATATGTCTACCTTACAAGAGTAGTCGGAAGCCGATAGATTGAAAGGGCCGCAATTGCGGCCCTTTCAAATACTTACAGCTTGTCGATCATGTAGTGGATGGCGTTTTCAATCTCTTCATCACTACAGTTCGCACAGGTGCCGCGCGGAGGCATCATGCCGGACTTGCCAGTAAAGCCTTCAATGGCATGTTTCTTGAGAGTATCAATGCCCTGGGCGATGCGAGGATCCCAGGCTGCCTTGTCACCCCGTTTGGGGGCACCAGCGGCGCCGGTGTCGTGACAGGCAAAGCAGGCGCCCTTGTATACCGTTTCGCCATCGCGGGGACCGGAAGAGGCGGCCGCCGTCGGTGCAGCACTCGCGCCGGCAATACCTTCCAGATCCTTGGCGGTATAGACCTGACCGATTGGTTTGATCCGCTCGGCAATGGCTTCCGGTGACATCTCATCGGCAGCAAGCACTGCCCCAGACAAGCTGGCGGCCGTCATCCCGACAGCCAGCAAATAGCTCAGTTTTTTCAACACGCTCATATACTCCCAGCAGTCTTTTATTATCCATGTAAACGACGGGATTATAACCGAATAGTTACAGCCATTTAAACGCTTGTGTGTGAAGTGTTAAACAGTCTGCGTACAAAGTTTTGGGCGATATCACGGCAATTTGGGTAGTGGAGATAAAAAGAAACCCGGCATTCGCCAGGTTTCGGGTAACCAAGGGGTGAAATGGGTTATTTATCCCAGCTCAGGATCACCTTGCCGGAGTGGCCGGAGCGCATCGCATCGAACCCTTGCTGGAATTCGTCGATGTGGAATCTGTGGGTGATGATGGGGGAGAGATCCAGCCCGGACTGGATCAGGCTGGCCATCTTGTACCAGGTCTCGAACATCTCGCGGCCATAGATCCCTTTGATAAACAGCCCCTTGAAGATCACCTTGTTCCAGTCGATGGCCATGGTGGAGGGGGGAATGCCGAGCATGGCGATCTTGCCGCCGTGGTTCATCTTGTCGAGCATCTCCTGGAAGGCGCTCGGGACGCCGGACATCTCCAGCCCCACGTCGAAGCCTTCGGTCATGCCCAGCTCGCTCATCACGTCGGCCAGCTTCTCCTTGGCCACGTTGACCGCGCGGGTGGCGCCCATCTTGCGGGCCAGCTCCAGCCGGTATTCGTTGACGTCGGTGATCACCACGTGGCGCGCACCCACATGGCGGCAGACGGCGGCGGCCATGATGCCGATGGGGCCTGCCCCGGTAATGAGCACATCTTCACCCACCAGATCGAAGGAGAGGGCAGTGTGCACCGCATTGCCGAACGGGTCGAAGATGGCGGCCAGCTCATCCGGGATGTTGTCCGGCAGCTTGAAGGCGTTGAATGCGGGGATCACCAGATACTCGGCAAAGGCGCCCGGGCGGTTGACGCCAACGCCAATGGTGTTGCGGCAGAGGTGAGTGCGGCCAGCGCGGCAGTTGCGGCAGTGACCGCAGGTGATATGCCCTTCACCGGAGACCCGATCGCCGATGGCGAAGCCGCGCACCTCCTGACCGATGGCGACCACTTCGCCGACATATTCGTGGCCGACCACCATGGGTACCGGAATGGTCTTCTGGGACCACTCGTCCCAGTTGTAGATGTGGATATCGGTGCCGCAGATGGCGGTTTTGCGGATCTTGATCAGCAGGTCGTTGTGGCCGAGCTCGGGGGCCGGTACATCCGTCATCCAGATGCCGACCTCTTTGTGCAGTTTGGAGAGTGCTTTCATGGCTGTTCCTTCAATATGAATGCAGAAAAAAGGGGCTGCAGCCCCTTGATTCAAATCAGATAACGCCGAGTTCACGGCCGATGCGGATAAAGGCGTCGATCGCCTTGTCCAGCTGCTCGCGGGTGTGAGCGGCAGACATCTGGGTGCGAATGCGCGCCTGGCCCTTGGGCACGACCGGGAAGGAGAAGCCCACCACATAGATGCCAGCTGCCAGCATGCGGCTTGCCATTTCGGAGGCCAGTTTGGCATCCCCCAGCATCACCGGAATGATGGCGTGGTCGGCGCCAGCCAGAGTGAAGCCAGCGGCGCTCATCCGCTCGCGGAAGTAACGGCTGTTCTCTTTCAGGCGGGCGCGCAGGTCGTGACCCTCGGCCAGCATGTCGATCACCTTGATGGTGGCGGCAACGATGGAGGGGGCCAGCGAGTTGGAGAAGAGGTAAGGGCGGGAGCGCTGACGCAGCCAGTCGATCACCTCTTTCTTGCCGGAGGTATAGCCGCCGGATGCGCCGCCGAGCGCCTTGCCCAGGGTGCCGGTGATGATGTCGACCCGATCCATCACGCCGCAATATTCGTGGGTGCCACGACCATTCTCGCCGATAAAGCCGACGGCGTGGGAGTCATCCACCATCACCAGCGCATCGTATTTGTCTGCCAGATCGCAGATGGATTTGAGGTCGGCGATGACGCCATCCATGGAGAAGACACCGTCGGTGGCGATCAGCTTGAAGCGGGCGCCATCGGCGTCAGCCTGCTTGAGCTGGGCTTCCAGCTCGGCCATATCGTTGTTGGCGTAGCGATAACGCTTGGCCTTACACAGTCGCACGCCGTCGATGATGGAAGCGTGGTTGAGGGCATCGGAGATGATGGCATCTTCGGCGCCGAACAGGGTTTCAAAAAGACCGCCATTGGCATCGAAACAGGAGGAGTAGAGGATGGTATCTTCGGTGCCGAGGAAGGCAGACATCTTCTGCTCCAGCGCTTTGTGCTGATCCTGGGTGCCACAGATGAAGCGCACCGAGGCCATGCCGAAGCCGTGGCTGTCGAGCCCCTGATGGGCGGCAGCGATCAGATCCGGGTGGTTGGCCAATCCCAGATAGTTGTTGGCACAGAAGTTCAGTACCTGCTCACCGCCGACGGCGATGCTGGCCTGTTGGGCGGAGGTGATGATGCGCTCCTGCTTGTACAACCCTTCAGCTTGCACCTGGTTCAGTTGCTCGGACAGGTGACGATAGAATCCGTTAGACATCCTCGATCCTTATTGGCTATTTCAGCTGCGTATCAACAGAGGGCGACATTTTACTGCAATCTGTTGCGGTAAATTCAAATGATTGTGCTGATATTCAACAAATGTGAAACAGATCTCACCCAGCTGGTTGGGCCAGCTGACGGTAGTGTTGCTCCAGCTGCTGGATCTGTCCGGCCACCTGGGGTTGCACATAGGGGCGCAGCAGGAACAACACCTTCAACACACCCTGATAGAGCAGAGGTTTGGTGATGCGGGTGTTGGGGGCCTGGGCAATCTGGAACGGGATCCAGCAGGTCACCACCATCTTGATGGTCTGGCCCAGATCCGGCAGGTCTTCATCGCTGACATCGATAATGCCGCCTTCGCGCAGGCTTCTGAGCAGCGCGACCACGGAAGAACGCATCTGCTCCTGGGCCTTGAGGTACTTCTGTTGCAGCGGTTCGTCACGGCTCAGGATGTCCGGCAGGTTGGCGTAGAAGAAGCGGAACTGCCACATCAGATAGAAGATGGCATCGAGATAGCCCATCAGATCCTGCAGGGTGATTTCACGGTTGCGGGTCGGCACGAAGCTCTCGCTAAGGTGACGGGCATACTGGTCGAAGATGGAGTGGATGATGTCTTCTTTATTGCGGAAGTGGTAGTAGAGGTTGCCCGGGCTGATACCCATGTGCGCCGCAATGTGGTTGGTGGTGATGTTGCGTTCACCCTGATCGTTGAACAGCTCGGTCGCGCTGTGAATGATCCTGTCTCTGGTTTTCATCACTCATTCCTCCAACAGGTTCCGCTCGGGGCAGTTTTGAACAAGGTCGAATCCCCGGACGGCCCGTGATAAACTTTTCGGCAATTTCAAATTGGCTCACTATACACAGCTTTAACAAGCAGTCACATGTAGCCATCAACGTACGAGAGGCAAACTCCATGATCGTAGTAACTGGCGGTGCTGGCTTTATCGGCAGCAATCTGGTCAAGCAGCTGAACGCTCAAGGACGGACCGATATCGTGGTCATTGATGACCTGACCGACGGCACCAAGTTCGTCAACCTGGTCGATCTGACCATCGCTGACTACATGGACAAAGACGAGTTTCAGGCGCGCATCGTCTCCGGCGACGAGTTTGAAGAGTGGGACAACGGCATCGAGGTGATCTTCCACGAAGGTGCCTGCTCTGCCACCACCGAGTGGAACGGCAAGTTCATCATGGAGGTCAACTACGAGTACTCCAAGGATCTGTTCCACTACTGCATCGAGCGCGAAATTCCGTTTATCTACGCCTCTTCTGCCGCGACCTACGGTGGCCGCAACGACAATTTCATCGAAGATCCCAAGTTCGAACAGCCGCTCAACGTCTACGGCTACTCCAAGCAGCTGTTTGACCAGTACGTGCGCCGCTGGATGCCGGAGATCAACTCTCAGGTTGTTGGCCTCAAGTACTTCAACGTCTACGGCCCGCGCGAGCAGCACAAAGGCTCCATGGCTTCCGTTGCCTTCCACCTCAATACTCAGGTGAAGAAGGGCGAGAATCCCAAGCTGTTCGAAGGTTGCGATGGCTTCCCGAACGGTGGTCAGATGCGTGACTTCATCTATATCGACGATGTCTGCAAGGTAAACCTCTGGTTCTGGCAGAACCCGCAGCACTCCGGCATCTTCAACTGTGGTACCGGCCGTGCCGAGCCGTTCCAGAACGTGGCCGAAGCGGTGATCAAGCATCATCAGAAGGGAGCCATTGAGTACATTCCCTTCCCGGATCACCTCAAGGGCCGCTACCAGAGCTTCACCCAGGCTGACATGACCAAGCTGCGCAGCGTGGGTTATGACGCCGAGTTCAAAACCGTTGCCGAAGGGGTAGCGGATTACATGGCCTGGCTCAACCGGGCTTAATTATTCGCTCTTGCGGAATGGCCGCCAATCAGGCGGCTTTTTCATTATTTTCTATGTGGTAAGCATGAAGAAAAAAGTTTTATTTATAATGGAAACATTGGGCGGAGGAGGCGCCGAAAAGGTCCTTATTGAAACGCTTAAGCGTTTGGATTTTAGTAAGTACGCTATAACTTTGCTTTTATTGAGGCGTGAGGGTGTATATTTATCTCAGGTTCCCCAAAATGTAACAGTAAAATTTCTGTTGCCGACCGAACCATCGGAGTGGTTTCAGCGGAAAATTTTATTTTCTATTAAAAAACGTTGGTGGAATTTTGTTGTCAATACCAAATGGTTGGCCAGTGTCATATTTAGCGAACGATATGATGTCGGTGTGGCATTTTTGGAAGGGAATAGCTCTCTGTTGTTATCGCACCTGAATTCTGTTGTTCGAAAGATAGCATGGGTCCATATAGACTTGTTGTGCCATCAAATTCTTTCCAGAAAAGTTGAGCGTACCGTTTATAAAAAAATGGATAACATTGTCTGTGTCTCTAAAGGTGCACAGAATGCATTGTTGAAATTGTATCCTGAAGTAAAACCATATACTCAAGTAGTGTATAATCCTGTTGATATAGAAGGCATAATGCGGAAAAGTCATGAGCCTATTACGAGTGAGGGGAAAATAAAAGTTATTGCTATTGGACGGCTATGCAATGCCCAAAAAGGATTCGACATCTTACTGGCTGCTCATAAAATAAATATTGATGCAGGGGTTAAATATCACCTTACTATTTTGGGAGAAGGTGATGATAGAGCTGGGTTAGAGTCATTTATCAATATTAATAATATTGGTGATAGTGCTAAATTACTTGGATTCAAGGAAAATCCATATCCATATCTTGCTGATGGCGATCTATTCGTTATGTCCTCACATTATGAGGGTTACCCAGTTGTACTCGTAGAAGCAATGGCGTTGGGGAAGGCCATTGTATCGACAGATTGTACTGGGCCTAATGAAGCTCTCGATGGCGGGAAATATGGTGTTCTCGTTCCTGTCGGGGATGCAAATGCGCTTGCATTGGCAATACGAAAAATGATTGATAATCAAAAAATGCTATCAACATATAGTTCCTTATCGAAGGAGCGAGCCAAGATTTTCAATCTCCGAGAGAGTATGAGGCAGATCGAGCAATTATTAGATGGGGAGAGCAAACATCCTTCCAGTTGCTCTCTTCATTCGAGTCTTGTTAACGGAGGTCTAGGGTGAATATATTGATGGCACTCTCCCAGCTCGAGGTAACGGGAGCTGAGGTCTATGCCACCACGGTCGGTAACGAACTGACCCGGCGTGGTCACAACGTTTTTTACGTTTCAGATACCCTGACCAAGCCGACTCTTGGTCTTGTCTTCAAGCTTCGATTCAACAAGCGCAGCATTCTGCGCCGCTTCTGGCACGTCTTCTACCTTATCTATCTCATTAAGAAGCACCATATCCAGTTGGTACATGCTCATTCCCGCGCCTCCGGCTGGAGCAGCTATGTGGCCTGCAAGCTGACTGGCACCCCGATGATCACCACGGTACATGGTCGTCAGCCGGTACACGCATCCCGCAAAGCCTTTCATGCCCTCGGCTATCGGGCGGTTGCCGTTTGTGAGGATATTGCCCATCAGATTGTCGACAATCTGGGGGTCGATCCTGCGAGCGTACAGGTGCTGCGAAACGGTATCGAGACCGACAAGTTTCAGCCTGTGCCGGCGCCGGACAACCCAAAGCCGGTGATCGCCATCATAGGTCGCCTGAGCGGCCCCAAGGGGGAGCTTTGCTACCGCCTGCTCGACGAAGTACTCGATCTGGATGCCTGCAAGGTACGGATTGTCAGCGGTACCCGCGTGCCCGAGCGTTTTGCCCGTTTTCAGGATCGTGCCGAGTTTGTCGGTTATGTCGATGATGTGCCTGCTCTGCTGGCGGGGTGTGATCTGGTGATCGGTGCCGGTCGGGTGGCGATGGAAGCGCTGCTCTGCGGCCGGCCCGCCTTTGCCATTGGCGAAGCCAAGGCCATCGGTCTGGTGACTGAACAGAATCTGGATGAAGCGCTGGCCAGCAACTTCGGCGATATCGGTCCCAAGGATCTGGCCATCGATTTTGCTGCCCTGAAGGGCGAAATCGAATCCGCCCTCGCAAGCAAGGTGGTGCCGGAAGCCATTCGCCAACGCATTCAGGATGAGTATGGCTTGCAGGGGGTAGTATCTGGCCTCGAAACCATCTATCAGGATGCCGTAGTCGAAACACTGCGCCGCGAGATGCCGGTCATCATGTACCACCGTTTTATCGAGCAGGATAGCGAGAAAGGAGTGCATGGCACCTGGATGCCGATCGCCATGTTCGAGAAGCATCTGCGATTGATGAAGTGGCTAGGCTACGAAACCCTGACGTTCCGCGATTTGGCGGACAAAGGCTTTATCCACCGTCTGCAATACGGCAAGAAGTACCTGATGATCACTGCCGATGACGGCTATCAGGACAACCTGACCCGCATGCTGCCGCTGCTGGAAAAATATGGTTATAAAGCCGTGGTGTACGTGGTTACCGGTGAAGGCTATAACCGTTGGGATGTGGAGCATCCGACCAATCCGGATACCAAGGTTTCATTGATGAGTGGTGAGCAGGTCAAGGTGCTGGCTGCCTGCGGTCATGTGGAAATTGGTGGTCATACTCTGACTCACCCCCGTTTGAGCAAGCTCACACCCGAACAACAAGCCCATGAAATTCAGGAGAATAAACGCCAACTGGAGGCCCTGCTTGGCCATCCGTTGCTCTCGTTTGCCTACCCTTACGGAGATATGAACGAGAGTGCCAAGGAGCAGGCTATCGCCGCCGGGTATCGTTTTGCCGTCGCTACCAATAGCGGCCCCAAAGCAATGCACCAGGACCCTTTCCAGATCCGCCGGATCGCCATCTTTCCCCGCACAGATGTGTTTGGGTTATGGCGCAAAATTCGCGGAAATTATGTCTTCAGGAAATCAAAGTGATATCAAAAAATGCCATAAGCATGGAGCGATTTGCTCTTCTGATCTTTTCATGCACCCTGATTTTTGCATTCAGCGTAATGTTTTTCTTTACTGATGGAAAAACATATCTATCTAACCTCATTGTTGTGGCATCCATAATTGGCATGGTTTCTTTTTACATCCATCGTTATCCGGTGGGGTTTAAAAATCGTCATATAATATGGGTTTTATTATTCTATGCCATTTATCTATTTGTAAATAGACAAATTCATGGTGATCAATATGGCATTATGCGTGCCATAATTTATGTCATATTTTTCACATTTTTAATTCCACGGAATGTTTTTTTATTAAAAGCTGGTTGTTATGGGGTTATTCTTGGTGGATTTGGCTTGGGGGTTATTAGTATATGGCAGTATAATCATGGGGTCGCTAGGGTAGAGGGTTTTACAAATGCGATAATTTTTTCTCAAACAGCCCTAACATTGGCTATTCTCAATTTTTGGTTTTCGGTTTCTTTCTCAGAGAATCGCCTTGAAAAATGGTTTCATATCATTTCGGCATTATTCTCTCTGGGGGCACTATATCTTTCACAAAGTCGTGGTGTTTGGCTAGCATTCATGGTTGTGATTACATGTTTTTTATTGTTTAAAATAAAAACAAAACCACTGAAATATATTTCAATCACGCTAGGTTTGTTGTTAGTACTCGGAATGCTATGTTTAAACAGCAGTATCGTGAAAAATAGAATAGACTCTGGACTTTCTGATGTTGTAAACATGGAGAATGGAAATTACAGCACATCTCTTGGGCTAAGAGCGGTAGCATGGGAAAGCGCTTGGTTGGGATTTCTCGACTCGCCATTAATAGGTGTGGGCACTGAAGGTTTTGATGCGTTAAAGCAAGAGCAAGTGAAGCTGGGTCTTGTGCCACAAGCGTTGCTAAACCCCGAACTTGCGCATGCACACAACCAGTATTTACAGACTTTAGTTATTCGGGGTGGTATAGGATTCATTTTCTTACTAGGTATACTTATATTGCCGGCAATATTTTTTGCGAAAGAAATGGGGTTTGTGTCTGCAGGCGTCTTTATCCCTATATCATTCGCTGTCGGAGCAGTTTTTGATGTGCCTTTTGAACACCAAAGCATGATGTATTTATACTCATTCAGTCTGATTTTTATTTTATTTTGTCATGAACTCAAGCAGGATTTATTATAGCTATGATACCCGTATTTATTATTAGTTTGACACGTAGTGCTGACAGACGGGCCATGGTAGAGCGCCAGATGTCTCATTTGGGGATTAACTTTGAGTTTTTCGATGCTGTAGATGGTAAATCATTACCATCAGATCGCTTGGCGAAAGTAGATTTCAATCTGGCAAGAGAGACTTGCGGTCATGATCTTAGCTTGGGTGAGGTCGGTTGTGCCATGAGTCATATCAATATATATGAAGTGATGGTGGAGCGAGATATCCCACGCTGTGTAATTTTAGAAGATGATATATACGTCCACATGCATTTCAAAGCTATCGTCAACGAGGTCACTAATAAAAATAGCTCTGACATTGTATTTTTACATCATGGCAAGGCGAAACACTTCCCAATATACTCATCTTTGCCAGAGGGGTATCGTTTGGCAAAATATTTAACACCTAGTAAAAATTCAAAAAGAGGAATTATATCGACAGGTGGATATATTCTTACATTGGCTGGCGCTCACAAGCTGCTGAAAATAGCTTATCCAATCAGAATGCCTGCTGATTACCTCACTGGACGGCTGCAGTGGAATAAATTGAGTGCCGCTGGTGTGGAGCCGTGCTGTCTGGATGTTGGACTATTCCAATCGACGATTGATGACAGAAATTATGGTCAGCATATAGAGTGATGGAGGTGATTGCTATGATTAAAATATTTCAATTATGGAGGGACGTCCTTCGCCGCAAGCTGGGTATTTTACTTTTTGATCGTCATTCATCAGTGAGAGCGTCATCACATGGTGCCACTGTTTTTGTTAGGTGGGATGCTAAGCTTGGTGATGCAATCGTCTCTTCCTGGGTGGCAAGGGAGATTAAAAATAAATTTCCGGAGCGGAAAGTCTATGTCATTACCAGCTCTGAAATGGCGCCATTGTTTAGAGATTTTTTTAACTTTGATTGCGTCTTTGAAATACCCAAGAGGGCTGGCTATATGGAGCTCAAAAAATTAGCCAATGAAATTGGGAATGTAGATTATCTTGTGCATTTTAGCCAAAAGATGAAGATGAAAGACCTTTATTTCATCTCCAAAGTTGGGAGCAAAAATGTAGCAGGAGTCGATGATGAGCTTGACTGTATTAATATCAAGCTGGGGCAAAAAACAGCAGGGATGCACTTCGCTAATAAATTTAAGGTGCTGTTGGAGCATATGGGGATTGCTAACCCTGATACCAGTTATATAGTGCCTTCGTGTCAGGATGCTGAGGATAGGGTTGGCTCTTGGTGGCCAAGTAATAAAACGTTGTGTTTCAATCCATATGGCAGTGGGACATCCCGTTGTTTCAGTGTTGAAAAAATTATAGCGTTAATTAACACAATGCTTGATTCATCAAATCACAACATTTGTCTCTTGTATCCACCTGGGCGTGAGAGGGACGTTGAACGAGTTTTATCTCATGTTTGTGACCCAACCAGGGTTGTTAGTGATCATGAGAAACCATCTCTGGCTGCACTCTTTGCACAGACAAGGCATTGTGCCGGTATGGTGTCTGTGGATACAGCAACGGTGCATATTGCAACAGGTTTGAATAAACCTGTTCTTGGTATTTACAATGATAATTTCGGGATGCCAGAAAATGTGGAGTGGCATCCCAATAATCCTCACTCAAGTGTTATCTACGCAGAAACGAGGTCTGCACAACAAGACGTAAATTTTATCAACGTTGCTGAATTTAAAACAGTATTTAACAAATGGGTGGCTGATTATCTATAGAGAGTTGGGGGTTTCCCCAACTCTTTCTCATAAAGATATAAACTGTTCGGTCACACTTTCACTAGAAAATAGTTGATAACAGTTTGAATCAATGGAAATTCGCCTTCGATCAACACCTGTAATTGCCATGGCCAGTCCACGGATATCTTCTATCGGGATTAGAAATTTATCGAGTGGTTTCGTCAATATCTCTGCCGGCCCAGACGGGCAATCCACGCTGATCACCGGGGTATGGCAGATGAGTGCTTCAATAAGCACTGTTGGCAGCCCTTCAGCATCGGATGTTAGGATGAGCGCCTGAGCTGCTTTGATATAGGGGTAGGGGTTCTTCTGAAAGTCGATGATCTTCACCTTGCTGGCAAGGTTCATCTCCTCGATCATGTCTTCAATGTGAGGGCGTCGCTCCCCTTTGCCCATCAGGACGAGTGGCGTATCAACGCCACTTAGCTGATATGCCTGCAAGAGACGATCGTGGCGTTTTCGTTCTTCGAAGGTGCCAACATGGATAAAATACTTGTCGAATGGCTTGCTGAAAGGCTCATTGGCCAACGCCTGAATTTTCTCGATATCAAACGGATTATAGATAACCTGACACGATTTGGGTGTAGCTTTTACATTTTGCAAAATGTCGTCCGCGATGCCACGAGATACGCAGATCAGTTTCTTGCCATTATAGAAGCGCTTGAATTTTTCATATCCTTTGGCATTGTCTTTGGCAAAACCGGTGACATTTCCGTGGATCCAGTAATAAATATTCAGTGTATCAGGCAGGTGTCTGGTAATTTTGTCACATGAGCATGAGATAATTACGTCAGGCGAGATCTCTTTGACTTTTTTAAAGATCAGAGATGCTTGTATTTTTTCAACCGCAACATTGGATATGGCTTTAGTCAGCTTTGTGACAATGCCAAGATTAATCGGGTGAATGTTGTCAGGTAGCGTATGGTCTATTTTTTCCCGCAAGGTAAACAAAGTTACATCTGCACCGGCATCTTTTAGCAAGGATGCGGTATTGAGCAGAACCTTTTCCGCACCACCACCATACAAGTCTTCAACAATGAATAAAAACTTTTTAACTGGTGGGGTCATAACTGCTCCGCGGGTCTCATAACTGACTGGTAAATCTACTAAAAATGTGAATCGTAAACGAGCAAAATCAGGTGGCAACTGTTAAAGTCGTTAGCAATTTTTTCAATAGGTGTGGATCAATGATTGGTCTTAGTGGGCGCTACCATAACGCATTATTCGCGGCCTGTATATTTGCCGGGCTGCTGCTTTCCTGGCTGTTTTCCGATCACCAACTCCTCACCGGCGATCAGACCCAGATGCTCTACAAAGGTTACCTTGGGGCCTATGAGGGGGTCTGGCTCAGCTATGGCAATGCGGCGAGTGCGGTGGGCAATGTGCCGGGGAGCTTGTCGGCCTGGCTGATTGGCGGGCCGCTGCTGCTGTGGGATTCTCCCTATGCCCCCATGGTGTTGCTGCTGGCGATGCGGTTGGTCGGATTCCTGCTGTTTGATGCGGTGATCCGTCAGGTGTTTGATGACAGGGTGCGTCTGCTGTTTCTGGTGCTCTGCTGGCTCAACCCCTGGTTCCAGTACGAGAGTCTGCTCTATAACCCCTCCTATCTGTTCCTCTTCTCGGCCATGCACTGCTGGTCGGCCTGGCATATGCGCGAGCGGGCCTCCTTCTGGCACATGATCGTCCACCTGTTGGCTATCGGCATGGCGATGCAGCTGCACTACTCCTGGCCGCTGCTGGCGGTAATGTCTACCTATCTGTTCTGGCGCCGCATTCTCAAGGTGAGCTGGAGCGGGGTGGTGGTGGCTACCCTGCTGATCGGTGCTTCCCTGATCCCCTACGCCATGGAAGTGATGAGCAACAGCCATATTACCCAGAACGTCGATCCCGAGGCGCGCCAGCGCTATATCGGCTGGGGGCTGGTGCATGTCTATCCGGTGCTGAAATCAGTGCTCTACTGGCTGCGTTACGGCTCCTGGCTGTTTGCCAGCAAGCTGGTCAACGACACCCAGTTCATCTGGCTGGCTGGGCACGAATACCTGCAGATGGCGGCAGTCTGGCTGTGGCGGGTGGTGATTTACGGGGTAGGCTCGGCGACTGTGCTGCTGGCGGCCAAGGCCAACTGGCAGCTGTGGCGGGAACTCAAGCCGCGTCTGCTGCGCAGCGACCGCGCGCCAGTGGATGGTGAAAGCTGGCTCGGTCTCTATGCGCTGGCGGCGGTGCTGGCGGTGCTGGTGAGTGCGGCGCTGTCGCCCATCATCTTCAACTACTGGCACCTGATGCTGATCTTCCCCTACGCCCTGTTCCCGATCCTGCTGTTGCTGGTACGCTGGAGCCGCCGTTACCCGCAGTGGGTTGGCAAGGGGTTGCTGGCAGCCACCCTGTTCTGCACCGCGGTCAACCTGATTGCGGCGTGCGATAGCACCAAGTTCTCCTATCAGGCGGACTACAAAACCCAGGTGCTGGAGTATCTGCAAGAGATGAAGCTGCAACCTAAGCAGTGAGTCATCCACGGCCAGCTCCCCGATCTCGGGGGGCTGGCTGTCACTATTCGAAACGGTCCATATGGGCAAAGTTTTTGGCTTCGGCAACCCAACCCTCACGCCCTTGCTTGTCCCGAATTTTTACCCACCACTGGTTTTGCGGTGACCGGCCGTATCTGATCTCTTTGCGCGCATAGTCATAATCGAGGATGTAGGTTTTGCCCTTGTACCAGAACAGGCTATTGCCTTCGCCCAGTCCGCCGAGGATATAAAGCGTTTCCCCTGCCTTCATATTCAACAGTGGCCCTTTTCCCTCCTTGCTGTAGCCCAGCTTGACCGATCTGAGTATCTCGATGATCCCCGGTTGTTCGGTAATGACGACCCCGGTCAGCCCTTCCACCTGCTGGCCGCGAGGTAGCCGGAACAGCGCTTTGGCCGTCAGGGATGGCTCGGCTCTGACGATCACCTCTTGCTTGGTGGTCCACGCCTGATAGGTACAACCCTCAAACGGGCAGCGACCCCAGTCGTAATAGGGCAGACGCGGCTTTTCATCAGAACTTACGGTCGCAGCAAACAACGACAACAACAGCAAAAACAGTCTCATGAATCTACCTGTCCGGCGGGGCGCTCATCCGCCGGTTTGATGAATGGGGCCGCACTATATCTCAAGAGACCAAAATCCATCAAAGCCGCGGAATTATTGATTTTCACCGCAATAAAACGGGGGCCCATTGGTCATGGGCGTAGGGGGCGCAAGAGGCCGAAGCGCGTCGGGAGCGGATAGCCCGCCCCCTTTGCCTTGTGCCATGCTGATGGCTATCAGGGCATCGGGTCGGCACTTATGGGCATCTCTCGTTCGGGCACGCGTTTGGTATTACTGCTATCGGCACTTCTTCTCCCTCTTATGACCATCAGCCAGGCCGTGGCGATCAACGCGCCACTGCGGGGATGCGTCTTTCAGCTGGCGCCGCTGGTCACCATTGATCAGCAGGGCGAGGTCTCCGGGTCGGTGATCGACTACTTTCGCCGTCATATCGAACCCGCGATCGGGCGTACCATCGAGTGGCAGGGGCTCAATGTGGCGCGGCTGCTTAACAACCTCGAGAGCGGCGAGTGCGATCTGACCCCGCTGCTGAGCTACAGTCCCGAGCGTGCTCGTCACTTTCGCTATATCGACCCCCACCTGTTGCTGCTGCGGCCGGTGCTGGTGGTACTGGTACCATCGCGACTTCATGCGGTTGAGCGGCAGGAAGATCTCTACGGCACCACCATCGGCTGGTCGAGTCAGGCGATCGTGCCGCCGCTGTTGCAGCATCCGCAGATCCATATCGACACCCTCTCCCAGCTCAGCTGGGAGCATGGCAACATGCAGAAGTTGCTGCGCGGGCGGATTGATGCCGCGCTCTTCTCCAACGATATTTCCGCCAACCATTTTCGCGCCAAGCTCCCTGCGGCGACCCGCCTCATCTACCTGCCGGTCACCCCGCTGCAGGTGCATATCGTGCTGAACAAGTCGTTGGGGGATGGCAATCCCGAACTGGTGCAACATATGCGTCAGATGGTGGAGCGGGTGCCGCTCGCCTCGCTGGTGGAACCAACCCCGCGGCTGTGGGGGCGTTGAGAGGGGGTTGCGTGCAATAATCTACAAGTCCAAGGCCCGTTTCTGGTGTATCTATAACCCATGAATACCACCGATTCCCTCATCCGCTACTGGCAATCCCCGCACCTGCCGGGGGTCGAGCTGTCGCACTCCCACCACAGGGCGTTCAGCTACGGCCGCCATGTCCATCTCGACTACCATATCGGGCTGGTGCAGCGGGGTGGCCAGAAGTTTATCCACAAGGGGAACAGCCACCATCTGGTACGCGGGGTGCTATCTACCGTCAACCCGGATGAGGTGCACGACGGCCTCAGCCTGCTGCCGGAAGGGTATGAGGTACGGGTCTTCGCCATCGATCCCCAGCAGCTGGCGCTCTGGCTGCCGGAGCAGCCTGAACCCTTCTTCGACAAGGGATTGCAGAGCCGCCCCGACCTCTATCAGGGCTTTGCCCAGCTGCACGGCTATCTCGACAACCCCAAGGCCGATGGCCTGCTGATCGAGAGCCAGCTGCTGGCCCTGCTGGGGGAGCTGCTGCATCTGGCCCCCGAGGTACACCAGTTGGCGGATCCCCAGTTGCGATTCCTGCGCGACTACCTGATGGCCGCCCTCGACGAGCCCCACTCGCTGGAAGAGCTGGCGGGGCTGCTCGGGCTCGATCGTTTCGCCTTCCTGCGCCAGTTCAAGAAGCGCAGCGGCATGACTCCCTACGCCTGGCTGAAACGGCTGCGGCTGGAGCAGGGCAAGCGGCTGCTGGCGAGCGGCATGGCGGTGAGCGAGGTGGCGCTGGCGGTCGGCTTCTTCGATCAGAGTCACTTCCACCACGGCTTTCGCCAGGCATTCGGTCTGACACCCGCCGAATTTCGTGCCCAGATGCAATCTTTTACAAGCCGCGCCCCCCGCTGATCCGCCATGCTGGCTCTCCGTCGTTAAAGCGAGAGTTGTTATGCTGACCAGTCTGTTCGTTACCCTCGGCCTGATGCACCTGACTGCACTGGCCAGCCCCGGCCCCGATTTCGCCCTGATCCTGCGCACCAGCCTGCACCGGCCGACCGCCCTTGGCGCGGCGCTGGGCATCTCGCTGGCGATCATGGTACACGCCACCCTGAGCCTGACCGGGATCAGC
The DNA here is from genome assembly GCF_040907825.1 of Aeromonas sp. s7(2024). Lineage (NCBI taxonomy): Bacteria > Pseudomonadati > Pseudomonadota > Gammaproteobacteria > Aeromonadales > Aeromonadaceae > Aeromonas > Aeromonas sp. s7(2024). The sequence continues at coordinate 23,508 of NZ_JBFOCM010000027.1, forward strand.
ATGCTGATCGCCAGTCACCCGCTGCTATTTATGGTGATCAAGTGCTGCGGCGCCCTCTATCTGGGCTGGTTGGGGTGGGGCGCCCTGATGGCGGCTCGGCAGCAGAGCAGTACCGTGATGGCCAGCGCCGCCAACGAGCTGCGCGGCTGGGGCAGGGGCGTGCGCACAGGCCTTGCCACCAATCTGCTCAACCCCAAGGCGCTGGTGTTCTTTATCGGTCTGTTGGCCGCCATGGTGACGCCAGAGGTGGATGGGATGACCCGCAGCCTGCTGGTGGGCGAGCTCTTCATCATCTCCCTCTGCTGGTTCGGGCTGCTGGCGTGGAGCCTCTCCACCGATCGTGCCCAGCGCCTGCTGCTGCGGGTGCAGCGACCGCTCAATCTGGTGACCGGCGTGCTGTTTGCGGTGGTCAGCCTCTCCATTCTGGCGAGCATGGGCGCCGAGCTGGTGGCCTGACGAGTCGGCGCATGGGCCTATACTCCAACAAGGTTTGCCTGTCAGGAGTGCCCGGCCATGCGTCTACTGCCTCTTTGCTGGTTGCTGGGGATGACCCCAGCGCTGGCGGCCCCGGTTCAGCTCAAATTGCTGGAGTGGGGCTATCTGCCAGCGGGTTATGAACAACAGTTTGCCGACTACGCCAAAGCCCATGGGGTGGAAGCGACGGTCAGCCGGATCGAGCCGCTGCTGACCGATTTCGACAGCGTCTACCGCGCCCTGCGCACCCGCAGCGCCGATGTGGTGCTGCCGACCAGCTACTTCTACAAGGCCCATCACCAGCCGCTGTTCAAGCTGCTGCTCCCCATCGATTTCAGCCGCCTGCAGCACTACCCCGAGGTGAAGCCCGCCCTCAAGAACACCGAGTATGACAAGCAGGGAGAGCGCAACTACTCGGTGCCCTTCTCCTACGCCATGTTCAGCCTCGCTTATGACAGCAAGCAGGTGCCGCAAGCGCCCACCAGTTGGCAGGTGCTCGCCAACACCTCGCCGCCGGGCCAGTTTGCCGAGTTCTGCGACCAGTTCGAGCCGCTGCTCTTTTCGGTGCTGCTCTCGCTGGGCAAGTCGCCCGCCCTGTTTGCCAGCGGCGAGATGCTGGCCGACAAGACCTTGCAGCAAGAGGTGGAGCAGCAGCTCTCGCAGCGGCTGCAAGCCAGTCGCGGCTTCTGGTTCAATCAGGCCAACCGCTGCGAGGCTCTGCGCCAGCAGACCTTTGCCACCACCTGGGGGCTGGAGCTGGTGGAGTGCAACAAGCAGAACGATCAGCAGTGGCGGATCGCCATGGTGCAGGAGGGGGCCATCTATGCCCTCGATGCGATCTCCATCGCCCGCCATGTCGGGGATGATCCCGCACGGCTCAAGGCGGCCTACCTGCTTGTGGATTTTCTGCTGAGCGCACCGCTGCAACGCCAGATGCTGGTGGGCACACCCACCATCTCGGCCAGCAATATTGCCTCCCGGCCGCCCCTCAGTCCGCAGGAGCAGGCGGTGCTGCCGGATCGCCCGCTGCCGGAGTTTGACGAGCGGCTGCTGGTGCCCGCGCTGCCCGCCCATATCAAGAATCGCTACAAACGGATGGTGCAGCAGGCGATCGTCGCCAGCGGCAAAGAGGGGCTGGTCAAGCAGTGCCCCTGGGATCTCGATAACTGATGAATGAGCCTGCTGCTTCTCCGGCGGCAGGCAAGTTTGCGGAAGATGGCTGATGATCGGTCATCGCCCGTTCCAGAGCATTCCCCCGTTCAACTCACGCCGCCCGCTGGCTCGCATCGTTTGAAAAAACTGAGCGCTTTTCGCAGCCCCATTTAGCCGGATTAAACAACCAAACCCTCGCCAGATTGCCGTTCATACCCTGGCTGATCCTGTATAAAAGCACCGTAATTGTGACAACTTGGATGTGAGCTGAACAATCCTGATCTGTTGCTTGTGGGAAGGTGATGAATAGGTTATTTCTCTGTGACATTGGCGGCATCCGGCACGGGTTCTCCAGCCATGTGGTGTGAAATCCACAGCAAAAACAAACAGTAAAATGCAGGAGCAAATATGAAAAAGGTCGTGATGGTTGCCGTGGCTGCGGCCCTGCTGGGTGGCTGCGCCGTCAAGAATCAGGTATCCCACAGCTTGCAGGCGATCCCGTTGACAGCCTTCCAGCAGAGCGAGAGCAACCCCAATCAGCGCGTCTACAAGGAGCCGGGCGTTGACCTGCGCCAATACAATGAGGTGCTGCTCGATCCGCTGCAGTTTATCCGGCAGGAGAATGGTCAGTGGTATCTGCTGACCGCCAATGAACAGAACCAGATTGGCCGCTACTACCACGACAAGTTCCAGAGCGAGCTGATCAAGCAGGGCGTCAAGATCGCCACCGCCCCCGGCCCGAAAGTCATGCGGATCCAGGCGGCCGTCACCAACTTCGACCTGACCCGCCCCGACCCCAAGCTGCGTGACCTGCTGCCGGCCAAGATCGCCATCAACGTCACCCGTGAAGTGATCGGCAAGGAGCCCTACCTGCTCAAGGTGGGCAGCATGGCCCAGCTGCTCGACTCCCGGAGCGGCAAGCTGCTGGTGCGGGTGATGGATGCTCGCGAGAGTACGGATACCACCCACAAGGATGAGCCCATCACCGCCGAGGAGATGGAGAAGATGATCGACCAGTGGGCGGCCAGCCGCGCCAAACAGCTGGCGGACAATCTGGGGCGCTGAACGATTGGTGCGTCCAAGCGGGGCGCAGCGGGAGCCTTTTGGGCTGCAATAATGGCAAGATGTTGATAAGGTGGTCATTTTGCAGGCAGGAGAAAATGATATGAAACGCGTGTTGTTACCCATCCTTGTTGCTGGCCTGTTGAGTGCCTGTAGCACCTCGTCACCCACGCCGGAGTGTGCGCCGATGGCGGGTGGCTGGCAGAGTCAGCCGTTGCCCAATGCTGAAGGGGAGGCTGCGCTGGCCAGCGTGCTGGCTCGCATGAACACGGCCGCCAAACTGCAGAGCATCCGCGAGGTGCGCAGCCAGGTGGTCTCCGGGGTCAACTACGACATCGAGTTCCAGCTCGACAACGGAGAGGTGTGGAACACCCGTGTCTATCGGGATCTTGCCGGCAACTACCAGATGACCCGCCCGGCTGCACAGGGCGAGCTTCCTCCCTTGCCTTGCGTCAAGGCCAAGTAATTCCTGCTTGTTGAGCCCCTCGTCAGAGGGGCTCATCTGACCAGAAAATTTCTGCTTTTCTCCCCGCATTCTGACAGTCAGGATGACCCCTCCCGTGACTGCATCCTCATAGAAAAGGAACCGCTATGAATCGCCACCCCTGCATCAAACACTGGCGCGAGCTGCAAGAGCAGACGCCGCGCTACTACTCCGGCAGTCAGGAGCCCCTTTCTCGCGGCTGCGCCCTCGGCAAGCACTTCGGCTTTAGCCGCATCGGCATTCACCACGAGATTGTCGAACCCGGCCATCGCACCAGCTGGCCCCATGCCGAGAAGACCGAAGACGAGTTTGTCCATGTGCTGGAAGGGACTCCGGATGTCTGGCTCGACGGCGTGCTCTATCGGCTGCAACCGGGGGACTCGGTGGGCTTCAAGGCCGGTGACGGGCTGGCTCACGCCTTTATCAACAACACCGAAGAGACTGTCCGGCTGCTTTGCATTGGCGACACGGATCGGGAGGACAACCGCATCCACTACGCCGTGCATCCCGAGCGCAATATCACCCTTGGCAAGCTGCACTGGGATGATGTGCCCGAGCGCGAGTTGGGGGATCACGACGGCCTGCCCGACAAGCTGCGCGAGCGCAACGGCCCCTTCTAGGGCAGAGCCTTTCTGCGCATCAGCCCAGTGCCATCCGGCATAAAAAAGCCTGCCGCGTGGCAGGCTTTTGCTATCTGTTTGCCGCCAGTGGCGTGCAGCGCTTATTGCAGGTTGAGCCCGCCCAGATAGTCGCGCTTGCCGAGATCGACCCCGGCGCGGCGCAGCAGGGCGTAGGCCATGGTGAGGTGGAAGTAGAAGTTGGGAATGCCGTACTCATGGACGCAGGTATGGCCATCCATCCCCTTGCCGCCCGCCCAGTGGGGCACGTAACGGCCGCTGGCGTACTGGCTGTAGTCCGCGTCCAGCTTGCCTTGCAGATAGCTGATGGTCTTGCCGATATGGGCGCGCAGATCCGCCATGGTTTTGGGGTCATCGCCCATGGCCGGCTGCTCGCTGTGGCTGGCGGTGGCGACCACGGAGCGGGCCGAATCGCAGCAGATCAGCACCTGCTTGGACAGCGGCAGCATATCGACGATCAGCCGCTCGCCGAAGAAGTTCTCCACGTTGAACTGCTTCGCTGCGGCGTGAGCCTCGGCCTTGACCAGACAGTGGTCGAGGTTGGTCAGCATCTTGATGAACTGGGCGGTAATGTCGCGATTCATGATGACTCTCCATCTTGTTGAAACAGCGGCCCGCTTGCGCGGCCACGGTGAATGAGACTGGCTAATCGGCCACCAATATACCCCAACCGCTGCCGGGTTCGAGCCCGCCGCGACGAAAAGGGCAGGGCAGCGCGACTTCGCGCGACAACCGCTGGCCAAGCAGCCCTGCTCGCTTTCTGAACCTATGAGTCCCATATCGCCCTTTTTTTGATCTGTGACATAAATCACCTTTTTTCAGGGGCGTAGGCTGAATGCCGTTGTCCTGGACAGACGCCTGCGCATTCGCCAGGACACAAGAAAAGGAGAATGAAATGAAGATCTATGACCGTAACCGCAATGTGCTGAACCAGGGTCAGCGCGTCATGATTGCCGCCACTGGCGCAGTCGATTTTCTGAAAGAGGCCCACACCGACAATATGACCCCCTATCAGGCGGAGCATGAGAAGTGCGTGCTGCTGGCAAACTCCGGTGAGCGCTACGCCCCCATCGAGTTGATTAGACTAGGCTGATCCCTTTCCCTGTCACCCTACTCTTTACAATTCACCCGGCCGCCGAGCCCCATCTGGCGGCCGGGTTTCTGATTTCCCCCTACCTGTATTTGCCCACTCGTCTAATGAATCGCTGCAAGCCGCTTTGAGTCGCCTTGTAGGTTCGATTAGCGAAGCGTAATCGGACGATCGCGTAATCGAACAATCTCGTAATGGAACATCCGCACCATCACTACCCGCAAGCAGATCGAAGTGAGGCAAGGCTATGCTTGGCTTTTCGGTCTCAACGAGGGGAAAGGGATGGCCAATTGGCGGCGGGCATGGTGGCCCGGAGGAACCTGGTTCTTTACCGTCAACCTGCTGGAGCGACGCAACAACCGGTTGCTGGTGGAGCAGATCGACCTGCTGCGCCGCAGCGTTGCCAAGGTGCAACAGGCTCACCCCTTCGCCATTCACGCATGGGTGGTGTTGCCCGACCATCTCCACTGCATTCTCTCTTTGCCGGAGGGGGACACCGATTTCCCCCTGCGTTGGCGGCTGATCAAAAGCCACTTTTCCCGCGCCTTGCCGGTCAATGAGCGGCGCAGCCAGACGCGGTTACGTCACGGGGAGCGGGGCATCTGGCAACGCCATTATTGGGAACATCTGATCCGGGATGAGCAGGATTACCGCCGCCATATGGATTACGTCCATATCAACCCGCTCAAGCATGGTCATGTCACCCGGGTGGCCGATTGGCCGTATTCCACCTTCCATCGTTATGTGGCGAGCGGCGTCTATCCACCGGATTGGTGCGGGTCGGTGGATGGGGTGGGGGGATTGGAGTAAACCCCTAACAGGATTGTTCCGTTGTAAGCGACCGATTACGCGAACGTCTTACGCGATCGTCCGATTACGCTTCGCTAATCGAACCTACGGTCCTACCTACCGTAAGAAAGAATCTGGGGTACATAAATACTGTGCTTCAAATCGATCTTTAATTTGTAGGAAGCTAAAGCGAATGCTGCATTCAAGGACTTTTCTGCTGAATCCTTATCCACTTTCTCATTTCGATGAGCAAAACCATTACGTGCATTCTTAGCTTGCGTTATCAATGCAATAACAGATGAATACTCACGATAGTTAGCAGTGCTTTGTACTTTTGATAGCATGTCATCGAACTTCGGTGAGCTCCCATTTTTATTCATGTTGCCATTTGCTTCTCTTAAGAAAATATCAAGTATGATATGCTCTATGATAAACCAAGAGAGAATTAATGAGGTGCTGTAGTCACTATTTAAATACTCGCTTTCAGATTTTGATAGAGTGTTTAAGCATTCAATTCCCTTCTCATCTAAACGTTCTAAAACATCAAAAGCCTTTTTGTATGCATCAACATAAATTTGGCCATCTCGACTTTCTAATTCTTTGAACTCAAGATTCATAGCTGAGGTTACATTAGGGCATGTCGGGATGAATGTTGTTGGTTCATCGAGGTTTTGACCGCTTTCACCGAAGAATTTCATGCACATGGTTTCATGAAGGGTGATTTCTATTGGGATAATTGGCGTGGCACAGCCTGAAGTGTAATCCTTTGATGTCAAAGCTAGTAGATAGTTAAAGACATTAGCGACCTTAATTATATTTTTACGCAATTCAACAGTTTTGAAAAAGTCATCCTCTTGTGTTGTTGCTAGTCTCTTTGTGTTGCTTGATATCCAAACCATACCCGGTCTTGTTACTATTATAGAAAGATCTTTCCCTTCAGCAGCAAAAACCACCTCTCTTATAAAAAGAGATTTATTTTTTCTGGCATTAAAGTCATACCAATGCTCATCAGCATCTACTACAACCCAAACATATGGTTTTGGTGTAAAACCTAAAAAGTAAACGTTATTCATTAGCGTTGCCTGGTAATTAATTTGAATGCATTAATAACACTTGTTGTAACCTGATGCCAGCATCGTAGGTTCGAATAGCGAAGCGCATTCGGACGATCGCGAATTTAAAGTTATCGCGATCACAGATATAAAAACCAACCCGGCCTAAGCCGGGTTGGTTATATCAAGAGCAGGAAAAATCAAAGTGCTTCCAGTCTGGCATACGCCGTCACCAGCCACTTGGCGCCGACGTCGTCGAACTGGATCTGAACCCGGCTCTGCTGGCCGACCCCTTCGAAGTTGAGCACCACCCCTTCGCCGAATTTCGGATGGAGCACCCGCTGGCCGAGCTTGATGCCGCTGGCGTCGAAGCTCTGCTGCACCTCGTTCTGGCTAAAGCGGCCGTACTGGGTGGGGCGGCTGACCTGAGTGCGCAGCCGGATCTCTTCCAGACACTCGGCGGGCATCTCGCGGATAAAGCGGCTCGGCTTGTGGAACATCTCGCGGCCGTAGATGCGGCGGCTCTCGGCATAACAGATGTAGAGCTTCTCCATGGCGCGGGTCATGCCGACGTAACAGAGGCGGCGCTCCTCTTCCAGCCGGCCCGACTCTTCGGTGGATTGCTGGCTGGGGAACATCCCTTCTTCCACGCCGACCAGCAGCACCAGCGGGAACTCCAGCCCCTTGGCGCTGTGCAATGTCATCAGCTGCACCGCGTCGGCATATTCGTCCGCCTGATTCTCGCCGGATTCCAGCGCCGCGTGGGCGAGGAAGGCGGAGAGATCGCTCATATCTTCCAGCTCGTCCGGGCGCTGGTACTGGCGGCAGGCGGTGACCAGTTCGTCCAGGTTCTCTACCCGCGCCTGGGATTTCTCGCCTTTTTCCGCCAGATACATGGCCTTGAGGCCGGAGTTCTGGATGGCGATATCCGCCTGCTGGTGCAGTGGCAGCAGGGAGACCTGCTCTTCCAGCGCGTCGATCAGCTCGACAAAGCCGCGCACCGCATTACCGGCGCGACCGGTCAGCACCTTGTCGTTGAGCAGCGCCTTGGCCGATTGCCACAGGTTGAGCCCCTGATCGCGGGCGTTGCCGCGCAGGATCTCGAGGGTGCGATCGCCGATGCCACGGGTCGGGGTGTTGACCACCCGCTCGAAGCTGGCGTCGTCGCCACGGTTGTTGATAAGGCGCAGGTAGGCCATGGCGTCCTTGATCTCTTGCCGCTCGAAGAAGCGCAGGCCGCCGTAGATGCGATAGGGCATGGCGTCCTGCATCAGCGCCTCTTCCAGCACCCGCGACTGGGCGTTGGAGCGATAGAGGATGGCGCAGTCGGCCAACAGGCCGCCCTTTTCCTTCCAATCCTTGAGACGGCCGACCACGAAGCGCGCTTCGTCCACCTCGTTGAAGGCGGCGTAGAGGGAGATCGGCTCGCCCTCGGCCCCTTCGGTCCACAGCTCCTTGCCAAGGCGCTCGGCGTTGTTGGCGATGACGCTGTTGGCCGCTTTGAGGATATTGGCGGTGGAGCGGTAGTTCTGCTCGAGGCGGATGGTCTCGGCGCCCTGATAGTCGGTCAGGAAGCGCTGGATGTTCTCGATCTTGGCGCCGCGCCAGCCGTAGATGGACTGGTCATCGTCGCCGACGATCATCACCTTGCCGCTGTTGCCCGCCAGCATCCGCAGCCAGGCGTACTGGATGCCGTTGGTATCCTGAAACTCGTCCACCAGGATGTTCTGGAAGCGGTCGCGGTAGTGCTCGAGGATGTGCGGCTTGTTGAGCCACAGCTCGTGGGCGCGCAGCAAAAGCTCGGCGAAGTCCACCAGACCGGAGCGATCACAGGTCTCCTGATAGGTCTTGTAGATCTGCTGATAGGTGCGGGTGACGGGGTCGCCGTAGAGGTCGATGTCGCCGGGGCGCAAGCCCTCATCCTTCTTGCCGTTGATGTAGCCCATCACGGCGCGCGGGGCCCAGTGCTTCTCGTCAAGGTTGAGCACCTTGAGCACCCGGCGGATCAGCCGGTACTGGTCGTCGGAGTCGAGGATCTGGAAATCCTGCGGCAAGCCCGCATCCAGATGGTGGGCCCGCAGCAAGCGGTGGGCGATGCCGTGGAAGGTGCCGATCCACATGCCGCGCACGCCGTCGCCGATCACCTTCTCGACCCGGCCGCGCATCTCGGCCGCCGCCTTGTTGGTAAAGGTGACCGCGATGATGGAGAAGGGTGAACAGCGTTCCACCTGCATCAGCCAGGCGATACGGTGCACCAGCACCCGGGTCTTGCCCGAACCGGCACCGGCCAGCACCAGCAGGTTGCTGCGGGGCGCCGCAACGGCATCTCTTTGCTTGTCGTTGAGCCCGTCGAGCAGGGTTGAAACGTCCATCACCACTCCTGTTTATTTATACAGGCGGGGATTATACGGCCATCCCCCTGCCAGACCAAATCCAAACTCGGGGGTAGGGGTGAGATGGGCGCTTGCAGGGGCGCCGGTGCGGCTATTTTTGGCTGGCACAGAGAGAGGAGGACGGGGAGGTTTCCAGCTGTAGCCAATCCTTGCTCGCGCGGTTTGTGGGGATTTTGCGAGCCGGATCACGGGCTTGCCGGGGGGCTGGATGAATAACAGGGGAAAACGGTTTACAGTAACTTGCTGAACAATAAGAGAAATGTCGTTTGGGTCTTTTGGTTGCTAGCATAAAAAACTGAAAAGTAGCTAAAAAACAACTGCTTATAAGGTTATTTGCTTAGAATTCAAACCGTTAACGCAAACGTTTTTCCCTTATCATTTGCTTGACCCGCATCGGGGCTGACTTAGAGTAAGCCTGCGTGCTAGATAGCCTGCTCTGACAGGCAAGCAAGTTCCCTCACTTAATAACAATCAAGGATACGATCGTGACTAAAGTGCTCAAGCTGGCCACTGTGGCCTCCCTCACTCTCGCTGCTCTCTCTGCTCAGGCTGCTTCCGAGCCAGCCGTCATTTATGACACCGCGGGCAAGTATGACAAATCATTCAACGAAGCCGTGTTCCGTAACGGCGTCGAGCTCTACAACAAGGACAAGGGCGTCAAGGTCAAAGAGTTTGAACCCCAGAACGAAGCCCAGCGCGAGCAGGGTCTGCGTCGTCTGGCCAGCCGTGGCAACGGCCCGATCGTGGCGGTCGGTTTCAACATGGGTTCTGCGGTAGAGAAGGTTGCGACCGAATTCCCGAAAACCCAGTTCACCATCATCGACATGGTGGTCGACAAGCCGAACGTCCAGTCCGTCATCTTCAAGGAGCATGAAGGTTCCTTCCTGGTGGGCGCGCTGGCTGCCATCGCTTCCAAGAGCGGTAAGGTCGGCTTCGTGGGCGGCATGGATATCCCGCTGATCCGCAAATTCCAGTGCGGTTACGAGCAGGGTGCCAAGTTCGTCAATCCGAAGATCGAAGTGTTCCAGAACATGGCGGGCTCTACCCCGGCCGCGTTTGCTGACCCGGCCAAAGGTGCCGAGCTGGCCAAGTCCCAGTTCGCCAAGGGCGCTGATGTGGTTTACGCCGCAGCTGGCGGTACCGGTATCGGTGTCTATCAGGCAGCCAAGGACAGCGGCAAGTTCGCCATCGGTGTGGACTCCAACCAGAACCACCTGCAACCGGGCACCATGCTGACCTCCATGGTCAAGTCTGTGGGTCTGGCCGCTTACCAGACCTGGGATGACGCTGCCAAAGGTGAGTGGAAGCCGGGTATCAAGAACCTGGGTCTGGCCGAAGGCGGTGTGGATTGGGCGCTCGACAAGGACAACGAGAAGCTGATCACCCCGGAAATGAAAGCCAAGGTGGATGCCATCAAGGCTGAAATCATCGCTGGCAAGGTCAAGGTTCATGACTACATGAGCGATAACACCTGCAAATACTAATTAGATAGTTGCTACGACTCTCAACGCACCACCGGCCCGCACGGGCCGGTTTTTAGTCTTATTTCATGAAACGCAGGGCTGCATCATGGACCAGACAGATCGCTATGCCATCGAATTAAGAGGTATCGATAAGCGGTTCGGCGAAGTGTACGCCAACAAGCTGATCGACCTTAAGGTTCGCAAAGGCAGTATCCACGGCATTGTCGGCGAAAATGGCGCCGGTAAGTCCACCCTGATGAGCATCATTTATGGTTTCTACCATGCCGACAAAGGCGAGATGCTGATCGACGGGAATCCTTTCAAACCCCATGGCTCACAAGATGCGATTGCCGCAGGGGTGGGCATGGTTCACCAGCACTTCATGCTGGTCAATAACTTCACCGTATTGGAAAACGTCATCCTCGGCGCTGAGAACGGCTGGCACCTTCAGCAGAGCGTGGCGTCAGCCGAAAAGCTGCTGGGCGAACTGGCGCGGGATTATGGCCTCGACGTGCCGTTGCACGAAAAGGTCGAAGATCTGCCGGTGGGCCTGCAACAGCGGGTCGAAATTCTCAAGGCGCTCTATCGCGGCGCCCGCATCCTGATCCTCGACGAGCCGACCGGGGTACTGACCCCGCAAGAGGCGGATCACCTGTTCGAGGTGCTGAAAAAGCTGCGGGATCAGGGGGCAACCATCATCCTTATCACCCACAAGCTGCGGGAGATCCTGGCGATTACCGATCAGGTCTCCATCATGCGCCGTGGCGAGATGGTGGCCCACGTCGCCACCAAGGATACCGACAAGGAGCAGCTGGCCGAACTGATGGTGGGCCGCAAGGTGCGCCTCAAGGTCGACAAGGGGCCAACCCAGCCCGGTGACGCCAAGCTGAAGATCGAAGGGCTCAGCTATTTCGACGCCAGCAAGGTGGAGCGGGTCAAATCGGTCAGCTTCGAGGTGCGGGCCGGTGAAGTGGTCGGCATCGCCGGGGTCTCCGGCAACGGTCAGTCCGAACTGCTCAGTCTGCTTGGCGGTATTCTCAAGCCGAGCAAGGGCAGCTTCACCATTAGCAGCCGCAGCGGCGTGCACAAGGTGAGCGCTGAGCACCCGGCCGATCCCGAGCTGGTGCGCAACTACGGCCTAGGTCATGTGCCAGAAGATCGCCACAAGATGGGGCTGATCAACCGCTTCGAGGCGAAAGAGGCCTTTATTCTCGGCTATCACCGTCGCCCGCAATACAACAAGGGGTGGCTGCAGAACAAGGAGGCGATTCAGCAGGATTGTCAGGCCAAGATGGAGAAGTGGGACGTGCGCCCGCCCCATCCCGATCACAAGACCGCCAACTTCTCCGGTGGCAACCAGCAGAAGCTGGTGATCGCCCGTGAAGTGGAGCAGGACCCGGATGTGCTGTTGATCGGCCAGCCGACCCGCGGGGTCGACATCGGCGCCATCGAGTATATCCACCAGCAGATCATCGCCATGCGCGACAAGGGCAAGGCGGTGCTGCTGGTCTCGGTGGAGCTGGACGAGATCATGAGCCTCGCAGATCGCATTCTGGTGATTGCCGATGGTCGCATCGTCGGCGAGCTGGATGGTGCCAAGGCGGATGAGCGCACCATTGGTCTGATGATGGCCAACATAGTGCCGGACGAAGTTGCCAAGGAGGCCCACTGATGAGCCAAGTACGTATTCCTGCCTGGGTCTCCGTAGGCGTCTTGTCTGCGGTCAACATCCTGCTGGCCTTCCTGGTGTCGGCCATTCTGTTCTATTACCTCGACATCAACCCGGTCGATGCCGCCAAGATCATGTGGTACGGCGCGTTCGGCACCGGTGAAGGGGTCGGCTTCACCCTCTACTACGCAACCGGCTTTATCTTTACCGGTCTGTCGGTGGCGGTCGCCTTCCACGCCGGTCTGTTCAATATCGGTGGTGAAGGTCAGGCCTATATCGGCGGTCTCGGTGTCGGTCTGGTCTGTCTGATGCTCGGCGATGTGCTGCCGTTTGCCCTGCTGTTGCCGCTCTCCATCATTGCCGGTGGTCTGTTCGGTGCAGCATGGGCCTTTATTCCGGCCTGGCTGCAAGCCAAGCGCGGCAGCCATATCGTTATCACCACCATCATGTTCAACTTCATCGCCGCCTCCCTGATGGCCTATCTGCTGGTGGAGGTGTTCAAGCCGCCCGGCTCGATGGCGACCGAGAGCAAGGTGTTTGCCGAGGCAAGCTGGCTGCCCAAGATGAGCGGGCTGGCTAACCTGTTCGGGATGGAGATCCCCAACAGCCCCCTCAATATCAGCTTCTTCTGGGCGCTGATCTGTGCGGCGCTGGTGTGGGTCTTTATCTGGCACACCCGCTGGGGTTACGAGATCCGCTCGGTCGGCGCCAGCCAAAGCGCCTCCGCCTACGCCGGTATTTCCTATCCCAAGGTGGTGATCCTGGCGATGGTCATCTCCGGCATGCTGTCGGGCTTCTTTGCCCTCAACGTGCTGCAGGGTGAGCTGCACCAGATCAAGCTCAACTTCGTGGAAGGGTTCGGCTTCACCGGTATCGCGGTGGCGCTGATGGGGCGCAACCATCCGGTCGGCGTCATCATCGCCAGCCTGCTGTTCGGTTTCCTCTATCAGGGGGGCGCCGAGCTCAGCTTCGAGTTCGGTGTCGACCGCAACATCGTGGTGGTGTTGCAGGGTCTGGTGATCCTGTTCTGTGGCGCCCTTGAGCACATGATGCGTCCGCGCATCGAGCAGCTCTATCTGGCGTTTGCCAACCGCTCAGCCGCGCAAGCTAAAGGAGTCTGATCATGTTTGAAATTCTGATCCTGATGCTGGATGCGACCATTCGTACTGCGCCGCCGCTCATTCTGGCGGCCATGGCGGGTATGTTTTGCGAGCGCTCCGGGGTGGTCAACATCGCGCTGGAAGGCAAACTGCTGGCGGCGGCGTTCGCCAGTGGTGCGGCGGCGGCGGTCTCCGGTTCTGCCTGGGTAGGTCTGGGGGCCGGGGTGGGTGTTTCCATCCTGTTCGCCCTGATGCACGGTTTTGCCACCATCACCCATCGCGGTGATCAGGTGGTGAGCGGTATGGCCATCAACATTCTGGCGGCCGGTCTGACCGTCACCCTGGGCCGTTACTGGTTCGATCAGGGGGGCCAGACTCCGGCGCTCTCCGGTGATGCCCGTTTCGCCCCCATCGATCTGCCCTATGCCAAGGAGTTGTGGGATGTGCCGGTGATCGGCCAGCTCTACAGCGAGCTGTTGAGCGGCCACTCCCTGCTGGAGTACGTGGCGTTCGCCTGCGTGCCGCTGGCCTGGTGGGTGATGTTCCGTACCCGCTTCGGTCTGCGTCTGCGGGCGGTGGGCGAGGCGCCCGCAGCGGTCGATACCGCCGGTATCTCGGTGGTGCGGATGCGCTACACCGCGCTCCTCATCGGCGGTCTGCTGGCCGGTATCGGTGGCACCTATCTGGCGGTGGCCCAGACGGCCCAGTTCATCCCCAACATGAGTGCGGGCAAGGGCTTTATGGCACTGGCGGCGCTGGTGTTCGGCAAGTGGCGTCCCTGGAATGCCATGGCCGCCTGTCTGCTGTTCGGCTTCCTCGATGCGGTCGCCATCCGCCTGCAAGGGGTCAGCATCGGTGGCTTCGCCATTCCGGTGCAGGCCATCGAGGCACTGCCCTACATCCTGACCGTGTTCCTGCTGGCCGGTTTTATCGGCCGCGCGGTGGCACCCAAGGCACTTGGTACACCTTATGTGAAGGAGCGGGAGTAACGCTCTTAAGTGCGATATTCCCGATCACACAGATAACAGCAGGCCCACTTCGGTGGGCCTGTTTTTTTATGGGCGGTATGGGGCAGGCCAGCCGGGAGCTGGATGGTGTGATAGAGGGAGGCGATGGCGTGAAGGGATAAACGGGCTGCGCGATCTGCTGCTGGTCGTGGTTGGCGTACAGGCGCTGACCCCCTTGTCAGCTCCATCAAAAACCCCCTCGTATCAGGAGGGGGTTGCAGAGGTTATTGCCAGATTAGCCCTGAGGATCAGGGTGCCAGCACCAGCTTGTAGACACCAAAGCCGGGGTGTTTGGCATCGGTGGGCGGCAGGGTCTCCACATAGTTCAGCTTGCTGCCAGTAAGGGCTTGCGCCTCGCTGCGTGGCGAGCTGTAGATGCGCAGATCCAGATTGGCGGGCAGGGGGGCCAGCTGCCAGTTGTTGTCTGCCGGGGGCTCGAAACCGGCCGGATTCTTCTCTGCCAGATCCTTGAGGTATTCGGAGAGCACTTCGCGGGTTTCGAACTGATCTTCATGGACGATCACCTTGGCGTTGATGCCGGGGAAGTTGCCACCACCACTGGCGCGGTAGTTGTTGGTCACCACGTAGAACATCTGGGCCGGGTCGATTGCCTTGCCCTGATAGGTGAGGTTGGTGATGCGGTAGCTGTCGCTCACCTTGTTGCCATCCACATCGTAACGGGCGGGTTTGGTCACATCGACCTGATAGTTCACCCCGTCGATCACGTCGAAGTTGTAGGTGCGGTACTTCTCGTTCACCAGCCACTGGGTAGCGGTGCTGGTAGCATCGATCTTGTTGAACTGGACGGCGCTCTTCTCCAGCCACTCCTGTACGGTCGCGCCATTGATGGCGACCACCTGCAGGGTGTTGGGGTAGACATAGAGGTCGGCCACGTTGCGCAGGGAGATATCGCCAGCCGGTACATAGGTGAAGTCGGTCGGGCCGTTGCGACCGCCACGGAATGGCGCGGCGGCGGAGAGAATGGGCCATTTCTCCTTGAGCTGACCATCCTGTTGCAGCTTCTTGGCGTGCCACAGTTGGGCGTCGCTGACGATCTGGATGGAGGGGTCATCCTGCACCAGCGCGAAGAAGCTGTGGATCGGCTTGGTGATCTTGCTGAGGGGCTCGTCCAGCCACTGGTTGGCCTGCTCGTGCTCGGCAATGACCTGATCGACCACCGCCTGATCTTCGGTGCTGCTGGCGCTGCTGTCGATTTTGCGCAGCTGGGACTGGCTGGAGGCCACTTCCCAGCGACCCTCTTTCCAGGTCATGTGCAGGTCGATGATGCCAAGGTGGTTACCCCAGACGCCCGGCATCACGGTCGGTACACCCGCCAGGGTGCCTTTCTCATTGTCCACGTCGGTCATGTTGGGGTAGTCGCCCGGGAAGGTGCGGTGGGCGTGACCCAGCAGCAGGGCATCGACCCCTTTTACCTTGGCCAGCGGCAGAGCGGCGTTCTCCATCATGGGTTCGCGCGGGTCACCTATGATGCCGGTATGGGCCACGACCACGACGATGTCTGCGCCCTTGGCGCGGATTTCGGGTACATAGTGCTCGGCGGTCTCGACCATATCGGCCACCACCACCTTGCCTTCCAGATTGCGCTTGTCCCACTGGGTGATCTGGGGCGGAGTCAGCCCCAGCACCCCGACCTTGATGGTCTGGGTATTGCCGTTGGCATCCTTCACCTGACGATCCAGCACCACATAGGGTTTGAATTTCTGCTTGCTCCAGTCGATGGTGCCCTTGCCATCACGGCTGAAGGCATCGGCCTGGAAGACGTTGGCGTTGATGTAGGGGTAGTTGGCCCCTTTCAGGGTCTCTGAGAGGAAGTCGAGACCGAAGTTGAATTCGTGGTTGCCCAGGTTGCCGACATCATAGCTCATGGTGTTGAGCGCCTTGATGGCGGGGTGGGTTTGCTTGCTCAGCCACTGCTGTTTGACCTGTTGGTCGTGGATATAGTCGGCCAGCGGGGTGCCCTGGATCAGGTCGCCGTTGTCGATCAGCAAGTTGTTGGCGTTCTCTTCGCGGGCCTTGCGGATCAGCACAGCGGTGCGGGCAAAGCCCAGCGAGGCATCCGGCTTGTTCTGGTAGTAGTCGTAACTCAGTAGGTTGGAGTGGATATCAGAGGTTTCGATCAGCCGCAGGGTGAGATCACCGGGGGCCTGAGAGTTGTTGTCGTCACAGCCGGACAGCAAAAAGATAACTGCCACCGCGCTCAGTTTGAGGGTGGTTTTCATTGTTGGATTCTCTTGTTATGGGTATGCCAGCGTGGTGCATTCTATCGACAGCAAAAGAATCCGATTGTGAGCAGGCTGGCAATTCGGGCTAATTACCCTCCTGTTAATAGAGTTATGACTCTGATTTTCATCTGTTTTTTCGGGTCGCTACCCTCGCTGCTTTTCCGCCGTTAGTCACCCTGTAGTCACCGCAGTGCGGTCGGGGCAAGCTGCGCGGCCTGCCGTTCCTGCGAGGCTGTAATGGTTGGTTACAGATCTCCATTCGACTGATAGATGACCTTTCCCTTAAATTCAGCGGCGATTGATTGCATCTAAAAATTACAAAGCGACAGCAAGGAATAAAAACTCATGAAAATGCACAACAAAGCGCTGCTGGCCATCGCCTGCGCCGCTGCCCTGTCTGCCTGTGACAGCGAAAAAGCTGCCAACAGTATCGCCAAGCGGGTGCCGCTGGCTCTGCCGGAGGCGGGTCTTTACCAAGCGAATCTGATGAGCCGCGATGGCGACAAGGCGACGCCGCGCATGATCAAGGATCTGGATGGTCTGGCGCTGGTCTACCCGAAGGGTGAAACCGTGCAGCACTGGGGTGTCTGGGTGGATCATCAGGTGGGCAAGGTCGAGACCAACAGCCAGTGGCTGGGTCAGGCTGACCAGAAAGCCGACAAAGACGGGATCTACCCGGTGCAGTTGATCCGCAACAGCGAACGGCTCGGCACCAGCACGGCGCTCAGCTCGGTGACCAACGACCACAACCTCATCACCTTCCAGGATCAGCCGGTCATCGATCTGCAGGGCAAGGAGATCAAGCGCTGGGTTTTTGATTTCACCCGGACCGGCACCAAGTTCTCCGACAACTCACCCATCTATTCCGGTTTCAGCGGTCATGTGGCGGTGACGGCCCTGACCACCAAAGCGGTGACCACGGCCAGCTGGAGTGCCACGGACAGCGATGGCTTCAGTAGCGACATGGTGGGCAAGGTGGATACCACCAACAACGGCGGCAAGCTGACGGTAGCGATCGAGTTTCCGGCGGCAGGTTGTACGCTGGTGGGCGAGGGTAGTGCCACTACCGGTTTGAGCAAGCTGACCATGACCGGGTTTGGCAAGTGCAACTTCAAGCAATCCGCTGCCGCCACGCCGATCGAAAACCTCTGGAATGCCGCTCTGGCCCGGGCGATGGATAACCGCGTCGCCTATGTCGTCGCGTTTACCACGGATGCCAAAAAAGAGGCGCTGGTCATCGGCTTCCCCGACACCAATGGCTTGCTGATCACCGCTGACAAGCGATAAGCAGCCCAATGGCAGGGGCGGGCAAACGCGCCTGAAACAACAAGGGAGCCAGTGGCTCCCTTGTTGTTTTCAACGCACGGTTTACAGCAGGAACAGTGTCGCCAGCCCGAGGAAGATAAAGAAGCCGCCGGTGTCGGTGATGGCGGTGATCATCACGCTGGCCCCCACTGCCGGATCGCGACCGAGGCGGGTCATGGTCATGGGGATAATGACCCCCATCAGCGCCGCAACCAGCAGGTTGAGCATCATGGCCAGGGTCATCACGGCGCCGAGCGCCGCATCCTGATAGAGCAGGTAGGTGGCAATGCCCATGGTGCCGCCCCACACCAGCCCGTTGATAAAGGCGACGCCGAGTTCCCGCAGCAGCAGGAAGGAGAGGTTGCCTGCCTGAATGTGCTGC
This sequence comes from Aeromonas sp. s7(2024), assembly GCF_040907825.1. Taxonomy (NCBI): domain Bacteria; kingdom Pseudomonadati; phylum Pseudomonadota; class Gammaproteobacteria; order Aeromonadales; family Aeromonadaceae; genus Aeromonas; species Aeromonas sp. s7(2024). The sequence goes on from NZ_JBFOCM010000027.1 coordinate 41,811, forward strand.
AGTGCCAGCGCCCGCACTATCATGGTGATGGTCTGGTTGCCGGTGTTGCCGCCGATCCCGGCGACAATGGGCATCAGGGCCGCCAGTGCCACCAGCTGGGAGATGGTGTGCTCGAACAGGCCGATCACCCGCGAGGCGACAAAGGCGGTGCAGAGGTTGATGGCGAGCCAGGCCCAGCGGGTCTTGACCGCCTTGGAGACCGGGGCGAACACGTCTTCATCCTCGCTGATACCCCCCATCCGGCGCAGGTCGGTGTCACTCTCCTCATAGACCAGATCCACCACCTCTTCGACGGTGAGGCGGCCCATCAGCTTGCCCTTGCCATCCACCACGGCGGCGGAGAGCAGGTCATCCCGTTCGAAGGTGCGGGCGGCCGCTTCGTCGTTATCCTCCGGATCGAAGGTGACCGGATCCCGCTCCATCACGTCGCTCACCAGGGTGGCGGGCTTGTGCAGCAGCACTGTGGTGAGGGCCAGCTCCCCCAGCAGATGGTTGCGCCGATCGATGACGAACAGCTTGTCGGTGTTGGCGGGGATCTTGCCGCGCAGCCGCAAATAGCGCTGCACCGTGGCCAGACTCACCTCGGGGCGGATGGTGATGATCTCGAAGTCCATCATGGCGCCGACGGTGTGCTTGCCGTAGCGGATCACCTCCCGCACCCGATCCCGCTCGGCGGGGGCCATATAGGTGAGCAGCCGCCCCATCAGGTTGCGCGGCAGGTACTGGCCCAGATAGATCTGGTCGTCGATATCCAGGGTGCGCAGGGCGTGCAGCAGCTCCTTGTCGCTCATCCCGCTGATGAGGCTGTCCCACACCGTCTCTGACGCTTCGACCAGGATCTGGCCGCGCTTCTCCTCCTCCACCAGCGCCCACAGGGCATGACGCTCATCGGGCGGCAGCGACTCCAGCGCATCGGCGACGTCGGCGGCGGGCAACCCGTTGACCAGCGCAGTGAGTTCGCTGGTCTGATCGCGTTGCTCGGCATCCTGCACCACCTGCGGATCGAGCAGGCTGTCGGTGAGGGCATCATCGCGCAGCAGCAGGGTGAGAATGCGGGATCTGTCATCCGCGCGCTGCCGGGCGCTGTTCTTGATGGGAAGAGACATGGGATGAATTCCTGAGATGGTAGCCAAGGGCTCAATGCCCATAGGATACCAGACTTAAAACAACAGGTTATGACCGTGATGGGAGAAGAGGGAGGTAAAAGTGAGGCCACCTGCTGGTGGCCTCATGGTGAGTTGCCGAGGATACCTCAGGCGAGGGCTCGCTGAGCCTGTGGTGCCTCGCCAAACCAGGCGAGCCGGTCGGCCAGGGTCACCACCGAGCCCACCATGATGAGGGCAGGACTCTCGACCCCCACCGCCAGTGCGGGCAGCTCATCGAGAGTGCCGCGAATGACCCGCTGGCAGGGCTGGGTGCCGCGCTCGATCAGCGCCACCGGGGTGTCGCCTGCCTTGCCGTGGGCCAGCAGCTCTTCACGGATGGTGGCGCAGGATGAGAGCCCCATGTAGAAGACCAGCGTCTGCCGGTCTTTGGCCAGCAGTGGCCAGTCGAGATCCCGGGCGCCCCCCTTGCCGTGGGCGGTGACGAAGCGCACGCTCTGGGCGTGATCGCGGTGGGTCAGCGGAATGCCGGCGTAGGCGGCGCAGCCGCTGGCCGCAGTGATCCCCGGCACCACCTGAAAACCGATGCCGCTGCCGACCAGCGTCTCCAGCTCCTCGCCGCCACGGCCGAAGATAAAGGGGTCGCCCCCCTTCAGCCGCACCACCCGTTGCCCCTTTTTCGCCTCCTCCAGCAAGAGCTGGTTGATCCCCTCCTGCGGCACGCAGTGGTTGCCCGCCTGCTTGCCGACGAAGATGCGCTTGGCGTCGCGGCGCACCAGCGCCATCACTTCGTCAGAGACCAGTCGGTCATAGACCACCACGTCAGCCTGTTGCATCTGGCGCAGGGCGTGCAGGGTGAGCAGACCAGGATCGCCGGGGCCGGCTCCCACCAGTACCACCTCGCCAGCGCTCTGGCTCCCGTCGGCAAACAGGCTGTCGGCCAGCTGGTGGGCAGAGGCGCAATCGCCCCGCGCCAGCGCCTGACCGAGCCGGTCTGCCCCGAGCAGCCGCTCCCAGAAGCGGCGCCGCTCCCCCATGCTGGCGAAGCGGGCCTTGACCCGCTCCCGCAGGCTGCCGGCGAAGGCCGCCACGGCACCCAGATGCTGGGGCAACAGGGCTTCCAGTTTTTCCCGCAGCAGCCGCGCCAGCACCGGCGCCTTGCCGCCGGAGGAGATGGCCACCATCAGCGGCGAGCGGTCGATGATCGACGGCATGATGAAGCTGGAGCGTTTCGGGTCATCCACCACGTTGGCAAAGATCCGCGCCCGGTTGGCGCTCTGGTAGACCAGTGCATTCACCTCGCGCCGATCGGTTGCGGCCACCACCAGCCACTTGCCCGCCAGTTGTTCCGGCACAAATTCACCGGCCAGCCACTCGATGCTCCCGTTGGCAGCCAGTTCCGCCAGCTCGGGGTCGAGCTCGGGCGCGACCACTGTGAGGTGGGCACCGGCATCCAGCAGCAGGCGCGCCTTGCGCTCCGCTACCTCGCCGCCGCCGACCAGCAGCACGGGTTTGTTGTCGAGTCGGCAAAAGATGGGCAAGTAGTCCATGGGGCCTCCGGATCAGGCGGTTCGGGTCTGGTTGGCGGTGGGGGTGGTCTCGTGTACCGCGACCGGGCGCTCAGCTTTCGGGGTGGCATACCAGTAGCCGAGGCCCATAAAGAGAACGCCGGAGACGGTATTGCCCAGGGTTACCCACAGCAGGTTGTGGCCGATGCCGCCCAGGGTGTAGGCCTCGGAGTGGGCGCCAAACCAGGAGAGGGCGAACAGTGTCATGTTGGCGATGGAGTGCTCGTAGCCGGAGGCGATAAAGGCCAGCAGGCACCACCAGATGGCGATGAAGCGGGCGGCTCCTTCAGTGCGCAGCGCCATCCAGATGGCGAGGCAGACCAGCCAGTTGCAGAGGATCCCCTTCATAAACAGGGTCAGCGCCGGTGCCTGGGTTTTGGCCAGCGCCACCTTGTGGGCCAGACTGCCTGCGTCCGGCAGCAGGCTGCCGCCGTAGGAGTAGATGAGCGCCACCACGACGGAGCCAACCAGATTGCCCGCCCAGGTCTGGGGCAGGATGCGCAGCAGGTCGGCCATGGTGATCTTGCCCGCCTTCACCCCGAAGGTGAGGAACATGGTGTGGCCAGTGTAGAGCTCGGAGCCAGCGATGATCACCAGCGTCAGGGCGATGCCGAAGGTGGCCCCCATCACCAGCGGCCGGATGGCGGGATCCACCAGATTGCCGAGGGTGAAGATGAGGATGATGCCGAGGCCCACATAGGCCCCCGCCATGGCGGAGCTGAGCCAGAAGCCGAGCTTGTCGCTGCGCTCGAAGCGGTTGATGCGTGCCGCGTTGGCGGCGCACTTGTTGATGGTTTCCGTGTACATCTTGTGAGTCCTTGAAAGGGCTGCCCACAGGCAGCCCGAAAGAGAGTGAATTTGGCTTTAGACAGCGACCCAGACCTGCTGGTCGCGCACTTCAACGGGGTATCCCTGTACCGACATAGATCTGGGGGTTGTCGACATCAGACGGCGACCCAGACCTGCTGATCGCGCACTTCAACGGGATAGCTCTGCACCGACATCGCCGGATTGTCGAAACAGTGGCCATCGCTCAGGCGAAAGCGCTGCTTCTTGAGCGGGCTGGCGACCCAGAGCTCGCCGTCGTGTTCGCAGATCAGGCCCCGCGACAGCACGTTGGCGGCGAAGAAGGGATCCCGGTTGTCGATGGCGAACACCTCGGCGGCCGCACTCGGGCGGAACAGAGCGATCTGGCGACCTTCAATGAGTGCACAGACACCGGTGCCCGGCAGGATGTCGTTGAGTTGGCAGGCAAGTTTCATCGCTTAATCTCCACCTCGAGTTGGATGAACTGGCTATCGAGCAGGGCGCAAACGTCCATGCAGCCCGGCAGGATGTCGTTGAGTTGGCAGGTGAATTTCATCATTTGGTTTCCACCTCGATCTGGTAGACGGGGATGCGCTCGGCCGGGGTCGCTGGTCGGTGCTGGTCGCGCTCGGCAACGAACTGAACGTCCGGATCGCACTTGTCGCTGTTGATGAAGTGGCTGAATCGCTTGAGTGCCTCCTCTTCGTTGAGGGTGCGCGACCATTCGCACTCGTAGCTGTCGATGAGGGTCTGGATATCGCGCTCAAGCGTCTCGGCCAGCCCCAGCTTGTCGTCGACGATCACCTCGCGCAGGTAGTCGACGCCCCCTTCCAGATTGCCGAGCCAGACCGAGGTGCGCTGCAGTTTGTCGGCGCTGGTGACGTAGAACATCATAAAGCGGTCGATCAGCTTGATGAGGGTCTCGCGGTCGAGGTCAGACGCCAGCAGGTCGGCGTGGCGCGGTTTCATGCCGCCGTTGCCGCCCACATAGAGGTTCCAGCCCGCGTCGGTGGCGATGATGCCGACGTCCTTGCCCTGCGCTTCCGCACATTCGCGGGTACAGCCGGAGACGCCGAACTTCATCTTGTGCGGGGTGCGAATGCCCTTGTAGCGGTTCTCGAGGAAGACCCCGAGGCCGACGCTGTCCTGTACGCCGAAGCGGCACCAGGTGCTGCCGACGCAGGTCTTGGCCATGCGCAGCGCCTTGGCGTAGGCCTGACCGGTCTCGAATCCGGCCGCCAGCAGCTTGCGCCAGATGGCGGGCAGGTCATCCTTCTGGGCCCCGAACAGGCCGATGCGCTGGGCGCCGGTGATCTTGGTGTAGAGCTTGTAGTCGCGGGCCACTTCGGCCACCGCCAGCAGCCCTTCCGGGGTCACTTCGCCACCGGCCATGCGCGGGATGACGGAGTAGCTGCCATCCTTCTGCATGTTGCCGAGGAAGATGTCGTTGGTGTCCTGCAACGGGATGTTGCGCGGGCTCAGCACATGCTCGTTCCAGCAGGAGGCGAGGATGGAGCCGACGGTCGGTTTGCACACCTCGCAGCCATAGCCCTGACCGTGTTTGGCCAGCAGCTCGTCGAAGCTCTTGATCCCCTCCACCTTGACCAGATGGAACAGCTCCTGACGGGAGTGGGGGAAGTGGGCGCAGAGGTGGTTGTTGACCTCGATGCCCTGCTTCACCAGTTCGGCGTTGAGCACCTGACTGATGAGCGGCACGCAGCCGCCGCAGCCGGTACCGGCCTTGGTGTGCTGCTTGATGGCGGCGAGGGTGGTGTGACCCTCGGCGACGGCCTGGGCGATGTCGCCCTTGGAGACGTCGAAGCAGGAGCAGATCTGGGCGCTTTCCGGCAGGGCATCTACCCCCAGCGTCGGCTTGGCACCGGCGTAGGCGGGCAGGATCAGGGTGTCCGGGTGGCTCGGCAGCGGCAGGGCGTTGAGCATCATCTGCAGCAGGTTGCCGTAATCGTCCACGTCGCCCACCAGCACGGCGCCGAGTAGGCGGCTGTTGTCTTCGCTCACCACGATCTTCTTGTAGACGCCAGCCTGATCGTCCTGGAACACATAGCTGTGGCTGCCCGGGGTGCGGCCATGGGCATCACCGATGGATCCGACGGAGACGCCGAGCAGCTTGAGCTTGGCGCTCATGTCTGCCCCCTCGAAACGGCTGTCGCCGCCGAGCAGATGGTCGACGGTGATCTGGGCCATCTTGTAGCCCGGTGCCACCAGCCCGAAGAAGCGGCCCAGCCAGGCGGCGCACTCGCCGATGGCATAGATATCGGAGTCGGAGGTGAGGCAGTGATCGTCGATGACGATGCCGCCGCGCTCGGCGATGGCGAGATCACCGTAGCGGCCCAGGGTATCTTGCGGACGGATACCGGTGGAGAAGACCACCACGTCCACTTCAAGCTGGCTGCCGTCAGCGAAAGCGAGGCGGTGCTTCGCCTGCTCGCCGCCATGCATCAGGATCTCGCTGGTGCTCTTGCTGGTGTGCACCTGCACGCCCATGGATTCGATCTTGCGGCGCAGCAGCTGGCCGCCCTGACCGTCGAGCTGCTCGGCCATCAGCACCGGAGCAAACTCCACAACGTGGGTCTCGAGACCCAGCGCCTTGAGGGCACCGGCCGCTTCGAGGCCAAGCAGGCCGCCCCCGATCACCACCCCGCTCTTGCCACTCCTGGCGGCGCTGCGAATGGCTTTCAGATCCTCGATGGTGCGATAGACGAAGCACTCGTGGTGCTGACTGCCCGCAATGGGCGGCACCCAGGGGTAGGAGCCGGTGGCCAGCACCAGCTTGTCGTACCCGACCACAGTGCCCTTGTTGGAGTGCACTTCGCGGTTGGCCCTGTCGATTTTTTTCACCGCTTCGCCGAGCAGCAGGCGGATGCCGTGCTTGTCGTAGAAGCCGGGTTTGACGAGGGAGAGATCTTCGCTGGTGTGATGGGAGAAGTAGGAGGAGAGATGGACGCGATCGTAGGCGGGACGGGGTTCTGCACCGAAGACGGTGATCTCGTAGCGGCCCGGCTCGGCCCGCTCGATCAACTCTTCGATGAAGCGGTGCCCCACCATGCCGTTACCCACAACGACCAGTCTGACTTTGCTCATGATTGCCTCTAGTTTGGAGTAATAAAACATCATTCTGGGGCTAGGCTACCCAGTCAGTCGGGGCGGGCAATTGATGCAAATCAAGTGTCTATTTATATATCTCGTCAGGGGTAATTCGATAAAATTCAAAGATATACAAAAATGGGTATACCAGTTGAGAGTTTTGGTGCTGGGTGCGAGTGGGACATAGAGATAAGGGGGCTGGGGCTTAAAATGCAAAACGCCCCCATTTCTGGAGGCGTTTTTTTACAAACAGAACTGCGCTTACAGAATAAAGCGGCTCAGATCCTCATCCTCGACAAGCGCACCGAGGTGGGCGTTGACGTAGTCGGTGTCGATGACAAAGGTCTCGCCGGACTTCTCGGAGGCGTCGTAGGAGATATCTTCCATCAGGCGTTCCATCACGGTGTGCAGACGACGGGCACCGATGTTCTCGGTACGCTCGTTGACCTGCCAGGCCGCTTCGGCCAGACGGCGGATGCCATCCTTGGTGAACTCGATATTGACCCCTTCGGTGGCCATCAGCGCCTTGTACTGATCGGTCAGGGAGGCGTTCGGTTCGGTCAGGATGCGCTCGAAGTCATCTGTGGTCAGGGCGGTCAGCTCGACCCGGATCGGCAGACGGCCCTGCAGCTCGGGGATGAGGTCGGACGGCTTGGCAATCTGGAAGGCGCCGGAGGCAACAAACAGGATATGGTCGGTCTTGACCATGCCGTGCTTGGTGTTGACGGTGCAGCCCTCGACCAGCGGCAGCAGGTCGCGTTGTACCCCTTCACGGGAGACATCGGGGCCTGAGCTCTCGCCGCGCTTGCAGATCTTGTCGATCTCGTCGAGGAAGACGATGCCGTTGTTCTCGACCGCTGCGATCGCTTTCTGCTTCAGCTCTTCCGGATTGACCAGACGAGCTGCTTCCTCTTCGATCAGCGCCTTCATGGCCTCTTTGACCTTGATCTTGCGCTTCTTCTTCTGGTTTTGTCCCAGGTTCTGGAACAGCCCCTGCAGCTGGTTGGCCATCTCTTCCATACCCGGCGGGGTCATGATTTCGACACCCATCGGGGAGGCAGAGAGCTCCAATTCGATCTCCTTGTCATCCAGCTGACCTTCACGCAGTTTCTTGCGGAAGATCTGGCGGGTGTTGGAGTTGTCGGCTTTCTCTTCCTCACCCCAGGTGTTGCGCGGGTTGGGCAGCAGAGCGTCGAGGATGCGCTCTTCAGCGGCTTCCTCGGCGCGGTATTTCATCTTCTCCATCTCGGTTTCGCGCACCAGCTTGATGGCGGCATCGGTCAGATCGCGGATGATGCTGTCCACTTCCTTGCCGACATAGCCCACTTCGGTGAACTTGGTCGCTTCCACCTTGATGAAGGGGGCGTTGGCCAGCTTGGCCAGACGACGGGCAATCTCGGTCTTGCCGACACCGGTCGGGCCGATCATCAGGATGTTTTTCGGGGTCACTTCATGGCGCATCTCTTCGTTGAGCTGCATCCGGCGCCAGCGGTTGCGCAGGGCAACGGCAACGGCGCGCTTGGCATCGGCCTGACCAATGATGTGTCTGTCCAGCTCGTGGACGATTTCTCTCGGGGTCATCTCGGACATGATGGTGTTCCTGTATCCGGGGCGGGCAGGGCCCACCCCTTGGAGAATGGGGTTTGGCTGGCGGCCTTATTTGGCGGCCTTATTTCGCCGAATAGTCCAGCACTTCAATGGTGTGGTTGCCGTTGGTGAAGACGCAGATGTCGCCCGCAATCTTGAGGGACTTCTCGACAATGGTCCTGGCATCCAGCTCGGTGTTTTCCAGCAGCGCGATGGCGGCGGACTGGGCGAAGTTGCCGCCGCTGCCGATGGCGATGAGATCGTGCTCCGGCTGCACCACGTCACCGTTGCCGGTGATGATGAAGGATTTGTGTTCGTCGGCCACGGCCAGCAGCGCTTCGAGGCGGCGCAGGGCGCGATCGGTGCGCCAATCTTTGGCCAGCGCCACGGCGGCGCGCTCCAGATTACCCTGATGGGCCTGCAGTTTTGCTTCGAAACGCTCGAGCAGGGTGAAGGCGTCGGCGGTACCGCCAGCGAAACCGGCCAGCACCTTGCCGTTGTAGAGACGATGAACCTTGCGGGCGTTGCCCTTCATGACGGTGTTGCCAAGAGAGACCTGGCCATCGCCACCGATGACGACCTGACCGTTGCGGCGAACTGAAACTATGGTAGTCACTTTACTTACCTCGCTTGAGCCGAATGACGGCCTGACTGTGCATGGCAAGAAAGATGGGGATGGCAAACGGGCTTTTCAACCCTGCCTTTGGTCGGGATAAACGGGGTAGTAAAGAGCGTGGGTGCGAGTGACACCAAAAGAACAGGGCCGGGTGTTGCCACCCGGCCCTGCGTCATCGGTAAGCGGATTACCCTTTCTTGGGAATGCAGCCGCTGATGCCGGAGCTCTGCAGCTTGCTGTTGGCCGCGTCGGCGGCCGCCTTGCCGTTGAAGGGGCCCACCATCACCTTGTAGACGGTGCCGTTGGCGCCATTGATCACCTGCAGGCTGGAAGAGAGGCCGGCGGTGAAGGCGATACGCGCCTTGAGCGACTCTGCGGAATCCTGCGAGCGCAGGGCGGCGCACTGCATCATGTAGCGACCGCTGTCGGCGGCTGCGGTCTGGGCTGGCGGAGTGGCCGCTTTGGCCTTGGCCGCTTCGGCGCGTTCCCGTTCCAGCTCGGCACGGATCTCCCGCTCCATCCGTTCCCGTTCAGCCTTGCGGTCGATCACCTGCTCTTGCGCGCTGGCAACCGGTGCACCCGAGGTGGAAGGGGTGGTCGCCGGATTGGGCTGATAGGGCTTGGGCTGGCCGATGGGCGTTCCCGGTTGGGGAATGTCGGTCGGCACCGGCTGTGGCAGTTTTTCCGGTTGCAGGGTCATGGTATCTGCTGGTGGTGGCGGCAGCACACCCGGCTGGGTCGGCGGCTCTATGATATCGACCTGCTTGTTCTCAAGCCGTTCGATGTAGCTCCACTTCTCCTGAGGCAGCCCGTTATTCTGCGCTTTTGGCTTGTTGGCCTTTACCTGCTCCTCAATGGTGGGGGCGTCGTTGCCCTTGCCATTGATCATGTAAAGGAAGCCACCAAAGCCTGCCAGCAGTGCCACGACCAGCAGCACTGGAATAACAGGAAAGCGGCGAGGGGCCGCTTTCTTGGTATTGCGGCCACCCGCCCGACGTCGCGGGCGGCTGCCGACATAATCCCGGGTTGCCATCTATTACATGCGCTCCAGGGTATGGATGCCCAGTACGCCGAGGCCCAGTTTCAGCACCTTGGCGGTGGCGGCGCACAGCAGCAGACGGCTCTGACGGGTTGCTTCGTCCACGCCATCCTTGTTGATCGGGCAGGCTTCATAGAAGGTCATGAAGTTGCCGGACAACTCGTACAGGTAGGTACAGAGCAGGTGTGGCATGCCTTTGTCGGCAACGCCGTTGACCGCGTCGGAGAACTGGATCAGCTTCTGGGCCAGCACCTCTTCGGCCTCTTCGTTCAGGGTCACGTTGCCGGTCAGCGTTTCGGCATCGATGTTGGCCTTGCGGAAGATGGACTGGATACGGGTGTAGGCGTACTGCAGGTAAGGGGCAGTGTTGCCTTCAAAGGAGAGCATCAGATCCCAGTCGAAGATGTAGTCGGTAGTACGGTTCTTGGAGAGATCCGCATACTTGACCGCGCCCATGGCGATGGCGTTGACCACGTTGGCCTTCTCTTCGGCAGAGAGGTCGCTGTTGCGGCTCTCCAGCAGGGCGGCGGCGCGCTCTTCCGCTTCGTTCAGCAGGTCAACCAGCTTGACGGTGCCACCGGAACGGGTCTTGTAGGGACGACCATCCTTGCCCAGCATCATGCCGAAGGCGTGGTGCTCGAGGGGGACGGATTCCGGTACATAGCCCGCTTTGCGGGTGATGGTCCAAGCCTGCATCAGGTGCTGGTGCTGACGGGAGTCGATGAAGTACATGACACGGTCGGCGCCCAGCGTCTCGTAACGGTATTTGGCACAGGCGATGTCGGTGGTGGTGTAGAGGAAACCGCCATCGCTCTTCTGGATGATGACGCCCATGGCCTCGCCATCCTTGTTCTTGAACTCGTCCAGGAAAACAACGGTAGCGCCTTCGCTCTCGACTGCCAGCCCCTTGGCTTTCAGGTCGGCCACGATCTCCGGCAGCATGTCGTTGTACATGGACTCGCCCATGATGTCCTTGTTGGTCAGGGAGACATTCAGGCGGTCGTAGTTGATCTGGTTCTGTTCCATGGTCATGTCGACCAGCTTCTTCCACATGGTACGGCAGTACTCGTCGCCGCCCTGCAGCTTGACCACGTAGTTACGGGCGCGCTCGGCGAAGGCTTCGTCTTCGTCGTAGCAACGCTTGGCCTGGGTGTAGAAGGCTTCCAGATCCTTGAGCGCCATGTCGCTGGCGTGTTCGTTGGACATCTTCTCCAGATAGGCGATCAGCATGCCGAACTGGGTGCCCCAGTCGCCGATGTGGTTGGCACGGATGACTTTGTGGCCGAGGAACTCCAGCGCGCGCGCAGCCACGTCACCGAGTACGGTGGAGCGGATGTGGTGCACCGCCATCTCTTTGGCCACGTTGGGGGCGGAGTAGTCCACCACCACGGTTTGTGGCGCGGGCAACCGTACGTTGGCGTTGGCAGAGGTCACCATGGCCTCAACCTGACCGGCCAGCCAGCGCTGGTCGAAGAAGAAGTTGATGAAGCCGGGGCCGGCGATCTCGACCTTGGCGATCAGGTCGGAGGCAGGCAGGTGCTCGATGATGGCAGCCGCCAGCTCACGGGGATTCTTGCGGGCTGGTTTGGCCAGCAGCATGGCCAGGTTGGTAGCCAGGTCGCCGTGAGCTTTTTCCTTGCATCGGTCTACTTGCACGCGGGCTTCCAGGTCCGCCGGCAGGACGCCTGCTGACTTGAGATTGGCTACCGTTTGTTCAAGTAGATGATGAATATGCTCTTTCATAACTGACCACCAAGGTTGCGCGTCGAAAAATGACTGATATATAAGGGCGTGAATTTTACCCGCATCGGCCCGAGAAAACTATAGGGATGACCCGCCGCTCGCTGTCGGGCGGATATTTCACTGCGTTTGGCGCCATATTCCAGAATATTGGGCGGAAATTACGGTGCTTATCCATTTCTACTGCATATCGAAGCGGCTTGTCCAGGCTATTTTCCCCTGATTGTTAAGGGTTTTTCCTTTCCGCTGACGAGAATGATCTCCTCCCTCTGGCCCGGCGTATCAACAGAGGTTCCCAACCGAGGAGTTTGCGATGCGACTGGCGCTGTTTCCCCTATCTGCCCACCTGCTGCCCGGCGGCATCATGCCGCTGCGGATCTTCGAACCGAGATACCAGCGGATGATTGCCGAGGCGGGGGAGTCCGGCTTTGCCCTCTGCATGGTGGACCCTCGCCAGCCCGACGCCCTGCGCAACATGCTGCCCATCGCCACCCGGGTCACCATCATCGATTTCGACCGGCTGCCGGACGGCATGCTGGGGATCACAGTGCAGGGGATGGAGCGGGTGCAGATAGAGGATCTGTGGCAGGAGCCCGATGGCCTGCGTATCGGCGAGGTGACGCCGCTGACGGCCTGGCCGCCCCGCCGGCTCCATCCCGATCAGCAGCCGCTGGTCGAGGCGCTGCGGGAGGTGTTTGCCGACTATCCCGACTACGCCGCCCTCTATCCCGCCCCCCGCTGGGACGATGGCAACTGGGTGGCCCAGCGCTGGCTGGAGGTGCTGCCTATCCCCCCCGAGCAGAAACAGCTGCTGCTGGCCGCCGCCGACAATCAGCCCGCCATCGCCCTGCTCAAGGGGGTACTGGTGGCCAGCCACTGATTTTTTCTGACCCGCTGATCCGCCACTGCCGCAGCACCGTACAAGTCATCACCACAGCATGATGTTCGACAGCACACCAAAGGGATGGCGCAATGGCATATACTGGCCAACCACACTCGACCATACGCAGGACCTCACCCGTGATGGATAACCCGGATGGCGACCTCAAATCTCTGCTGATCAGGGTGGCAGAGCAGGCCGACAAGGCTGCTTTTGCCCGCCTGTTCCAACACTTTGCGCCGCGTATTCGCAGCTACGGCCTGCGCCACCTCGGCAGCGAAGCCAACGCCATGGAGCTGGTGCAGGAGACCATGCTGCTGGTGTGGCAGAAGGCGCGTCTCTACCACCCCGAGAAGGGGGCGCCGACCACCTGGATCTACACCGTGATGCGCAACCAGTGCTTCGACATGCTGCGCCGTCGTCGCGCCAGCAAGGAGGATCTCTGTGCCGAGGAGCTGTGGCCGGTGCTGGAGTTTCAGGCCGAAGAGGAGCACCTGAGCGGCGGTGAGGATGCGGTGCTGACCCGTCAGATGGCCCACTATCTGGGCACCCTGCCGGAGCCGCAACAGCAGGTGGTGCGTGGCATCTATCTGCAGGAGTTCTCCCAGCAGGAGCTGGCGGAACGACTCGGCGTGCCGCTCGGTACCATCAAGTCCCGCCTCCGGCTGGCGTTACAGAAACTGAAAGAGCAAGTGGAGCAAGGCCATGATTAAAGCCCATCCGACCGACCCTATGCTGCGTGCCTTCGCCGCCGACGAGCTCCCTCTGCCGCTGGCGGTGGGGCTCTCCGCTCACTGCGAGCTCTGCCCCGATTGTGCTGCCCGGCTGAAGACATTCGAAGAGGAGCTGGCGCAGCAATATCTTGCTTCGCCAGCAGAGCCCGAGCTGGACTCTCGGGATGAAGTGGGACTGGACGCCGGATTCGACGCCATGCTTGCGGATATTCTGGCGCAACCCGAACCGGTTGCTGCACCCGTTATCGATCTGCCCCGAGCCCAGCCCGGCGAGCTGGAGGTAGCCGGTCACGCCTACCGTTTGCCACGGGTGCTGGCCCGCTATCGTTCGCCCAAGTGGCGCCATATCGGGGCCATTCGTCAGCAGAGTCTGCCGCTGGACGAGATGGGGGCACGCGCCAGCCTGCTCCATATCGAAGCGGGCGGTCGCATCCCCGAGCACACCCATCAGGGCTATGAGCTGACCCTGCTGCTGGCTGGCAATATTCAGGATGGCGATACCCTTTACAAGGCGGGAGATTTCATCTGGCGCGATGCCAGCCACGCCCACAGCCCACATACGCCCGATGGCTGCCTCTGCTACACGGTACAGGATGCGCCAGTGCAGTTCACCAAGGGGCTGTCGCGACTGCTGAACGGCATCAGCCAGCACCTCTACTGAGCACCATGACGCCATAAAAAAAGGGACCAGATTGGTCCCTTTTGTCATTTCATGGCTGTCGGTCAGGCGACAAACACCAGATAGACGGCGAATGCCACGATAAAGCGGTAGATGGCGAACGGGATGAAGTCGATGCGGCGGATCAATGTCAGGAAGGTCTTGATCGCAAACATCGCTACCACGAAGGCGGTGATAAAGCCCACTGCAAACATCGGGAAGTCGGCCATCGAGAGGAAATCGCGGCTCTTGTAGAGATCAAGCCCGCTGGCCGCCACCATCATGGGCACTGCCATGATGAAAGAGAACTCGGCGGCGGCGTGACGGCTGATCCCCATCAACATGCCACCACTGATGGTGGCGCCGGAGCGGGAGAAGCCGGGCCACAGGGCCAGACACTGGAACAGACCGATGCCGAACGCCTGCTTGTAGCTGATGTCATCCAGGGTTTCAGCTGTGACGGCCGGGCGGAACTTCTCGGCGATGATCAGCAGGATGCCGCCCGCAACCAGCGCGTACATGACGGTCTGCGGACCAAACAGGTTGGCCTTGATCCAGCTGTGGATGGCCAGACCGACCACGATGGCGGGCATCATGCCGAGGATGATGTGGATCAGCGACAGGGTGGCGTGATCCCGGGACGGCTTCTGGCCGAAGTGGATGCCAATCAGGCCAAACAGGCGGCGCCAGAAGACGGCGACCACGGCGAGGATGGAGCCAAGCTGGATCACCACTTCGAAAGTGGCAGCCTTGGGCCCTTCAAAGCCCAGCAGATGGCCGACAATAATCATGTGGCCGGTGGAGGAGACGGGGAGGAACTCGGTCAGTCCCTCGACGACGCCCAGAATAAAGGCGACCAGCAGGCTATAGGTGTCAGTCATCGAACAAACAATCCTTAACTTCGTTGATGTAAAAACGCCCCGAGAGGGTCTCGGGGCGGCTTATCTTGCTCGATAGTGAATGCTGAGGCTATGTAAAAATCATGAATTCTTTAAGTTAGTCGCGGATAAAGCGGTAGCGGGTCTGGTGGTGATAACGCTCGCCCGGCAGCAGCCAGGGGTTGCCCAGCTCGGGGCGATTGGGGCTGTCTGGCAGCTGTTGCGCCTCAAGACAAAAGCCGTCGTGATCCCGGTGCGACAGGCCGCTGCGGTTCGGGGTATTGGCCAGCCAGTTGCCGCTGTAGAACTGCAGAGAAGGCTGGTTGGTATAGACCTCCATCGCCAGCTGCCTGTCACCTGATACCACGCGAGCAGCCCACTCTTGCGTTGGGCCGTTGAGCACAAAGGCATGATCGTACCCCTTGGCCTGTTGCTGCTGGGGATGGCTCAGCCAATCCTGTCCGACAAGGCGCTCGTGGCGCAGATCGAACGGCCCCTCCACCGGAGTGATGGCGATCGGCAAACCGCTCGGGTCGGTCGGCAGGAAGTGGTCGGCATTGATGCTGATGAGGTGGTCACGGACATCGCCGCCGTCGGGGTTGTCATCGAGATTGAAGTAGGCGTGGCTGGTGAGGCTGACCGGGGTCGCTGCATCTGTGCTGGCCACAAAATCGACCACCAGATCGCTCTGCTCAAGCCGATACTCCAGGGTTACCCGCAGATTGCCGGGAAAGCCCTGATCTCCCGCTCGGGATAGCAACACCAGCTTGACCCGATCCGCTTCCAGCTCCTTGATCTGCCACCGCTGGCGATGAAAGCCCGCCTGCCCGCCATGCAGACAGTTGGGGGCCTGATTGGCATTCAGCGGCCAGCGCTGTCCATCACGCACCAGCTCGGCACCGCCGATGCGGTTGGCGAAACGCCCGGCCACCGCACCCAGCCACACCTGCTGGGTGGGATAGGCGTCGTCGGCACAACCCAGCAGCACTTCGCGCCGTTTGCCCGCCACCGGCAGGATGAGGGAGGTGAGGGTGGCGCCGAAGTCGAGGCCGCGCAGGCGCAGCCCCTCTTCATTTTCCAGCTCGAACGGGGTCATGGCGCTGCTCATAGCTTGCCTGCACCGGCGCTGGCAGAGCAGACGTAGCAGTTGGCCTTGAGGCCCGAGATGGCCGGATACTCCGCCTCGACGGCGGCAATCACCTCGGCCACTTTCTCCGGGCGCAGCAGGGCGACCACGCAGCCGCCGAAGCCGCCACCGGTCATCCGCACGCCACCATCTGTGCCGATCCTGGCCTTGATGATCTCCACCAGACCGTCGATGGCGGGCACTGTGATCTCGAAGTCATCGCGCATGGCGGCGTGCGACTGGGCCATCAGCTCGCCGAGACGGGTCAGATCGTGGCTCGCCAGTGCATCGGCGGCCGCCAGAGTGCGGGCATTTTCCCCAACGATGTGGCGGGCACGACGATAGCAAGCATCATCCAGCCCGGCCTTGCGCGCTTCCAGTCCGGCCAGATCAAGGTCGCGCAGCGCCTTGACTCCGTAGTGACGGGCGGCCGCTTCGCACTGCTGGCGACGGGTGTTGTATTCGCTGTCCACCAGACCGCGGCGCACATTGGAGTTGACGATCAGCACCGCCAGATCCGCCGGCATGGGGATGAGGCGGGTCTCCAGCGAGCGGCAGTCGAGCAGCAGGGCATGATCCGTTTTGCCGCTGGCGGAGATCATCTGATCCATGATGCCGCAGTTGCAGCCGACGAACTTGTTCTCCGCCTGCTGGCCGTTGAGGGCGATCTCGGCCTGGCTGATGTCGAGCCTCAGCGCCTCTTTGAATGCCTGACCGATGGCTACTTCCAGCGAGGCGGAGGAGGAGAGCCCCGCCCCCTGCGGCACGTTGCCGGAGACCACCAGATCGAGGCCGCGCAGAGCATGGCCGCGCTCCTGCAGATACTTCACCACGCCGCGGATGTAGTCGCTCCAGCGTTGGCTGGGGTGGTGCTCGATGGGCTGGTCGAGGTCGAACTGGTCGCGCTGGTTGTCGTAGTCGGCGGCGATCACCTGCACTTGTCGGTCATCGCGCAGGCCGATGGCGACGCAGGTCTCGTAGTCGATGGCGCAGGGCAGCACGAAGCCGTCGTTGTAGTCGGTATGTTCACCGATGAGGTTGACGCGGCCGGGGGCGCGCACCAGCAGATCGGGCGCTTTGGCAAATTGCTCGGCAAAAACGGTGCTGACGCGTTGGCTGGGGGTCATTGGGCCTCCTCATTGGTGTGGGTGGTTTGGGTGTAGTGAACGGGGCTCAGGGCACGCAGCCGCTCGGCAGCCTGCTCGGGGGTAAGGTCACGCTGGGTTTCGGCCAGCATCTCGAAGCCCACCATAAATTTGCGCACGGTGGCGGAGCGCAGCAGTGGCGGATAGAAGTGGGCGTGCAGTTGCCACGCCTCGGGGCAATCCGATTTGGGCGGGGCAAAGTGCCAGCCCATGGAGTAGGGGAAGCTGCACTCGAACAGGTTGTCGTAACGGCTGGTGAGCTCCTTGAGCGCTACCGCCAGATCCTGTTGCTGGGCCTGGGTCATATTGAGCATGGAGGGGACGTGCGCCTTGGGCAGCAGCAGGGTTTCGAACGGCCAGGCGGCCCAGAAGGGGACCACGGCAAGCCAGTGTTCGGTATCTACCACGATGCGCGAGCGATCCGCCAGCTCCCGCTCCACATACTCCAGCAGCATGGGGCGGCCATGCTCGGCCAGCCAGTCACGCTGGTGCTGCTCTTCGCGGGCGATCTCGTTGGGCAGGAAATCGCTGCCCCAGATCTGGCCGTGGGGGTGCGGGTTGGAGCAGCCCATAACGGCCCCTTTGTTTTCAAATACCTGCACCCACTCCCACTGGGCCGACAACTCGGCGACCTGATCCCTCCAGGTGGTGATCACCCCTTCGATGGCGAGCAACGGCAGCTCGGGCAGGGTCTTGCCGTGATCCGGCGAGAAGCAGATCACCCGGCTGGTGCCGCGGGCGGCTTCCAGCTTCAGCAGGGGATCGCTGGCGCTATTGGCGGCCGGGGTATCCTGCATCAGGGCGGCGAAGTCGTTGGTAAAAACGAAGGTGCCCTTGTAGTCGGGGTTGATGTCGCCGGTGACCCGGGTGTTGCCCGCGCAGAGGAAACAGTCGGGATCGTGGGCCTGTTTGGGGGCCTGACTCACCTTCTCCACCTGTCCCTGCCAGGGGCGTTTGGCCCGATGGGGGGAGACCAGCACATACTGGCCGGTCAGCGGGTTGAAGCGGCGATGGGGATGATCGACGGGGTTGAACATCATCTCTCCTGAATAAGGTATTGAAAAATAGGGTCGTCTATTAACAGGGAGCAGGCAGGCCTACTCCTCGTAACCGTTCGGATTGGCGGATTGCCAGCGCCAGCTGTCGGCGCACATGGCGTCGATGTTGCGGGTCGCCTGCCAGCCCAGTTCACGCTGCGCCTTGGCCGGATCGGCCCAGCAGGCGGCGATATCGCCCGGGCGACGCGGCTCGATGCGAAATGGCAGCGGCTTGCCACAGGCAGCAGAGAAAGCGGCGACCAGCTGCAACACGCTCTGGCCCTGGCCGGTGCCCAGGTTGTAGGTGTGCACGCCACCCTTGCCGGCGCAGTGTTGCAGCGCCTTGACGTGCCCTTCGGCGAGATCCATTACATGGATGTAGTCGCGCACGCCGGTGCCGTCCGGGGTGGGGTAATCGTTTCCAAAGACTGACAGGCAGTCGCGACGGCCGATGGCCACTTGGGTGATATAGGGCATCAGGTTGTTGGGGATCCCTTGCGGGTCTTCACCCATGGTGCCCGATTCGTGGGCGCCGACCGGATTGAAGTAGCGCAGCAGGGTCATGCTCCAGTGGGGCTCGGCCAGCTGCAGATCCTCGAGGATCTCCTCGATGATCAGCTTGGAGCGCCCGTAGGGGTTGGTGGCGCTGCGGGGGAAATCCTCGCGGATCGGCAGGCTGGCGGGATCGCCATAGACGGTGGCCGAGGAGCTGAACACCAGATTGTGCACGCCAGCCCGTTTCATCGCCTGCAGCAGGGTGAGGGTGCCGCCGAGGTTATTCTCGTAGTAATCCAGTGGAATGCGGGTCGATTCACCGACCGCTTTCAGGGCGGCAAAGTGGATCACAGCATCGATCTGCTGTTCGGCAAAGATCCGCTCCAGCAGGGCTGCATCACGAATATCCCCTTGATAGAACAGGGGTTGCTGGCCGCTGATAGCCGCGACTCGAGTCAATACGCTGCGCTTGCTGTTGCAGAGGTTGTCGACCACCACGGGATTCATACCTGCCGCTTGCAGGGCCAGACAGGTGTGGCTGCCAATATATCCGCAGCCGCCGGTGACCAGAACGTTCATCTTGCTCTCCACTGAAAAGTGTCTGGAAGGAGTCTAGCCGAGGGTGTGGCGACCAAACTGTGAGCTTGCTTGCAAAATGGTGTAAACGATTACACTGTTTTTGTGATTATCCTGACAGCAGATATTTATTTCACCCCTGTTTTCAATGGGTTTGCTGGGTATAATGGCGCTCTATTGCACAGTGAAAGAAGTGAAAACAGCATGAGCACCATCAAGGATGTCGCCCGTTTGGCCAATGTGTCGGTGGCAACGGTTTCACGGGTGATGAACAACTCCCCCAAGGCCAGCGCCGCGTCTCGCGAAGTGGTGCAGAAGGCCATGGCCGAACTGGGCTACACCCCCAACGCCAACGCGCGGGCTCTGGTCAGCCAGACCTGTGACACCATGGGCGTCGTGGTCGGTGACGTGGCGGATCCCTTCTTCGGTGCACTGGTGAAGGGGGTCTCCGGCATCGCCGTCGAGCAGAACCTTCACCTGCTGATGGGTAACGGTTTTCACAAGGCGCGTCAGGAGCGTGAAGCGATCGAGCTGCTGATCGGCAAGCGTTGCGAGGCGCTGGTGGTGCACAGCAAGGCGCTGAGCGACGAAGAGCTTTACGATTACGCCATGCGGGTGCCCGGCATGGTGCTGATCAACCGCGATATTCCGGCCCTCAAGGGGCGCTGCATCGCCCTCAACAACCGGCTGGGTGCGGCTACGGCGACTCGCCACCTGATCGAACTGGGTCACCGCCATATCGCCTTTATCAGCTCGGATCACGCCATCGAGGATGCCACCTTGCGTCTGCAAGGCTATCAGGATGGATTGATGGAAGCCGGTCTGGCAGCCGATCCCGAGCTTATCGAGAGTGGCACCCCGAACGAGGAGGGGGGGGAGCGTGCCATGCTCAACCTGCTGGCCAAGGGGCTCAAGGTGACCGCCGTGGTGGCCTATAACGATGCCATGGCGGCGGGCGCCATCTCAGTGCTGGCGGACAACGGCCTGCGAGTGCCGGAGGAGGTCTCGGTAGTGGGCTTCGATGACATCATCTATGCCAGATACCTGAGGCCCAAGCTCTCCACCATGCGCTATCCCATCGAGCTGATGGCGGCCCAGGCGGCCAAGCTGGCCATTCAGCTGGCGGCGGGGGAGAGTGACGCGACCCAGAGCAGGATCTATACCCCCACCCTGATCAATCGCCACTCGGTGGCACCGGTTCGGGCCGGATAGCCCCCTTTTGCGGCCCTGTTCAGGGCCGTTTCTTGCACAGTTATTGTTTTACCTATTTTTAATCATTTTTACTCCGCTTTACTTAACAAAATTGGTGTAATCGTTTACATCTGTGTGAGCGAGATCGCCGTTCCCTGCGTCATACTTCTCTAGACTGAATACGTTTTCCAATCAGCAGGGAGAGAGTGAATGCTCAGGGAGATAGTGGCGCGTCAGGATTGGCAGACTCAGGCCATTACGTCGGTAAACCGGCTGGCAGCCCATACCCCCATGTTCAGCTGGCGCAGCGAAACGGATGCCAGGGGTGATCTGGCCTCTTCCTCCCGTCTCTTGCTCGATGGCGAGTGGCGCTTCTCCTTCTTTGCCGCTCCCGAATTGGTGCCCGAGAGCTGGCTGGCGAAGGATCTGGTGGATGCCTGCCCCATTACAGTGCCGGGCAACTGGCAGCTGGATGCCACCTATCCGGCTGCGCGGCCGCTCACCGATGGCCCCATCTACACCAATATCAAGTACCCCTTTCCTTGCGATCCGCCGCGAGTGCCAGCAGAGAACCCCACCGGTTGCTACTCACGCGAGTTCGAACTGTCCGCCGACTGGCTGGCCAGCGGTCAGAGCCGAATCATCTTCGACGGGGTGAGTAGCGCCTTCCACCTCTTCTGCAACGGCCGCTGGGTCGGTTACTCTCAGGACAGCCGCCTGCCCGCCGAATTCGATCTGACCCCATATCTGCAGAGCGGTCGCAACCGGCTGGCGGTGCTGGTGCTGCGCTGGTCCGACGGCTCCTATCTGGAAGATCAGGATATGTGGTGGCTGTCGGGGATCTTCCGCTCCGTCACCTTGCTGCACAAACCGACCCGCCATCTGATGGATATGCGGGTGACGCCTGAACTGGATGCCTGCTATCGGGATGGCCGTCTCAAGATTGCCCTGCAAGTGGCCAATGGGGCCGGTCTGTCGGTGGAGGCCAATCTATATGACGGTGGCGAGCGGGTCGCGACCCTGCGCCAGCCGATCGGCACCCAAGCCATTGATGAAAAAGGGGCGTATGACGATCGCGCCGAGCTGTGGATCGATGTGGCTGCGCCGCGCAAGTGGAGCGCCGAGACGCCCCATCTCTATCGTCTGACCCTGACCTTGCTGGACGAGCAGGGCCAGGCCATCGAGAGCGAAGCGTGCGATGTGGGCTTTAGGGTGGTGGAGATCCGTGGTGGCCTGCTGCGGGTCAACGGTCAGCCGCTGCTTATTCGTGGTGCCAACCGTCATGAACACCATCCCGCCAAGGGTTATGCCATCGATCGCGCCACCATGGATCGGGATCTGCTGCTGATGAAGCGGCACAACTTCAATGCGGTGCGCTGCTCCCACTATCCCAACCACCCCGACTTCTATCGCCTGTGCGATCGACTCGGTCTCTATGTGGTGGATGAAGCGAATCTGGAGACCCACGGCATGACCCCCATGGGGCGGCTGGCGCAGGATCCCGCCTGGAGCAACGCCTTTCTGGAGCGGGCGACCCGCATGGTGGCACGGGATTTCAACCACCCCTCCATCATCATCTGGTCGCTCGGCAACGAGTCGGGTTACGGCCCTGCCCACGATGCCATGTATGGCTGGATTAAGCGCAGCGACCCGAGCCGTCCGGTGCAGTATGAGGGGGGCGGGGCCGATACCCCGGCCACCGACATCATCTGCCCCATGTATGCCAGAACCCATCAGGATCAACCCTTCCCGGCGGTGCCCAAGTGGGCGCTGGCCAAGTGGATCGGCCTGCCCGGCGAGAGCCGACCGCTGATCCTCTGCGAGTACGCCCACGCCATGGGCAACAGTCTGGGGGGCTACGCCCACTACTGGCAGGCGTTTCGCGATCATCCACGTCTGCAAGGCGGCTTTGTCTGGGATTGGGTCGATCAGGGGCTCGACAAATACACCGCTGATGGCCGCCACTACTGGGGCTATGGTGGCGACTTCGGTGATGTGCAAAACGATCGCCAGTTCTGCTGCAACGGTCTGCTGTTCCCGGATCGCACCCCCCATCCCACCCTGTTCGAGGCAAAACGTGCCCAGCAGCCGTTCCGCTTCACCCTGCTCGAGCACACCCCGCTGCGGGTACGGATCGAGAGCGAATACCTGTTTCGGGAAACCGACAACGAGCGGCTTTGCTGGCAGCTGTGCGAGAACGGCCATGTGCAGCAGCAGGGGGAGTTCTCCCTTGAGCTGGCGCCACAGGGGGTGGTCGAGTTGACCCTGAGCGAGGCGTTGCCCCCCTTTGCGGCAGGCTCACTGGCCTGGCTCGATCTTGCCATCGTTCAGCCACAGGCCACCCTCTGGTCGCAGGCGGATCACAAGGTCGCCCGTCAGCAGTTCACCCTGCCGACCCCCCTTGCTTTGCCTGCGCCGGTCGCGGCCGCCACCCTGAGCGAGCAGCCGGATGGCTGGCGGATCACCGCCGCAAGCAGCCAGTGGTGGCTCGACAAGCAGAGCGGCCGTATCACCAGTTGGCAAAAATCGGGGCAGGAGCAGCTGCTGGCGCCGATCATGGATCACTTCTACCGGGCGCCGCTCGACAACGACATCGGCACCAGCGAAGCGGATCACGCCGACCCCAACTCCTGGATTGCCCGCTGGCAGGCGTGTGGTCTCGGTCAGTGGCAGCACCGCTGTCTGGGGATCGCGGTCGCCGGAGGGGATATCCGGGTCAGTCATGGCTACTTCCACCACGATGAGCTGCTGCTGGTGAGTCACTGGCATCACAGCTTTACCGACGATGGCGCCATGAGCCTCGAGATAGAGACCGAGCTGGCGCAGGCGCTGCCGCGGATTGGCCTGCTGCTTCATCTGGCCGAGGTGCCAGCGCGAGCCGAATGGCTGGGGCGTGGGCCGCACGAAAACTATCCGGATCGCCTGCTGGGCGCCGATCTGGGGCGCTGGAGTTTGCCGCTGGAGGCCATGCACACCCCTTATGTTTTCCCGAGTGACAACGGCTTGCGCTGCGATACCCGCCAGTTGCAGCTGGGCAGCACGACGGTGAGCGGCACCTTCCATTTCAGTGCTAGCCGCTTCAGTCAGCAACAGCTGGCCGCTGCTCGTCACCAGAGCGATCTGGTGGCCGAAGAGGGGCTGTGGGTCTGCCTCGATGGCGCCCATATGGGGGTGGGCGGGGATGACTCCTGGAGCCAGAGCGTGCGTCCCGAGTATCAACTGCTCGAGCGTCGTTACCGTTGGGGCTGCACTCTCCGTTAAGCCAGCTATGGAGGCGACTGTCGAGCCAGTGCGCCATTTTGACAACAGACCAGTAACGACTAGCCTCAATGCTGTGGGAAAGATTGAGTCTCAAATCTGATTTTTATTTATATGTATTTGAAAAATAAATATAAAGTTTCAATGTAACAGAGTGTAAACGTTTTCATTTTGTCGTCATGATCACAGAAGAAATGACAACAAACTGATTACATTGATTGGCGTTTGCTCAATTGCTCGCCACCCTACAACACAGATAGACACATCGGAGCACACATAATGAAAAAACTGACCACTGTTGCCGCCCTGCTGATGGGCATGATGGCTGGAGCCAATGCCCAGGCTGACACCCGTATCGGGGTAACCGTCTACAAATACGACGACAACTTCATGGCGGTCGTGCGTAAGGCCATCGAGAAGGAGGCGGCAGCCACTCCGGGGGTGGAACTGCTGATGAACGACTCCCAGAACGACCAGTCCAAGCAGAACGACCAGATCGATGTGCTGCTGGCCAAAGGGGTGAAGGCGCTGGCCATCAACCTAGTTGACCCCGCTGCGGCCCCGGTGGTGATTGAGAAAGCCCGTGGCGAAGATATCCCGGTGGTCTTCTACAACAAGGAGCCGAGCGCTACCGACCTGGCCAGCTACGACAAGGCCTACTACGTGGGGACCGACTCCAAGGAGTCAGGGATCATCCAGGGTCAGCTGATTGCCAAACACTGGAAAGCCCATCCGGAGTGGGATCTGAACAAGGATGGCGTGATCCAGTTCGTGTTGCTGAAAGGGGAGCCGGGCCACCCGGATGCCGAAGCGCGCACCTCCTACGTGGTCAAGACCCTGAACGATGGCGGCGTCAAGACCGAGCAACTGCACATGGATACCGGTATGTGGGATACCGCTATGGCGAAAGACAAGATGGACGCCTGGATCTCCGGCCCCAACGCCAACAAGATCGAAGTGGTCATCGCCAACAACGACGGCATGGCAATGGGTGCAGTCGAGTCACTGAAAGCCCAGGGCAAGACTGCCATTCCGGTATTCGGCGTCGATGCGCTGCCGGAAGCGCTGGCCATGGTCAAGAGCGGTGCCATGGCGGGTACCGTGCTGAACGATGCGGCCAACCAGGCCAAGGCCACCTTCGAGCTGACCAAGAACCTGGCTGAAGGCAAACCGGCCGGTGAAGGCACCAAGTGGAATATCGTCGACAAGGTAGTGCGTGTTGCCTACGTCGGTGTGGATAAAGACAACCTGTCCCAATTCGAGTAATTCCCTCCTCCAGGGCAAGGGAGATCCCCTTGCCCTTTTTTCAACCAGATGTGATGGCTGATATGACAACACAGCAACAATCAGAATGGCTGTTGGAGATGATTGACGTCAGTAAGAGCTTTCCCGGCGTCAAGGCACTCGATAATGTCAATTTACGGGTCCGTCCTCATTCTGTGCATGCGTTGATGGGCGAGAACGGAGCGGGAAAATCCACACTGCTCAAGTGCCTGTTCGGCATTTACGAGAAGGATCAGGGCAAGATCTTCTTCAAGGGGCAGGAGATCAACTTCACCTCCTCCAAAGAGGCGCTGGAAAATGGCGTCTCCATGGTGCATCAGGAGCTCAACCTGGTGCTGCAGCGTACCGTGATGGACAACATGTGGCTCGGCCGCTACCCCACCAAGGGGTGGTTTATCGACCACGGCAAGATGTATGACGACACCAAGCGCATCTTCGATGAGCTGGATATCGACATCGACCCCAAGGTGAAGGTCGCGACCCTGTCGGTCTCCCAGATGCAGATGATCGAGATCGCCAAGGCGTTCTCCTACGATGCCAAGATCGTCATCATGGACGAACCCACCTCCTCCCTGACCGAGAAAGAGGTGAACCACCTCTTCAAGATCATCAACAAGTTGAAGGAGAAGGGGTGCGGCATCGTCTACATCTCTCACAAGATGGAGGAGATCTTCCAGCTCTGTGACGAGATCACCATATTGCGGGATGGCCAGTGGGTGGCAACCCAGCCGCTCAAGGGCATGACCATGGATCAGATCATCGGGATGATGGTCGGCCGTGAACTGACCCAGCGCTTCCCGGAAAAAACCAACCAGCCGAAAGAGGTGATCCTCGAGATCGAACACCTGACGGCGAAGAACCAGCCCTCCATTCAGGATGTGACCTTCAACCTGCACAAGGGGGAGATCCTCGGCATCGCCGGACTGGTGGGGGCCAAGCGCACCGATATCGTCGAGACCCTGTTCGGTATTCGCGATCGCAGCCAAGGCAGCATCAAGCTGCACGGCAAAGAGGTGGCCAACCACAACGCTCACGAAGCGATCCGCAACGGCTTTGCGCTGGTGACGGAAGAGCGCCGCTCCACCGGTATCTACTCCCGGCTCGATATCGCCTTCAACTCCCTGATCGCCAACATGGACAGCTACAAGGGCTCCATGGGGCTGCTCAGCGACAACAAGATGAAGAGCGATACCCAGTGGGTGATCGACTCCATGCGGGTCAAGACGCCGACCCAGCAGACCCAGATCGGTTCCCTCTCCGGGGGCAACCAGCAGAAGGTGATCATCGGCCGCTGGCTGCTGACCCAGCCGGAGATCCTGATGCTCGACGAGCCCACCCGCGGCATCGACGTCGGGGCCAAGTTCGAGATCTACCAGCTCATCCTGGAGCTGGCGAAGAAGGACAAAGGGATCATCATCATCTCGTCAGAGATGCCGGAATTGCTGGGGATCACCGACCGTATCATGGTGATGAGCAATGGCCGGGTCGCCGGGATCGTCAATACCAAAGAAACTGACCAGAGCGAGATACTGCGCCTGGCATCTCTGTACCTCTAGAGACAGGAAGACATTTATGGAGTCGGCTAAAAATTTCAATCTGATGCAGGCGCTCAAGGAAAACGCCATCTATCTGGTGCTGCTGGTGCTGCTCATGGTCATCGTGATCCAGGAGCCCTCCTTCCTGAGCCTCACCAACTTCAGCAACATCCTGACCCAGTCCTCGGTGCGGGTCATCATCGCACTGGGGGTGGCGGGCATCATTATCACTCAGGGGACGGATCTCTCGGCCGGTCGTCAGGTCGGTCTGGCGGCACTCATCGCGGCAACCATGTTGCAGGCGCTGACCAACGTCAACAAGGTGTTCCCGACGCTGGGGGAGGTGCCCATTCCTGCGGTGATCCTGCTGGTGTGTGTGGTGGGGGCGCTGATTGGTCTGGTCAACGGTCTGATCGTGGCCTACCTGAACGTTACCCCGTTCATTACCACCCTGGGCACCATGATCATCGTCTACGGTATCAACTCCCTCTACTTCGACTCGGTCGGGGCTTCGCCAGTGGCTGGGTTTGACCCCCGCTTCTCCAGCTTCGCCCAGGGGTTTATCCGGATCGGCGGCTTCAAGCTCTCGTACCTCACCTTCTACGCGGCCATCGCCAGCGTCTTTGTCTGGGTGCTGTGGAACAAGACCCGCTTTGGCAAGAACATCTTCGCCATCGGCGGCAACCCGGAAGCGGCCAAGGTTTCCGGTGTCAACGTGGCGGTCAATCTGGTGATGATCTATGCGCTGGCGGGGGTCTTCTACGCCTTCGGCGGCATGCTGGAAGCGGGCCGGATCGGCAGTGCCACCAACAACCTCGGTTTCATGTACGAGCTCGACGCCATCGCGGCCTGCGTGGTGGGCGGGGTGTCGTTTGCCGGCGGGGTGGGAACTGTCGCAGGTGTGATCACCGGCGTACTTATCTTCACCCTGATCAACTATGGTTTGACCTATATCGGCGTCAGCCCTTACTGGCAGTTCATCATCAAGGGCGGCATCATCATTCTGGCGGTGGCGTTGGACTCCATGAAGTACGCCAAGAAGAAATAATGATTGGCAGGGAGGGTTGGCGTTGCCAGCCCTCTCTTCTGGAGGGAACCCATGCCATTCAAGGTCAAGATTTACCTCTTGCTGCTCCTGGCCATTCTGGTCACCATCGGCACCGCCGGACTCAGTGTGAATCACTTCATCAGTGGCTACATTCGCACTCAGGCCACCCACAACATCAACGAGCAGATCACTCTGGTCAAAGAGAAGCTGGCCAGCGACATCAATCAGAAAATCCTGTTGGCCGCCAACCTCAACTTCGGGGTGACCAACGTCAAGAAGACCCTGCAAGAGACCGGCTTTCACAACATCGTCAAGGTGATCGGCGACATGGCCTTCGACGTGAACGGGGTCATCAACGACAGCGCCAAAGTCGATGCCCTGCGCAAGCTGATCCCCGCCGCCAACAACCAGATCACCGTCAGCCCGCTGCAACAGGTGGATGGCAAGCCGGTCATCACCATTCTGGTGCCGCGCGGTGCCGATTCCGCCTATCTCTACTACCTCGACATGAGCGAGTTCAAAAGCCTGCTGGAGAAGATGAGTGGCGATGGCCGCTACTTCACGCTGGCCGACAGTCAGGGCAACAGCCTCTATGACAGCAAGCCGCAGGGGGAGAGCGAATCGCGCCCCAACCAGCTGGATATTCGCGGCAGCAGCTGGACGCTGACCGGCTACATCGACCTCGATTACATCCGGGCCATGACCCGGGCCCTCAACGGCCAGATCATCATGGCGCTGTGCGGCGTGGCGATCGTGGTGATGGTGCTGGCGATGCTGGCGCTCAACGTGGCCTATCGCCCCATCCTCTCGCTGCGGGATCTGGTGCTGGAGCTCTCCCGCGGCAGTGGCGATCTCACCCGCCGGCTGGCGGTGACTAGCAAGGATGATCTGGGCCAGATCTCGGCCGGGATAAATCGCTTTATCGAGCGGCTGCAGGAGATGATGGGGGAGGTGCGGCAGGCGAGCGGCCAGCTCAACAGTGGTATAGAAGGGCTGGCCAGCCAGACCGGCGCCGCCGAGTCCCTGCTGGCGGACCACGTGCGCGAGACCGAGCAGGTGGTGACTGCCATCAACGAGATGAGCCGCACCGCGGTCTCCGTCTCCGAGAGTGCGGCCAGCACCGCTCAGCTCACCGGCCAGAGCCAGCAGCTGGCGAGCCAGTCCCGTCAGGTAGTGGATCAGGCCATGGCCAGCGTGATGGCGCTGGTGGACGAAGTGGAAGCCACTGCTCGCTCCATCGAGGCGATGCAGCAGGATGTGCAGCAGATTGGCTCTGTGCTGGGGGTGATCGGCAGCATTGCCGAACAGACCAACCTGCTGGCCCTCAACGCCGCCATCGAGGCGGCCCGCGCTGGTGAACAGGGGCGTGGCTTTGCGGTGGTGGCAGACGAAGTGCGTTCCCTCGCGGCCCGTACCCAGCAGAGCACAGCCGAGATCCAGACCATGCTGGCCAGTTTGCAGCGGGGCACTCAAACGGTGGTGGATGCCATGGGCAACACCAAGCAGAGCTGTCAGGGGGCGGCCGAGAACACTACCAGGGTCAACGAGTCGCTGGATCTGATGGCAGGGGAAGTAGTGGAGATCAACGATCTCATCAGCCATATCGCCACGGCGGCGGAGCAGCAGAGCGCGGTGGCCGAAGAGATCAATCGCAACATGAGCGCCATCGCTGAAGTGATCCGCCAGCTGACCCACAATGGCGAAGCGACGGTCGCCAGCTCCGCGGCGATGCAGCAGACCTACGACCGGCTGCGGGAGATCGTGGGTCACTTCCGGCTGGAGTGAGGCCGGTGTTCAGTCAATAACAAAACAGGGCCATCCGGCCCTGTTGTTGTTTTCCTGTCTGCCTGAATCAACCGGCCTTGCGGCGCAGATAGACCCCGGCTTCCATGTGATGGGTCCAGGGGAACTGGTCGAACAGGGCGAAACGGGCGATTTCGTGGGTTTCGCCCAGCACGGCCATGTTGGCCTGCAGTGTCTCGGGGTTGCAGGAGATGTAGAGGATGTTGTCGTACTCCTGCACCAGCTTGACGGTGGCATCGTCCAGACCGGCGCGGGGCGGGTCGACGAAGATGGTGTTGCACTGGTAGCTCTTGAGATCGACCCCCTTGAGGCGGTTGAACTCCCGCTCGCCACGCATCGCCATGGTGAACTCCTCGGCCGACATGCGCAGGATGATCAGGTTGTCGACGCCGTTGGCGGCGATGTTGAACTGGGCGGAGTCGACGCTCGGCTTGGCGATCTCGGTGGCCAGCACCTTGCGGAAGTTCTGCGCCAGCGCGATGGAGAAGTTGCCGTTGCCGCAATAGAGCTCCAGCAGGTCCCCTTCGCTCCCCTTGGTCACATCCAGCGCCCAGGCCAGCATCTGCTCGTTGATGGCGGCGTTGGGCTGGGTGAAGCTGTTCTCCACCTGCTTGTAGATGAGCTGGCGACCCGCCACGTTGAGCTGTTCGATGACGAAGTCATCCCCCAGACAGATCTTCTGCTTGTGGGCGCGGCCAATCAATTGCAGCTCGAACCCCTTGGCGCGCAGATCGGCCTGCAGCACTTCGGCGGCTTGTTGCCATTCGGCCTCCAGCTTGCGGTGATAGAGCAGGCTGACAATGATCTGGCCGGACTGGGTGGAGAGGTAGTCAATCTGGAACAGCTTGCGGCGTAGCACAGGGTGCGGGCGCAGCCCCTCCAGCAGCAGCGGCATCAACTGGTTGATGAGGCGGCTGGCGGTGGGGAAGTGATCTATCTTGATGATCTCTTTGGTCGCCGGGGCATACATGCAGTGGAAGAGGTCATCCCCTTCGTGCCAGATGCGAAATTCGGCGCGCATCCGGTAGTACTCCGCCGGCGAGCTGTGTACTTCCAGCGCCGGGAGGGTGAAGCCGGCAAACAGCTCGGTGAGGCGAGCGCGCTTTTCGTCGAGTTGGGCCTGATAGTCGGCCGCGGTTCTGGGCGCCGGAGCGTTCGCGGAAGGCTGTTGGGACTGGGTCATAAATACCTCACATGCACACCGGCCGGGCCGGGTCGAAATCGGGGGAAGGCAACAGGCCACCCAAAGGGGCCCGATTTTAAAAGCCAGCGGCAGATTGTCCAGCATTTTGTGGTCAAGAAGTGTTCAGTCAGGCCGATAGCTGATCTACAGGCATGGTGGGAGGACACATTATGCAGATCGAAGGCGTGGGCGCAGCCCAACCCAAGGGAGTGGGTGTTTCTCCCAAATCGCCCCAACAGGCGGAGCAGAAACAGGTCAAGAGCGAGGAGGAGGTCTCCTTGCACAAGCCGCCCAAGTGGGCGCAGGTGCTGATCCAGCAGGCGTTGCAGTTCTCGCTGGAGATCAACGGCCAGGGCTATCAGGCGCCGAAGGTGAAAGAGCCTGAGGAGATCACCCCGGAGACCCTGTTCGACTTCCAGTCGGTGGCGGACAACGTGCTGCAGTTCGTGACCGGGCGGCTCGGTGCCGCGCGGGCCGATGGCAAATCTGATGACGACCTGACCGGGATGATGGAGCAGGCCCGCAAGGGGGTCGACAAGGGCTTTGACGAGGCGAAGAAGCAACTCGGCAAGTGGGCGACTGACAACGACGATATCAAAACCGGTATCGATCAGAGCTACAAGTTGATCCAGAAAGGGCTCGAGGAGTTCGAGAAGGAGTTCTTCGGCAAGGTCTCTCCGACCGACATGGGGCAGGCCGAGATGGCCAGTCGCCAGCAGGGTTATCTGGAGATCCAGACCAAGGATGGCGACAAGGTGGTGCTGCGCTTTAACGACAGCTGGCAGACCAAGTCCCAGACCAGCGAGAGCGGCAGCCAGTTCAGCCTCAAATCGAGCCAGAGCTTCAGCTTCTCGCTGGAGGGAGATCTCAGCAGCGACGAGATGGAGTCCATCGGTAAGCTGGTCAAGGGGATCGACGAGCTGGCGGGGAGCTTCTTCTCCGGCAATTTCGAGGATCTGCTGGACAAGGCGGGCGAGCTGAAACTGGATGACAGCCAGCTGGCCTCCTACTCCCTCAAGCTCAAGCAGAGCGTCAAGCTGAGCCAGACCTATCAGGGGGCGCACTCCCTGCAGGATCTGATCAAGCCGTTTGCAGACTACCTGCCCAAGCTGGATCAGGTGCAGAAACAGGCGGATACCCTGCTGCCACCATCCCAGCAACAGGCGCTGACCCCGGCCGTGCTGGCCGCGAGAGGAGAAGAGGAACCGGCGCAGGTCGATCGCTTCACCAGCTTCAACCAGCGGATGCTAGAGGCGCTGCGGATGATCAACCAGTTCCAGCCCTCCACCGAGCCCGCCAGTAAGAACGCCTGAGCCACAGCGCGTAACGCAAGTAATGACCTGCCGTTTGCCAGCCCTTCCCGGGGCTGGCAAACTGGCCTTTTCTCCAATCCGGTTGCCCCATGAACCCCAAGAAGCCAAGAGACAAGCGCGAGCTCTGCTACCCCTTTATCTTCGAAACCTCGCTCAAATGTGATTTTGAAATCGCCACCGACGAGCTCTGTTGTCAGGTCGGGGCCGTGCTGTCACACCTTGCGCCGGATGCCGATACCGAGCCCATGCTGGCGGATCTCGCGGCGTTGCAGCGCCTTATCTATAACCTCAACGGCTCGGTGCGCGGCAAGCTGGGGATCTTCGACGCAGATCTTGAGTGGCTCAAGGCCCGTTACGACCACTACAACGAGGCGAGTCGCGGCAGCGTCACCGGTTTTGTGCTGCCACAGGGGCCACAGCCCATTCCCACCCTCCATCTGTGCCGCTGCGGCAGCAAGAAGGTGGTGCGGCTGTTGGTCCGGTTGGAAGAGAGCGGGGTGGCCTTCGATCCCATTCTCTATCGCTTCGCTAACCTGCTGGCCAACTTCTTCTTCGTGCTCACCGTATACCTCAAGCAGCACTGGCAGGTGCCGGAAGTGCCCTACGTCAGCATCAACTACTGATGGCGGCTGGTTAGAGGCCAGACGTCATGGTGGATTGAGCGGAATCAAAAACCGGAGCCTTGGGCTCCGGTTTTGTTTTTCAGCATGTCAGTTGCCCACTCAGCTGGAGATCAGCACTCTCGCCGAGTTGGCCAGGATGGTGAGCTGTACCTCGCCCTGCACCACTTCAAATTTCTCGCCGTTGAAGGCGTCGGTGAAACGGCTGGCAGGGCTGGCGGTCTGCCACAGGGGCAGGCTGATGGTGCGCGGCTCGCTCGGGTGGCGGTTGCAGGCCACCACCACTTGATCGCTCTGCAGGGTGCGGGCAAACACATAGCTGTGCGGGCCGGCATAGAGGGTCTGGATATCGCCACGGCGCAGCGAGGGGCGCTGGCGGCGGATCTGGATCAGCCGGCGATAGTGGTCGTGCAGCACGTGATCCCAGTCTGTGGTATCCCACGGGAAGCAGCGGCGGCAGTCCGGGTCGTTGCCGCCGGAGAGTCCCACTTCATCGCCGTAGTAGATGGAGGGCACACCGATATAGGTGAGCAGCAGGGTGGCGGCCAGCTGCATCCGCTGCTTGTCTTCACCCAGCAGGTGGAGGAAGCGGGCGGTATCGTGGCTGTCCAGCAGGTTGAACTGGGCCAGCTGGTTCTTGAACGGGATGTGGGCCCGCGCCAGCTTGAGCCAGCGATCCAGCTCTTCGGCGCTGATCTTGATGGGGTGGTAGGCGATGTCCTTGCCAGCCAGGAAGGCGCGGATCGGATGGGCGAAGCCGTAGTAGTTCATGGCACCGTCCTCCTGATCTCCTTGCAGCCACTGGCTCGCCTCGAAGAAGTGTTCGCCGAGCACATAGGCGTCCGGGTTCTCCTGCTTCACTGCCCCGCGAATGGCGCGTACATGGCTGCGATTGCCCTCGGCGGTGCCGCGCTCGCCCAGCATGTGGATGACGTCAAAGCGCCAGCCATCGATCTGGTAGGGGGCGCGCATCCAGTAACGGAGGATGGCGTCGTCGGCCCGATAGACGGCGTCTTGTACCTTCTCGCAGGAGAAGTCGAGCTTGGGCAGGCTGCGAATGCCCTTCCAGCTGACGTAATCCCCTTCTTTGTCAAAGGTGTAGAAGCTGCGCCACGGCGAATCCGGGTTGCTCTGGGCGCCCAGTGGTGGGCAGAACCAGGGGTGTTCGGTAGAGGTGTGGTTGACCACCGCATCGAGGATGATCTTCATGCCACGCTGGTGCAGGTTGCGGGTCAGCTCGGCGAACTGCTCGTTGCTGCCGAGGTGGGCATCCACCTTGAAGTAGTCCTGAGTGTCGTACTTGTGGTTGCTCGGCGAATCGAAGATGGGGTTGAGGTAGAGCGCCGTCACCCCGAGGGATTGCAGGTAGTGCAGCTTGGCATCGATGCCCGCCAGATCGCCGCCGTAAAATTCGCAGGCGCCGTGGCCCTCTTCATGACGACTGACCGGCTCGCCCCAGGCCTTGCTGATCACCGCTTTGCCACGGTACTCGTACTCGTGATGCTTGACGCTCAGCGACGGATCGCCGTTGCAGAAACGGTCGGGGAAGATCTGATAGAACACCTGATCCTGCACCCAGGCCGGTGGCTGGTGCAGGCTGTTGAAGCGAAAATGCTGCTCCCGTGGCGGCATGGACGCGCTGACGCCCGCCCCGTGCAGCCACCACTGCTCCTCGTCGGTGAGGCACTTGAAGCTGTAGAGGTGGATATCCTGTCCCTTGATGAGCGGCAGGGTCGCCTGCCACACCTGTAGCCGATCGCGGGTGGAGACCGCTGTCATCGGGATCAGGAACTCCTCGTTATCCGGCTCGTGGCGCAGCCACACCTCGCGGATCGGCGCATCCAGCTCGCTAAAAAGGGTCAATTGCAGTGCGTCGGCGCTTTCTTTGAACCAGGGCGCCACCTGGGGATGAAACAGAAACGGATGGGTCATGATGCTTATTGAGTCAGAAGATCGGCGAGGGCATTACCCTGTTCATGCAATGTTTCGAGCTGGCCTGCCAGCGACTTGGGATCCAGTCCCAACTGGTCGGCGAGCGGTTTGGGGAAGCGGGCGATGATGGCCTGGGCAGGCACGCCCGCGTTCCAGGCGAAGGAGATAAACACGGCGAGGCGGATCAGCACCGCCTCCTTGCTGACCGGATCGTGGGAGAGCGGGTCAAGCTGCTGGGAGATGGCATCGACGAAGGCCTCGGAGAGGTTCCAGCGCCGCGCCAGCTCGGCACCGAGCTGGGCATAGTCGTAGCCCAGCATCTCCCGCTGGGCCTCGACCCGGCTGCTGCCGTTCTGGATCGCCATGTTGATGAGCTCGGCCTCTTCCGGCAAGGTGCTCTGGATAAGCAGTTCGCCGATGTTGTGGATCAGAGCGCAGGTGAAGGCGGTCTCGGGATCCATCACCTTGGCCTCCTGCGCCAGGGTCTTGGCGATGGTGGCGACCTGGAAGGTCTCGGTCCAGAACTTGTTCTTGTCGAAGCTGGGCGGGGCCTTGAAGGTGCCGATGATGCCGGAGGCGACCACCACGGAGCGCAGCCGGTTGAAGCCGAGCCGGATCACCGCCTGTTCGATGGAGGTCACTTCGTTGCCCCGGCGCAGGGCGGCCGAGTTGGCCATCCGCAGCACTTTGACGCTGATCACCTGATCCATGGCGATCTTGGCCGCAATCTCGTCGATGCGGGCATTCTCGTCGTTGAAGCTCTGCATCAACTCGTGCAGCAGCTTGGGAATAGTGGGGAGTTGTTTGATCTTGTCAAACAGGCGATCCATCGACATGGCTGAGGCAGCCTCCATTGCGAACTCTGCCTCATATTGTGCCACAGCCGGACAACATGTTCCTGTTTGTGATGCGGCTTTGTGAGCGCTAGAACACCCAGTCGCGCAAGGTGTATTCCAAACGGTGCTGTTTGCCCTGCAGGATCAGGTTCTGACTGGTACCGCTCAAGGTCGCCCCCTCGGTAAGGGTGGTCAGTACAGCCTGTTCGATAGTGTCGAGCGGCGGCATGCAGGCCATTTCGGTGCTGCCCAGACTGGTGACCCACAGCTTGTCATCTTCCAGATGGCCCTGACCGAAGTAGCGGTTGCAACCGGCGATGCCGTTGACGGTGAAGTGCTCGCCGATCTCGAAATCGGGGGGATTGTCGCGGGGGGCCTCGATCGGTTCGCCATCCAGTTTGCTCAGTACCCAGTGGTGGTGTTGCAGATCTTGCTGAACAAAGGCGGTCGAGCTGCAGCCAGCGAGCAGTAACAGGGGGATCAGCAAAAAGGGCAATCTGGGCATGAGGGGGCTCCGGTTGGGGGAGCGTCAAGAATACCCTTTTTGGGCAGTCGGGAGCAGGGCGGGAGAGGGGACGACCGACCGCTTCTGTCGCCCCTTGTCCCGCATGACTGTCGCTTAATGGCAACACACGGGTGATGTTGCCATCGATTTACGCTATCTCACGGCTCAGTTGGCGAACAGCCGCTCGGCATAACGGGCGAGACCCGCGGCCACCGAGCCGAAGTCATCCCCCCCCTCAAGCGGGATGGACGGGAGCTTCTGGCGGATAAAGCTGGCGATCAGCGGCGAGCGGGCGCTACCGCCGGTGACGAAGATGCGATCCGGCTGCACACCGGCGGCGGCAATCGCTTCGTCCATCAGCTCGCCAATCTTCTCCAGCAGCAGGGCCGAGGCGTTGGCCAGCTGTTCGCGGGTCAGCTCCGCTTCCAGCCCTTTTTCCAGCTCGGCCAGCGACTGGCGATTGAGTTCCTGCTCCGAGAGGGCGATCTTGCCCTGCTCGGCACGCCACACCAGCTGGTGGCTCAGCTTGTGGGCCCGCAGGCTGGCCAGACGCCCCAGCTTGCTGCCGGGCTGGCTGTCGAGCTGCAGATCCTGCAGCTGGCGGGCGGTGTCGAGGCTGTAGAAGCGGCTCTGGGCGCTGACGTCGTTGATGGCGGCCGCATCCCAGAACAGCGGGTGGGGCAGCGGCTTGCCGGTCTTGAGGGTCTCGTGCATGCCGAGCAGCGGCATCATCCCCTCCACCGTCAGGCGGATATCGAAGTCGTTGCCGCCGATCCGCTGGCCGCTGTGGCCGAGCAGATCGCCGCTGCGATCCAGCTGATCGCGGTAGCTGGGGCCCATCCGCAGCATGGAGCAGTCGGTGGTACCGCCGCCGATATCCACCACCAGTACCACGGCGTCTTCGGTGAGGCGCGCCTCGAATTCAAACCCGGCCGCCACCGGCTCGTAGAGGAACTCCACCTGCTCGAAACCGGCCAGACGGGCCGCCTCGGTCAGGATGGCGATAGCTTGCTGGTTGCTCTCTTCCCCCGCCAGACCCTGGAAGTTGACCGGACGGCCGATCACCGCCTGGCGGATCGGGGCGCCGAGCTGCTGCTCCGCCTCCTGGCGGACGTGGAGCATCATGGCGCAGACGATGTCTTCAAACAGGGCGATCTGGGGGGCCTTGAGGCCATAGGCGCCGAGAAAGGATTTCGGCGATTTGATGTAGTAGCCATCGTCCGGCTCTTCCAGATAGCGCTCCAGTGCAGCGCCGCCAAAGCTCAGCTCGTCGATCAGTCCCTCTTCGCGCATCTGGCGGCGAACCATCTGGGCGCGGGTGACCACGGGGCCACGCAGCTTGAGGTACTCCGCCTGCTGGGCGGGGGCCAGCCCTTCGGCCAACAGACCGGCGATGGCATCCCGGTGGGGCGCATGCAGGGTGGAGGGGAGATAGCGGGATGCGCCAAGATTCAGCAGCCTGGGGCTACCTTGTTCCATCACGGCCACGGCACAGTTGGAGGTGCCGTAATCAAATCCGATAAACATGGGCGCCAGACTCCTGAATAAAAAAGGGGGGCTAGCCTACCCGAAGGCGCCGGGTCTCACAACCCGGCGCACCGCAATGAAGAACAGGATGAAGGGATTAGCCCTTATTCCACTTCGTTGTCGCAGCGGCCCTGGCTCTCGATGGCGCGGATATTACCGAGGGTGGTATCGGCGATGGCGTGCAGCGCCTCGCGGGTCAGGAACGCCTGATGGCCGGTGAACAGCACGTTGTGGCAGGCGGACAGACGGCGGAACACGTCATCGGTGATCACTTCGTTGGACTTGTCGGAGAAGAAGAGATCCTCTTCCTCTTCGTAGACGTCCAGCCCCAGCGCGCCAATGCGGGAGGTCTTGAGCGCCTCGATGGCGGCGTTGGAGTCGAGCAGGCCGCCACGGCTGGTGTTGATGATCATCACCCCGTCCTTCATCTTGGCGAATGCCTCCTTGTTCAACAGGTGGTAGTTCTCTTTGAACAGCGGGCAGTGCAGGCTGATGATGTCGGATTGGCGGAACAGGGTATCGAGATCCACGTACTCGGCTCCCAGCTCGATGGCTGCCGGATTCTGGTAAGGGTCGTTCACCAGCAGGCGAACCCCGAAGCCCTTGAGGATACGCAGGGCGGCCAGACCGATCTTGCCGGTACCGATGACGCCAACGGTCTTGCCATGCATGTTGAAGCCGACCAGCCCTTCCAGCGAGAAGTTGGCGTCGCGGGTGCGCTGATAAGCCTTATGGATGCGGCGGTTGAGGCACATCATCATGCCGACAGCATGCTCGGCGGTCGCCTCGGGGGAGTAGGCGGGCACTCGTACCACTTTCAGCCCCAGCTCTTTGGCAGCGGCCAGATCCACGTTGTTGTAACCGGCGCAGCGCAGGGCGATCACCTGGGTGCCGTTGGCAGCCAGTTCGGTCAATACCTCGCGGTCGGCATCATCATTGACGAACAGACACACCACCGGGAAGCCGTGAGCCAGTCGGGCCGTTTTGGCCTCCAGCCGCACATCGAAAAACTCCAGGTCGAAGCCGTACTGGCTGTTGGCCTGGTTGAAATGCTCTTTGTCATAGCTCTTGGTACTGAATACGGCGACTTTCATGGTATGTGCTCCGCAGCGTGTGTGTCGTCAAATTACAACAAAATGGGTCAGCTATCACCGGACAAACCGGCTGGTTATTGTCCCCATGGCATAATAGGAACGGCGCTGACTGCACTCTTGTACGAACCATCCACCAGTTTGGTGCTGTAGGTCAGGTAAACCAGTGCATTGCGTTTCTTGTCGTAAAAACGCACCACTTTCTGCTCCTTGAACACCAGTGAAGTGCTGACATCGAACACCTCTTCTCCCGCCTTCAGTTTTTCGGGCAGGGTGATGGGGCCGATCTGGTGGCACGACAGGGAGGCGTGGGAGGGATCTTCCGCCAGTCCCAGCCCGCCTTTGACGCCACCAGTCTTTGGGCGCGCCAGATAGCAGGCGACGCCGTCGATGCGCGGGTCGTCGAACGCTTCCACCAGGATCTTGTGGTTGGGGCCAAACAGCTTGAAGGCTGTGCTCACTTCACCGACCGGGTCGGCCTTGTCGGCCAGTGCCGGGCCGGCAAACAGGGCCCCCAGCAGCAGGGGCAGGGCGCGGCGCAGGGCATTATGTCGCGTGTGGTTATGTGTCATGGTCTCTCCTGTTGGCCTGGCCCCCCTTCAATAGGGAATGCCCAGGCGACGATAGAGGCTGGCAAGCACCCAGGCGGGGCCTATCAGCAGAAATTGCAGGTCGGCGAGGAAGGAGGGGCGCTTGCCCTCGATCTTGTGGCCGACAAACTGGGCTATCCAGAGCAGCACGAACGCTGCCACGGCGGGCCACAACAGCGGCCCCTGCCATTGGTGGCAGAAGGCCAGCCCGAGCGCGGTCAGCCCGGCCATCCCCGCGAACAGCGAAAACGACAGCTGCAAATAGAACAGCAGCACCGGAATGGCTGCCACTGCCGCCCAGTTGAGGGGCTCTGGCAAGGGCCCGTGTGGCAGACACCAGAGCAGCGCCAGCGAGCAGAGATAGATGCCCGGCACCGCCAGTTTGTGGATGGCGACGTTGACCGGATGGCGATGACTCTGGCCGTACTGCGCAAACCACTCCTGGATTCCCTTCATGGCACCTCCCTGGCGCACTGTGTTCTCGCTGCCTGACCTTCGTGGTCAGGGGCTCGGGATACTTATCCCTGCGGTGGATACTCCCAATATTGGGCCGGAATGGATTTTAGCAACGGGGTCATATCCGGATTGGGCAGGGCGATGGTGACCCGCTGATCGAGGTTGGCGCTGGCGAGCGCTTCGCGGATCTTGGGGTTGTCATTGAAGAACTTCATAAAACTGCCATCGGCATAGGCCCGCTCCAGCCCGGTCTGAATCGCCTTGGCCAGCTTGGGGTATTCGGGGCTGACGAAGAAGAACTGGGCGAAGGGGTAGCGGATCAGCAGATGCTGCTCGATGGCGAGGTTGGGATACTGCGCCACCAGTTCGCTGCGCTCGGCGAAGATCTCCACCAGGGCGCGCGGGAAGAAGTCGATCTTGTCGCCGTCGTTGATAAGGCGAAACAGGCTGCTGTATCGGCCGGAGAAGGTCGGGATGCCCGCATTTTCCAGAATTTTGTTATCGGCCCAACCGACCCCTTGCGCCGCCTTCAGCTGTTTGAGGTCGGCCAGGGTATTGATCTGGTTGAACTTCTCTTGGGCATCCGCGTGGATGAATGACAGCCGCAATCCTTCCAGCCCGCGAAACAGCGGAATGGGGACGGCAATCAGGGAAGATTCGAGTGCGCTGGAGGTGCCCATCCAGAAGACGTTGATGGTCTTGCCCTTGCTCAGCTGCTGTTGGAGGGTGAACTGGTTGAGGTCGAGTTCGACAGGCTGGATGCGAAAGGGTTGCCCGGAGCGGGTCAGGGCCAGTTCCAGCAGCTTGTACTGGTACTCCTGGTCAAGATTGTTGACGGGACGGCTGGGGACCTTGACCGTCAGAACCTGTGCTTGTGCCAGCAGTGGCAGGCACAAACACAGCTTGATGAGCCATTTCACTCTCTGTTCTCCTGTAGATTCCGGAAGGTGTCCGGAGTCTAACAGAACTTGTCACCATCTTGCTGCGAGGCGTTGTGCAAGGTTTGAGCGCAGGGCCCTGCCTTGCTGGCGTCTGTTGCACCAGAATGGTGACGGTTCTTCGAAGAATCAGGCGACGCGACGGAACACGTGGGTATCGTTAAATTCCTTGGTGCTCTGGCATTCGACGCAGAAACGGGATTCCGGACGGGCATGCAGCCGCTTGAGGGAGATCTCGTCACCGCAAGATTCGCAGTAACCAAAATCCCCTTCGCTGATGCGCTTCAATGCGCCCCGCAGCTTGCGCAGGTGCAGCTTGTCGTGCTCGATGCGGTTCAGCTCCAGACGGCGGGCTTCCTCGATACTGGCACGGTCAATTTCATCAGCCATCTCGTTGGTGTCGGTGGCGATGGCCTGGCTGGCCTGGGAGTTCAGGCGCTCTTCGAGCTCGACGATCTGTCGCTCGATCTGCCCCTTGTAAAAGGCCAGTTGGTCTTCAGTCATGAAATCACACATACGATTAACTACCAGTCAGTTTACTAACCCAATTATCCCTGTTTATGGGGGCTGTCTGCCTACAGACCAAGCCCTTGTATCCCGATTTGCACCTGTTTCATGCAAGAGAGTGCAAATCAGGGCGGGCCTTGTACCAAAAAAATGCAGCCAAGCAAAGCAAATAGGATAAGGATTGTGCGCCCTTGCAAAAAAATGGTCCGTTCCTGTGGGGGATTGGTCGGGATCTGGCGTCCGCGTCACCCTCTGTTGGCATCGCCTTTGCAACGACGAGAGGGGGGGGGCTTCGTACGGATTTTAGTGTTTAGTATTTGGTGCCGCCTTGGTCATTATATGCGCCGTTATTTATAGTTTTTTAAACACGCCCGCTTGACATTGCCCTTGATGGCGGGCTTTTATGGTGATGTTGATTACAATTTTATAACAAGGGTGTTCCATATATTAGACACCCTTGCCAATGGCAACCGTAAAGTCGGGGTTTAACATGGACAGTATCAAAGGCTGGATGGAGAGCAATCGCATCACGGAAGTGGAGTGCCTGTTCCCGGATTTCACCGGCAACGCCCGGGGCAAGATCATCCCAGCCAACAAGTTTTTGCGTGAAGGGGGCATGCGTCTGCCCGAGGTGATTTTCACCCAGACGGTGACCGGCGAATATCCGGATGACGACAGCATGATCGACCCGCTGGAGCGGGACATGCAGCTCTATCCCGACCCCAACACCATCCGTTTTGTACCCTGGGCGCTGGAGCCCACTGCACAGGTGATCCACGACTGTTTCGACGTCAACGGCAAGCTGATCGACATCGCGCCGCGCTCCGTGCTGCGTCGGGTTCTGTCATTTTACGAGAAGCAGGGCTGGAAGCCGGTGGTGGCGCCCGAGCTGGAATTCTATCTGGTCACCCGCAACGAAGACCCCGACTATCCGCTGGTGCCGCCGGTGGGTCGCAACGGCCGCCCTGAGACCGCCCGCCAGTCGTTCAGTATCGATGCGGTCAACGAGTTCGATCCCATTTTTGAAGACATGTATGACTACTGCGAGGCGCAGGAGCTGGAGGTGGACACCCTGATCCACGAGTCGGGCGCCGCCCAGATGGAGATCAACTTCCTGCATGGTGATGCCATCGATCTGGCGGATCAGGTGTTCCTGTTCAAGCGCACCATGCGTGAAGCCGCTCACCGCCACGGCATCTATGCCACCTTCATGGCCAAGCCGATGAGCGACGAACCGGGGTCGGCCATGCACATCCACCAGAGTTTGGAAGATGTGAACGGCCACAACCTGTTCGGCACCTCGAGCGGCGGCAACAGCGAACAGTTCATGCACTTTATCGCCGGTCTGCAGAAATACACCCCGGCGGTGACCGCCCTGCTGGCCCCCAACGTCAACTCCTACCGCCGCCTCACTTTTGGCGAGAGCGCGCCGCGCAACGTCCAGTGGGGTGTGGAGAACCGCACCTGCGGCCTGCGGGTGCCCTTCTCCGACCCGAGCGCACGGCGGGTGGAGAACCGCTTCGCCGGTGCCGATGCCAACCCCTATCTGGCGCTGGCCGCCACTCTGGCCTGTGGCTATCTCGGCATGATGGAGAAGCTGGAGCCGCTGCCGGAGATGAAGTCGAGCGCCTATGACCTGCCCTACAGCCTGCCCCGCTCGCTGGAGGAGGCACTCAGCCATCTCGAACAGTGCGAGCCCATCAAGGAGATGCTGGGGGAGCGCTTCACCCGCGCCTTCGTCGCGGTTAAACGCAAAGAGTACGAAACCTACTTCGGGGTGATCAGTCGCTGGGAGCGGGAGTTCCTGCTGCTGAACGTCTGATCCCCCTGTAACGGGGAGGCCGGAGTCGGCCTCCCCGATCCCTGTATCGAAGAGACCGG
The DNA here is from genome assembly GCF_040907825.1 of Aeromonas sp. s7(2024). Taxonomy (NCBI): domain Bacteria; kingdom Pseudomonadati; phylum Pseudomonadota; class Gammaproteobacteria; order Aeromonadales; family Aeromonadaceae; genus Aeromonas; species Aeromonas sp. s7(2024). The sequence continues at coordinate 84,403 of NZ_JBFOCM010000027.1, forward strand.
AACGTGAGTCAGGTGGCGGCAGCCACCTGTGAGTGGTTGTGGCTGCGAGCATGCAAGCCCGCCTGACTACCCACCTGACTGTTTGACGACAGAATATTGCCAAATCGAAGGAACCGAGGAGCAACAAATGCAGCAGACAACCCGTGAGTGGCAACAACTGGATGCCAGCCACCACCTGCACCCCTTTACCGACTTTCAGGCCCTGAACAAGAAGGGCTCGCGCATCATTACCAAAGCCAGCGGCGTCTATCTGGAAGACTCCGAGGGCAAACGCATCCTCGACGGTATGGCGGGCCTGTGGTGCGTCAATATGGGCTATGGCCGCCAGGAGCTGGTGGATGCCGCTACCCGCCAGATGCAGCAGTTGCCCTACTACAACCTCTTCTTCCAGACCGCTCACCCGCCGGTGATCGAGCTGGCGACCCTGCTGGCCGAGGTGACACCCGCCCATCTCAACCACGTCTTCTTTACTGGCTCCGGCTCCGAGTGCAACGACACCGTGCTGCGGATGGTGCGCCACTACTGGGCCAGCAAGGGTCAGCCTGACAAACAGGTGATCATCAGCCGCCACAACGCCTATCACGGCTCCACCGTGGCGGGGGCGAGTCTGGGTGGCATGAAGGGGATGCATGCCCAGGGCGGCTTGCCCATTCCCGGCATAGTGCACATCGATCAGCCCTACCACTTCGGTGAGGGGCAGGGGATGAGTGCCCACGAGTTCGGGCTGGAGCGGGCCCGTCAGCTGGAGCAGAAGATTCTGGAGCTGGGGGTGGACAAGGTGGCTGCCTTTATCGGCGAGCCGATCCAGGGGGCGGGCGGCGTCATCATTCCGCCTGACAGCTACTGGCCGGAGATCCAGCGCATCTGCGATCACTACGGCATCCTGCTGATCGCCGACGAGGTGATCTGCGGCTTTGGCCGTACCGGCCACTGGTTTGCCAGCGAAGGGTTTGGCATCAAGCCGGACCTGATGTGTCTGGCCAAGGGGATCACCTCCGGTTATCTGCCGCTCGGCGCAGTGATGGTGAGTGACCGGGTTGCCAAGGGGCTGGTGGAGGAGGGGGGCGAGTTCAACCACGGCTTCACCTACTCGGGTCATCCGGTCTCTTGCGCCGTGGCGGTGGCCAATATCCAGCTTATGCAGAAAGAGAGCATAGTTAAGCGAGTGCATGATACTATCGGCCCCTATTTGCAGCGCCGCTGGGCGGAGCTGGCCGATCATCCGCTGGTGGGAGAAACCCGTGGCAAAGGATTGGTCGCCGCGCTGGAAATCGTTGAGGACAAGCAGACCAACCGGCGTTTCCCGGCTCAGGCAAATGCGGGGATGACTTGCCGGGAGTTCTGCTTTAACAATGGCTTGGTGATGAGGGCGGTAGGCGATACCATGATCATATCGCCCCCCTTGGTCATCACCGAGGAACAGGTTGATGAATTGGTCGATCTGGCCAGACGCAGTCTGGATCTGACAGCCGCAAAGCTGAAGGGTTGAGGTGGGTCGGGCAGGTTGGCATGCGCATACAATTTGCTTAGGAGACAAGGATGATGTCTTTCAAAACAGGAGTGATCGCTGCCTCTGTGGCTCTGGTCATGGCAAGTGCCGGAGCAATGGCTGAAGAGAAGGTGCTGCACGTCTACAACTGGAGCGACTACATAGCGCCGGATACCCTAGATAACTTCCAGAAGGAGACGGGGATCAAGGTGGTCTATGACGTGTTCGACAGTAACGAGGTACTGGAAGCCAAGTTGCTGGCGGGTAGTTCGGGCTACGACATCGTGGTGCCATCCAACCCCTTCCTAGCCAAGCAGATCAAGGCGGGCGTGTTCCAGAAACTGGACAAGTCCAAGCTCTCCAACTGGCAAAACATGGATGTCGACCTGCTCAAGGCGCTCGAGCCGAGCGATCCAGGCAACCAGTACTCCATCCCCTATCTGTGGGGCACCATCGGATATGCCTACAACGCCGAGAAGGTGAAAGCCGTGCTGGGGGCCGATGCCCCGGTCAACTCCTGGGATCTGGTGTTCAAGCCGGAGAACATGGCCAAGTTGAAAGAGTGTGGCGTCTCCTTCCTCGATTCACCGACCGAAATGCTGCCGGCCGCCCTGCAATATCTGGGCTTCAAACCGGATAGCCAGAAACCGGCCGAGCTGAAGAAGGCTGAGGAGCTGTTCCTCTCCATCCGTCCCTATACCGCCTATTTCCACTCCTCCAAGTACATCTCGGATCTGGCCAACGGCAACCTCTGCGTCGCGGTCGGTTACTCCGGTGACTTGCAGCAGTCCAAGGCGCGGGCAGCCGAGGCCAAGAATGGCGTCGCGCTCACCTACACCATTCCGAAAGAGGGGGCAGGCAGCTTCTTTGACATGATCGCCATTCCGGCGGATGCCAAGAACGTCGAGGCGGCCCACACCTTCATCAACTACCTGATGAAGCCCGAGGTGATCGCCAACATCACCAACGTGGTGCAGTTCCCGAACGGCAACAAGGCGGCGACCCCGCTGGTGGATGAGGCGATCCGCACCGATCCGGGTATCTACCCCGATGCGGCGACCCTGCAGAAGATCTACACCTTCCCGGATCTGCCGGCCAAGGTGCAGCGTCTGATGACCCGCAGCTGGACCAAGATCAAGTCCGGCAAGTAAGTAACGAATGCCCCTCCCGGTCCGCAGTTCGGCCGGGAGGGTAGTGATGCCATCCATCCGGATGGGCCGCGCGAATGGATGCGCAGGCGGTCAACCACTGAACAGGAGAACTGACACCGTGAATACAACCAGATTGCTAACCATAGCCCTGACCATGGGATTGACGAATGTGGCCCAGGCTGCCCCTGTGCTGCACTTCTACAACTGGTCTGACTATATCGGCGAGACTACCCTCAGCGATTTCCAGCAGGCGACCGGGATCAAGACCGTCTATGACGTGTTTGACTCCAACGAGACCCTGGAAGGCAAGTTGCTGACGGGGCGGACCGGTTACGATTTGGTGGTGCCCTCCAATAATTTCCTGGCCAAGCAGATCAAGGCGGGAGCCTTCCAGAAACTGGATAAATCCCTGCTGCCCAATCTGGCCAACCTAGATCCAGTGTTGCTCAAGCAGCTCGACAAGGTGGATCCGGGTCATCAGTACGCGGTGCCCTATCTGTGGGGGACCAACGGCATCGGCTACAACGTCGACAAAATCAAGGCGGTGCTGGGGGTCGACAAGATTGACTCCTGGGCCACCATCTTCGAACCGGAAAACATGGCGAAACTCTCTCGCTGCGGCGTCGCCTTTCTCGACTCTGCCGACGAGATGATCCCTGCTGCCCTCAACTACCTCGGACTCGATCCCAACAGTCATGCGACGGGGGATATCAAGCAGGCCGAGGCGCTGCTGCTCAAGGTGCGGCCCTATGTGGCCTACTTCCACTCCTCCAAATACATCGGCGATCTCGCCAATGGCGACATCTGTGTAGCGGCCGGTTTTTCCGGAGACATCCTGCAAGCCGCTGCCCGCGCCGATGAAGCTGGCAAGGGGGTGAAAATTGCCTACAGCATTCCGAAAGAGGGGGGCAATCTCTGGTTCGACATGATGGCGATCCCGTCCGATGCCACCAATGTCAAAGAGGCGCACGCTCTCATCAACTACGTCCTGCAGCCCGAAGTGATCGCCAAGGTCAGCGACTATGTGGGCTACGCGAATCCCAACTCAAGGGCGGGCGAGTTTATGGATGAGGAGGTGCGCAACAATGAGGAGGTATATCCCCCTCAAGCCGTGCTGGAGCGACTCTATGTGCAGGAAGCACATCCCCGCTCGGTACAGCGTCTAATCACCCGGAGTTGGACCAAGATCAAGTCCGGTACCTAACCTTGGTGCCCGTTTGGGGGCGCCAAATCGCTTTTATGGATCGGCCGCAAGGCCTGTATCACGTTGGGGAGTTTGGTAATGGCGATAGCCTCCAGTGCCTACAAGAAAGCCCTCGAGGGCAGTCAGCAGCGCAAAGAAGTGCTGGTGAAAATTGATCGGGTAAGCAAGCAGTTCGACGAAACGCTGGCGGTCGATAACGTATCTCTCAATATTCACAAGGGGGAGATTTTCGCCCTGCTCGGCGGGTCCGGTTCCGGCAAATCGACCCTGCTGCGGATGCTGGCCGGTTTCGAGCGCCCGACCGAGGGGCGGCTGTTCCTCGACGGGGTCGACATCACCGACATGCCCCCCTATGAACGCCCCATCAACATGATGTTCCAGTCCTACGCCCTGTTCCCCCATATGACGGTGGCCCAGAACATCGCCTTTGGCCTCAAGCAGGATGGCCTGCCCAAGGCCGAGATCGATGCCCGGGTGGAGGAGATGCTCAAGCTGGTGCAGATGACCCAGTATGCCCGTCGCAAACCGCATCAGCTCTCCGGTGGCCAGCGCCAGCGGGTGGCCCTGGCTCGCTCGCTAGCCAAGCGTCCCAAACTGTTGCTGCTGGATGAACCCATGGGGGCGCTCGACAAGAAGCTGCGTTCCAAGATGCAGCTGGAGCTGGTTGAGATCATCGAGCGGGTCGGGGTTACCTGCGTCATGGTGACCCACGATCAGGAAGAGGCCATGACTATGGCGGAGCGGATCGCCATCATGCACCTCGGCTGCATCGAGCAGATCGGCAGCCCGATGGATATCTACGAGACTCCGGCCAGTCGGCTGGTGTGCGAGTTTATCGGCAACGTCAACCTGTTCGACGGCCTGCTGGTGGAGGATGAACAGGACCACGCCACCATCGCCTGCGCCGATCTGGAGCAGCCCATCTATGTGGGCCACGGCATCAGCTCCCGCGCCGAAAACAAGAAGGTGACCTACGCCCTGCGGCCGGAAAAACTGCTGATGAGTCTGCAAAAGCCGGAGGAGATCGAGCACCCGGACTTCAACTGGACCAAGGGTGAGGTCTATGACATCGCCTATCTGGGCGGTCACTCGGTTTATCACATCCAGCTGCCCTCGGGCAAAATCGTTCAGGCTTTCATCGCCAATGCCGAACGCCACGGCAAGCGGCCAACCTGGGATGACCAGGTGTTCCTCTACTGGGAAGATGACAGCGGCGTGGTGCTGCAATCATGAAGTTCTTGCAACGACTGAAGCGGGTCGGGGGGCGCCGACTGGTGATCGGCATCCCCTTCTTCTGGCTGTTCCTCTTCTTCCTGCTGCCCTTTGTCATCGTGGTGAAGATCAGTTTTGCGGAAGCGGATGTGGCGATCCCGCCCTACACCGACGTGGTGAGCTGGGCCGACAATCAGCTCACCATTCTGCTCAACATGGGCAACTACCTGCTGCTGCAGGAGGATGAGCTCTATATCGCGGCCTATCTGGGCTCCCTCAAGATGGCCTTCGTCAGCACTTTGCTCTGCCTGCTGATTGGTTATCCGATGGCCTACTCCATCGCCCGGGCCAACAAGGAGACCCAGACCGTTCTGCTGCTGCTGATCATGATGCCGACCTGGACCGCCATTCTGATCCGGGTCTATGCGTGGATGGGGATCCTCAGTAACAACGGCCTGCTCAACAGCGTCTTGCTGGGGATCGGGCTGATTGACGAACCGCTGCAGATCCTCAACACCAACCTGGCGGTCTATATCGGTATTGTTTACTCCTACCTGCCCTTCATGGTGCTGCCGCTCTACGCCAATCTGGTCAAACATGACCAGAGCCTGCTGGAGGCTGCTTCCGACCTGGGGGCCCGCAACCTGACCCGTTTCTGGCAGATCACGGTGCCGCTCTCCAAAAACGGCATTATCGCTGGCTGCATGCTGGTGTTCATTCCGGTGGTGGGGGAGTTCGTTATTCCGGAAATGCTGGGCGGCCCGGAGACCCTGATGATCGGCAAGGTGCTGTGGCAGGAGTTCTTCAACAACCGCGACTGGCCGGTTGCCTCTGCACTGGCGGTGGTGATGCTGGCGGTGCTGATCATTCCGATCATCCTCTTCAACCGTAACCAGGCCAAAGAGCTGGAGGGCAAGGCATGATGAGACGTTTCGGTTTTGCCAAACTGATGCTCTGGCTGGGGCTGCTGTTTATCTACCTGCCCATGATCATCATGGTGATCTACTCCTTCAACGCCTCCAAGCTGGTGACGGTGTGGGGTGGCTGGTCGCTGAAGTGGTACTTCGGCCTGCTCGACAACAAGCAGCTGATCGGGTCTGTGTTCCGCTCGCTGGAGATCGCCTTCTACACCGCGATCGCTGCTGTGGCGCTGGGGACGGTGGCAGCCTTCGTGCTGACCCGAATTCCCCACTTCCGTGGTCGCACCCTGTTCGGCGGCATGGTGACGGCGCCGCTGGTGATGCCCGAGGTGATCACCGGTCTCTCGCTGCTGCTGCTGTTCGTGGCGATGGCCCAGCTGGTGGGCTGGCCCGCCGAGCGGGGCATGTTGACCATCTGGATCGCCCACACCACCTTCTGTACCGCCTACGTGGCGATCGTGGTGTCGGCGCGGTTGCGGGAGCTGGATCTCTCCATCGAGGAGGCGGCAATGGATCTTGGCGCCAAGCCGTGGAAGGTGTTCTTCCTGATCACCATCCCGATGATTGCCCCCTCGCTGGCGGCAGGTGGCATGATGTCGTTCGCCCTGTCGCTGGATGATCTGGTGCTGGCTAGCTTCGTCTCCGGCCCGGGCTCCACCACCTTGCCGATGGAGGTCTTCTCGGCGGTGCGGCTAGGGGTGAAACCCGAGATCAACGCGGTAGCCAGCCTGATCCTGCTGTCGGTATCGCTCTTTACCTTCGGCAGCTGGTATCTGATGGCCAGGGCGGAGAAGCGCCGTCGTGCCGAGATCGCCATGACCACCCAGATGCAGGCCGTCGTCTGACGCCATGATAAGATCCGCCTACTCTCGTCAACCTGGAGGATGAGTATGCGGATCTCCCTTTTTAGCGGTCGTGGCACCGAGCTGGTGTCCGGCCTCACCAGCGCCATTCACAAGCAACCGATCTCTGCACCAGTTCGCTGTACCTTTGCCGGTCTGGAAGGGGATGAGCAGTGTGACATGCGCCACCACGGTGGCCCGGATCGGGCGCTCCACTACTATCCGGCCGATCACTATCTCTGGTGGCAGACCTGTCAAACCGCGCTGGGCTTGCCTGCGCCACGTACACCCTGGCAACCTGCCGCCTTTGGCGAGAACCTCTCCGGTCTCGGGCTGACCGAGGCGCAAGCCTGCATTGGCGATGTCTATCGACTCGGCGAGGCGCTGATCCAGATCAGCCAGCCGAGATCCCCCTGTTTCAAGCTCAACCAGCGCTTTGGCTATGGCCAGATGTCGCAGGTGATGCAACTGAATGGCCGTTGTGGCTGGCTGCTGCGGGTTCTGGAGGAGGGCATGATCGCGCCTGACACGGCCATGGATCTGGCAGACAGACCCTATCCCGAACTGACGGTGAAGCGCACGGCGGATATCCTGTTCAATCAGGTGCGCAATGAAGCGGATCTGCTGATGTTGCTGGAGAATCCGGCCCTTTCCCCCAACTGGCGCCAGCATGCAGCCGACTGGCTGGAGCATGGCACTGTGGCTGACTGGCAGCGCCGTCTGCTGGGACCGGCATCCCTGCGCCTGGCCTGACAGCCGGTTACCGGAATGTCACCAGCTGGCTGCAGCCCGGTAAACGGATGAAAAGAGTGCTGAATAGTTGAGCGAACAGCACTTTTTTTCCTGCAAAATGCAAAAAAGGCTTGTGTCAGGTCGGTGCTTTCGGTAAATTCCCGTCCCGCAGACATCGGTGTGTAGCGCAGCTTGGTAGCGCACTTCGTTCGGGACGAAGGGGTCGGAGGTTCGAATCCTCTCACACCGACCAAATTTGAAAAGGCCGCTCAATAGAGCGGCCTTTTTGCATTTCGCCTTTCTGCTTTCTCGCTTCACTTTACCTGCCGACCTGCCGACCTGCCGACCTGCCGACCTGCCGACCAGCCAATTGGCCGAGAGATTTCACTTGCAGTATGCAGGGTCGAAGCAAGACCACAGACATTAAAAGGGCCACCGCTCGGTGGCCCATCGGTGGAGTCTGATCCTGACTCCGGCACTCTAGATTGTGGCAATCTCGCTATGGGTCTTGTCTATGGTGCCCTCCTTGCGCGCCAGGCGCTTACTCAGATATGCCAGTGCTGATGCCGCAAAGCCTTGAAACTGTGTTGAGGCAGCAAGGCCGCGTGCTTGGGGTACTCACTAATGAAATGTTCTATTCCCTCCATCAGTTGTGCACGTAATGAAATCACGGGCTCATGCCAAGCTTGCAGGCATAGATGGCCGGGGATCAACTGCTCCTGATAATCTTCCAGCAGCTGCTCTGGCCAAGGTTCAATACCGGAATTGCGTTGCAGCAAATAGTGGGCGGCGGGTTCACGGGCATAAATGAACTGAATTTGGGCCAGATCGCGTTGGCATAGCGTTTGACTGTTGATATGACAGGTCAAATATTTTCCCGTTTTCAGATCCAGAAAGTGACCGCGTTGCCGACAGGGAACGATGCGATACCAAGGCAGGGGTGAGGAGAGAGAATACCCCTCAAGCTCCTGTTCCAACCAGTGGCGACACTCGGGTGTCTGCACCTCGTCGAGCATGGACTCGAGCTGTGTCAACAAGGCTCTGGATGGTTTGATGGCCAGTTTCGCACTCATCGCCTGCAATCCTCCCTCTGCACACAATCCCGACTATCAGTATGGACCTTGTTCGGCCAGAGGGGGTAAGGAATCTAATGATTAAAAGTGGATTAGCCGCGTGGTTTTTATGCACTAACTTGGTTCAACCCACCAGATAGGTACCAGTGCCGAAGGCGATGTGGGTGCCCTCTTCGTTGTGCAGCTCCATCCGGGCGACGGCCACCTTGCTGCCAGCCCGGATGATGTGGGCGGTGGCGATAAACTCGTTGCCGCGCCCCGGGCGCAGGTAATCCACCCGCAGATCTATGGTGCCGAGGCGGGCGAAGCGCTCCTTGAGATAGCTGGGGGAGAACTCCTCCAGCTCGTCGATGCAGGAAGCGGCGACGATCATGCCACCCGCCACATCCAGCAGCGTGGCGGTGACGCCGCCATGCAGGATGTTGTGGAAAGGGTTGCCGATCAGCTTCTCATCCATCTTGATGCGCAGCTCCACCTTGTCGAAGTCGTAGTGGGTCACCTGCATGCCGATCAGCTTGTTGAAGGGCATCTTCTCGGCAAACAGGTTGGCAATGCCACTGAGTGCCATCTTCTTGAGCATCTGTTTCATTCTCTGATCCCAATCCTTGTCATCAAAGCCGAGTAAAAACTCCAGCCAGTCTGCAACAGTTCCTTAACAGTCGCAATGGCAGGTTTATTGTGGGCGGCGGCTGCTTTAGAATGGCGACCCCAAAGGAGAGCCCATGACCGCGATTGCCGAAACCCTGCCAGATCCTCAGCCAGAGAGTCCGCTTGCCCTGCTGCAGGCGGTCTTCGGCTATCAGCAGTTTCGGCCGGGTCAGCTCGAGATCATCGAGCAGATCGTGGCGGGGCGCGATGCGCTGGTGCTCAAGCCCACCGGTGGCGGCAAGTCGCTCTGCTACCAGATCCCGGCACTGCTGCGGCCCGGGCTCGGTGTGGTGGTCTCTCCCCTTATTTCGCTGATGAAGGATCAGGTCGACAGCCTGCGCGCCAACGGTGTAGCGGCGGTCTACATCAACTCGGCCCTGAGCCGGGAGGAGATGATCCAGAACTTCGCCGCCATGCGTCGCGGTGAGATCAAGCTGGTCTATGTCTCCCCCGAGCGACTGTTGCAGCACGAGTTTATGGATCGGCTGGCCGAGCTGCCGCTCGGGCTGTTCGCCATCGACGAGGCGCACTGCGTCTCCCAGTGGGGCCACGATTTCCGGCCTGAGTATGCGGCGCTGGGGCGGCTAAAACAGTGGTTCCCGCAGGTGCCGGTGGTGGCGCTAACTGCGACTGCCGACGAGGCGACCCGCAGCGACATGCTGCACCGGTTGGAACTCAACGATCCCTTTATTCACACTGCCAGCTTCGATCGCCCCAATATCCGCTACAGCCTGGTGGAGAAGTTCAAGGCGGCCGAGCAGCTACTGCGCTACGTCCAGAGCCAGAAGGGCAACTGTGGCATCGTCTACTGCTCCAGCCGCAACCGGGTGGAGGAGGTGGCTGAGCGGCTATCCCGCCACGGCTGCAAGGCGGCGCCCTATCATGCGGGGCTACCGCTCGAGCAGCGCCAGCAGACTCAGGATGCCTTCCTCAAGGATGACATCGAGATAGTGGTGGCGACGGTGGCGTTCGGTATGGGCATCGACAAGCCCAACGTACGCTTCGTGGTGCACTACGACATCCCGAAGAACATCGAATCCTATTATCAGGAGACCGGTCGCGCCGGGCGCGATGGCACCCCCGCCGAGGCGCTGCTGCTCTACGATCCTGCCGACATCGGCCGAGTGCGCCGCCTGCTCGACAACATCGAGAACCCGCAGCAGTTGCAGGTGGAGCAGTACAAGCTCAACGTGATGGCAGCCTTTGCCGAGGCGCAGACCTGTCGCCGCCAGGTGCTGCTCAACTACTTTGGCGAGTACAACGACAAGCCGTGCGGCAACTGCGATATCTGTCTCGATCCGCCCAAGAGCTATGACGGCACCGAAGATGCCCAGAAGGCGCTCTCCTGCGTCTGGCGGGTGGGGCAGAATTTCGGGGTGGGTTATGTGGTGGAGGTGCTGCGCGGGTCGCTGAACCAGCGCATCAAGGATCACGGCCATGACAAGCTGTCGACCTATGGCATCGGCAAGGATCAGAGCCACGAATACTGGATGAGCGTGATCCGCCAGCTGATCCACAAGGGGCTGCTGACTCAGAACATCACCCGCAATTTGGTGCTGCAGCTGACCGAAGCGGCCCGTCCGGTACTGCGTGGCGATGTGAAGCTGGAACTGGCGGTACCCCGCCTGCAGCCCATCTCCAGCCGCAAGGAGAAGCGCAACGGTCTGCTCGACAACGCCAACTACGACAAACGGTTGTTCAAGGAGCTGCGCGGCCTGCGCAAGCAGATTGCCGAGGATGAAGAGGTGCCGCCCTACGTGGTGTTCAACGATGCGACCCTGGTTGAGATGGCTCAGCTGATGCCGATGACCGAAGACGAGATGCTGGCTATCAACGGTGTCGGTCACCGCAAGCTGGAACGTTTTGGCGAAGCCTTTATGGACCTGATCATCGACTACTGCCGTCGTTAGGGTCGATTAGGCAGCCTAATCGACCACGGTAAGCGCGGCTCGGAAGAACCTGGGGTCAGACGCGAGGTTATTTCAGGCTGGCGTAGAAGGCCGCCAGATTGTCGATATCCGCATCGGTCAGCGGCGCCATGAAGGGGTCCATCAAGGGCTCTTTGCGAGAGCCATCCTTGAACGCTTTCAACTGTTTCACCAGATAGGCGGCATTCTGACCCGCCAGATGGGGATAGTTGGGGATCATCGCCTTGCCTTCTACGCCGTGACAGGCGGCACAGACCGCCGCCTTGGCCTTGCCTGCCTCGATATCTGCAGCCTTGGCCTGATGACCCCACGCCAGTGCCAGCAAGGGCAGGGCATATACCCATTTTTGCATCTTCTTCTCCTTGAATTGAAAAATGATGGTTGCCAGTGAGCACAAGCATGGCTGACGGCAGTATAAAGAGTGACACGAGCATACGCAGGGACGAATGGCACAACCATGAAGTTGATCAACACTTTTGCGACCGAGCTGCCTTGGGCCTGTGAACCGGTGGTCCCCCAGCCGCTGCAGCAACCCCGGTTGCTTCATCTCAACCGGACTTTGCTGGATGAGCTGGGATTGGGAGGCGTCAGCGAGGCTGACTGGATCGCCTGTTGTGGCGAGGGAAAAGTGCTGCCCGGTATGCAGCCGGTAGCTCAGGTCTATGCGGGCCATCAGTTCGGGGGTTATAGCCCGCGGCTTGGTGATGGTCGCGCGCTGTTGCTGGGTGAGCAGCTGGCGCCGGATGGCCAGCGCTGGGATCTGCACCTGAAGGGGGCGGGTAAAACCCCGTTCTCCCGCTTTGGTGACGGTCGCGCCGTGCTGCGCTCCAGCATTCGCGAATATCTTGCCTCCGAGGCGCTCCATGCTCTCGGCATCCCGACCACGCGAGCGCTGGTATTGGTGGGCAGTCAGGAGCCTGTTTATCGCGAGCAGGTTGAGACAGGGGCGACTGTGCTGCGCACCGCCCCCAGCCATCTGCGCTTCGGTCATATCGAGTATTTCGCCTGGAGCGGGCAGGGAGAGAGGATCCCGCATCTCATCGACTATCTGCTGCGCCACCACTTCCCCGAACTGGAGAGTGGTGCCGAACTGTTTGCCGAAGTGGTGCGTCGCACCGCGCGGTTGATTGCCAAATGGCAGGCGGCGGGCTTCTGTCACGGGGTAATGAATACCGACAACATGTCGCTGCTCGGCTTGACGCTGGATTACGGGCCATACGGCTTTATCGATGCCTACGTGCCGGACTTTGTCTGCAACCACTCGGACCCTGCGGGCCGCTACGCGCTGGATCAGCAGCCCGCGGTCGGTTACTGGAATCTGCAAAAGCTGGCGCAGGCGTTGGCTGGCCATGTAGACAGTGATGAGCTGGCTGCTGCGTTGGCCCAGTACGAGCAGCAGCTGATGCTGCACTACTCCGAACTGATGCGGGCCAAACTCGGGCTGGCAGTGTGGGAGGAGGATGACCCGGCGCTGTTTCGCGAGTTGTTCCGGTTGCTGGCGGCCCACAAGGTGGATTACCACCTGTTCCTTCGCCGTCTCGGTGGGGTGACGCAAGAGGGGGCGTGGCCTGCATCTCTGCTGGCCCTGTTGCCTGAACCACTGGGTTGGCAGGCGTGGCTGGAGCGCTATCGGGCGCGGCTAATGCGCGAAGGCAGCGAGGATGCCGTGCGTAAGGCGCAGATGGATGCCATCAATCCCAAGTATGTACTGCGTAATGCGCTGGCCCAGCAGGTGATAGACGCCGCCGACGCAGGGGATATGCGACCTTTCGAGCGGCTGTTCGCCGCCTTGCAGCACCCCTATGATGAACAACCCGAATATGAGGATCTCGCCACCCCGACTCCGGCATGGTATTGCGGTGGTGAGCTCTCCTGCAGCAGCTGAGAGACAGGGAATGAGTTGGCAAATCAAACAGGTAGATAACGAAGCTGGCGTGGTGACGCTGGATTGTCCGGCTCTCGACTGGGATTCGTTTCCGCTGTTGGCGCAGGTCTTGTTGCGAAAGTGGGAGCTACGGCCGCTCGAGCAGGATGCGGGGGCCGACCGCCATAGCTGGTTGCTGGAGTTTGAAGAGAGCCAGTTTCGGCTGGAATATGAACACTACAGCGGCTGCTGGCTGGAGGCGGTGCGCCCGGTAGATCGGGAGGCGCTGCTCTGGCTCGCCAGACAGCACAAGGCGTGACTATCGCCCACAAGGCCTGTTCTGCCGCTGGCCAACCTGGACAAGCGTAATCGCATAAAGATTGAACTATCGGTTTGGGGGCGTATAATCTCGCCCCTCGATTATCGCCAATGGTGGCGATATGGGTTCCCTAACCCCATTAACCAAAAAGGTCACAAGATGAATCTGACCCCTGCGCAGTACCAAACGGCGCTCGTTCGCCTGTCGTTGTTCCACATCCTGATCATTGCCAGCAGCAACTATCTGGTGCAGCTGCCGATCACCGTGTTTGGCTTCCATACCACCTGGGGTGCGTTCAGCTTCCCGTTTATCTTCCTGGCGACCGACCTGACGGTGCGGATCTTCGGTGCCGGTCTGGCACGCAAGATTATCCAGACCGTGATGCTGCCAGCACTGGCGGTTTCCTATGCGCTCTCCGTGCTCTTCTTCGAAGGGAGCTTCCAGGGCGTTGGTCATCTGGCCGAATTCAACCTGTTCGTGGCGCGTATCGCGCTGGCCAGCTTTATGGCCTATCTGGTAGGGCAGTTCATGGATGTGGTGGTGTTCAACCGCCTGCGTCTGCTCAAGCAGTGGTGGATTGCGCCAGCGGCCTCCACCTTGTTCGGTAATCTGGTTGATACCATCGCTTTCTTCAGTGTGGCCTTCTGGCGCACCACAGATCCTTTCATGGCAGAGCACTGGGTCGAGATCGCAACCGTCGATTACGTATTCAAGTTGCTGATAAGTCTTGGTTTGTTCGTGCCGCTCTACGGTGTCTTGTTGCGCTACCTCAGCCGCAAGCTGGTGGGCGAGGCCGGATTATCCAGCCTGCAAACGGCCACCCGGCAAGCCTGACCAGATTGACCACCCTTCGCGGTGGTCAATTTTTTTGCACTTTCTGCAAATAGCGCTTGCCTAGTTAAATGAGAATGATTATTGTTAACTTGTTTTCCGGGAAAGACTTCATTCGTTCCAACGTGATGGACTTCTTGTGAAGGCACGACATTGCTCACATTGCTTCCAGTTAAGGGCCAGTTTATCTGGCCCTCTTTTTTTGTCATTTTTCAGCAAGTTGCAGGCATAAAAAACGGGAGCCAAGGCTCCCGTCGTCACTCTGTCTGTGGCTTACTCGATATCGAGTGCCTCGGGGGAGAGGATCACCCCTGTGGTATCGGCGTAGAGGTGGTCGTCAGGCAGGAAGGTCACCCCACCGAAGTTGACCGGCAGATCGGTCTCCCCTACATCCTTGCTGTCGGCACCGACCGGAATGGCTGCCAGTGCCTGAATGCCGATATCCAGATCTTCCAGAATATCGACTTCGCGGACGCAGCCGTAGCAGACAATCCCTTCCCAATCGTTCTCTGCTGCTGTTGTGGCGATGTCGCTGTCGATCAGAGCTCGGCGCATGGAGCCACCGCCATCGATCAGCAAGACGCGTCCCAGTCCGTTCTCTTTGACGAGTTCACGGATCAGACCATTCGATTCGAAGCATTTGACTGTGGTGATGACGCCGCCGAAAGAGGCGCGGCCGCCGAAGGAGCAGAGCATGGGTTCAAGCACATCCACCATGTCCTGATAGATGTCGCACAATTCAGAAGTATTGTATTCCATAGTGTCAAATCCACGGCTGGAAACAGGTGCAACCAGTATAAGGAGTGGGTGTGGCATTTCAATGAATATTCCTTGCACAGATCACCTGTCGCCGCTTTTCTGCATAAGCTCAATGCAGTTCACTGCCAGTTTGCGAGAGGTCCATCGTGCTTATCCGTCATAAGTTGATCCTGAATACCGTGCTGGTTGCCGTTGCCATGCTGGTACTGAGCGGCCTGTTTATCTACTCCAGCCAGGTGCACCGTCACCTGACTGAAGCCCAGCGCAATATCGACCAGCTGGAGATCGCCATGCTCAACCTGCGGCGGGCCGAGAAGGATTTTCTGATCCGTAAGGATATGACCTTCGTCGAGCGCTTCAATCAGGGGCTGTCAGATTTTCACCAGCACAATCGGGAGCTGGTGACCGATGACAATCTGGCGGCTGTCGAGGGGGAGCTGACCAGACTGGATCAGCAGATCAGCGGCTATGGCAAAGCCTTCAACGATCTGGTGGCCCAGCAGCAGAAGATTGGTCTGGGGCCGGAGGAGGGGCTCTATGGCAAGCTGCGGGCGGCGGTGCATGAGGTGGAGAATGGGCTCAAGCAGCTGGATCAGCAGAGGTTGCTCATCACCATGTTGCAGCTGAGACGGGCGGAGAAAGACTTCATGCTTCGCTCCGATATCCAGTATCTGGAGCGTTTCGAGACCTTGCACAAGAGTTTTCAGGATAGTCTTGCCACTTTGCCGGAGGGGGATCGCGGCAGGTTGGAGCAGGCCAGCACGCAGTACCGGCAGGACTTTGTGGCGCTGGTGCAGGGGATGCAGGTACTGGGGCTGAAAGAGGATGAGGGGCTGCGCAACCAGATGCGGGATCTGGTGCATCAGACCGAACAGGGGTTTGCCGCCGTCGATCAGCACATTGTCGCTGAGCTGGAGCGGCAGAGCGCTCGCCTCAACAGCCTGATGCTGGTCTGTGGCGGGGTGATTGTGGTGCTGATCGGCATCATGAGCGTGTTGCTGGGGCGCAGCATCGACCGTCCCATTACTCAGGTGAATGATACCGTCAACCGCATTCGTCAGGATAATGACCTGCGCCTGAAGATAGAGCTGCGCGGGGCAGATGAAATGGCCCAGCTGGCAGGCAATCTCGACGTGATGCTGGGCGGGTTTCGCAACCTGATTGGTGATGTGAAGCAGAGCGTGCACACCCTGACCGAAGCGGCGGATCACCTCTCGGCCAACGTCAAACGCACCAGTGAAGGGGCCGCGCGCCAGCTGCAGGAAACCGACATGGTGGCGACCGCGTCCACAGAGATGGGCTCCACCATCGAAGAGATCGCCCGCAACACCGAGCAGGCGGCCAACAATGCGCAGGCGACCAACAACAAGGCGATGGAGGGGCGGGCTGCGGTCGAGAATACTGTCGAGCAGATCCGCTCGCTGGCGGGCAATCTGGAGAGTTCATCCCGCGAGGTGAGCCAGCTGCAAAAAGAGAGCGAGACCATCGGCTCCGTGCTCGACGTGATCCGCGGCATTGCCGAGCAGACCAACCTGCTGGCCCTCAACGCAGCCATCGAAGCAGCCAGGGCAGGGGATCAGGGACGCGGCTTTGCGGTGGTGGCCGATGAGGTGCGCAATCTGGCCATCCGTACCCAGAAATCGACCCAGGAGATTGCCGGCATCATCAGCTCGCTGCAGAAACAGACCGGCAGCATCGTCGAGGTAATGGCGACCTGCCGCGAGCAGGGCAACCGCAGCTCGGATCAGGCCAGTACCGCAGGGGAGTTGCTGGGGCAGATCACTCAGGATGTTACCCACATCATGGACATGAGCACCCAGATTGCGGCAGCCATCGAACAGCAGAGTCTGGTGGCCAACGAGGTGAACCGCAACGTCAACAACATCCGCGACATCGCCCAGGAGTCGAGCATCATGGCGGAGGAAAATGCGAGATCCAGCGAGGGCCTCAACGAGCAGGCCCAGCTGCTCAACAAGGCGGTGGCAAAATATCGGGTTTAGTGAGCAGACTGGCATCCTTGTGAGGTTTTTGCACCAGAGTGGCAATGATTTGATCGTAATGGCTGTTATTGGGGTAATTCGCTCATATAATCGCCGCCACTATGATGATTCGGAAGGATTCGATGGCAAAGTTGCTGGTGGCCGTATTCGGGCTGCTCTGTTCCTGTCTGGTGTTGGCAGGGCCGGCGCCTCAGGCTACCCCACTCAAGCCCGGTATGGAGCCGCTACTCAGCTGGTTCAACGGGGCCTTTACGAGCCGGGAGCAGGCCAGTTACGACAGCCGCTTTACCAGTGCCGAGCTGCGCCTGATGGAGATCTGGCCCGGCTATCAGGGCTATCGCTGGGTCTATGCCGAGCAGTATCTGAGCATGCGCTCCATCCGCCCCTTTCGCCAGCGTATTTATCGCTTCTCACCCGCCCCTGACGGGCGGATCCTGATGGCAGAGCTGACCATGCCCCGTGCCACCGATTTTGCCGGTGCCTGGCATGATCCCGCCCTGCTCGACAGTCTGACCCCGCAGCAGCTCTCCTTGCGCCACGGATGCGAGATCTGGCTGACACGCACTCCCTCCGGCGAATATGCCGGCCACACCCGGGTGGGCCACTGCTCTACCGATTTTGGTGGTGCCACGACGCTGGTGCAGCATATCTGGATTGGCCCCGACAGCGTCAGACTGCTGGATCGCGCCTATGATAACGCAGGGAGTCCGCGCTGGGGTAGCCCGGGTGAGGGGTATGTCTATTTGCGCCGTTCCAAAGGGTTTGGCCAGTAGGGGAGAGTGCGTCTGGCTGCGGGAACATGAAGGATGAAAAACAGGGATCGTAAAAAAGGCGCCCGATGGGCGCCTTTTTCAGAATTCTTCAGAAGTAAAATTACTTCTTGGTGGTCATCGCACCGAAACGCTTGTTGAACTTGTCTACGCGGCCGCCGCTAGAAACTTCTTTCTGCTTGCCGGTGTAGAACGGGTGGCACTCGGAGCACACGTCCAGGTTCAGATCTTTACCAACGGTAGAGAAAGTGTTGATGACGTTACCGCAAGAGCACTTGGCGGTGATGGCTACGTAGTCAGGGTGGATACCAGCTTTCATGGACAACCTCAAAGTAATAGGCCGTGTCGCCATCCGATCTTCTGTCGGACACCACACGATTGTTGAACACAGTTTCAAAGGCTGCGAATAATATAGGAAATGCCTGAGATCAGGCAAGTGGCTTCGCAGAAAAAATAGGCAATCTCTGGTGAATTCTTCCCAAACCCTGGATCTGGTTCGTGTGGCTGTGCCGGTACCGTTACGCCGTCATTTCGACTATCTCTCCCCCCTGCCCTTGCCGGCCCCCGGCTGCCGGGTCGAGATTCCGTTCGGCCCGCAAACCCTGGTCGGACTGGTGGTGGATCACCCGGCCGACAGCCAGGTACCGCGCAACAAGCTCAAACCCATCAAGCGGGTGTTGGATGCGGCGCCGGTGCTGGGGCCAGATATTCTGGCGCTGATGAACTGGAGTGCCAGCTATTACCAGCACCCGTTGGGGGAGGTACTGCCCCACGCCCTGCCGGTGCTGGTGCGCAAGGGGGAGCCCGCCGCCTATCGTGAGCTGGAGTTCTGGTTCGCCACCGAGGCCGGCATGGCGGTCGATCTCAACGAGCTCAAGCGGGCGGCCAAGCAGCAGCAGGCCCTCGCCTTGCTGCGCAAGGGGCCGCAGACCCCCTCCGCCCTCAAGCAGGAGGAGATCCAGAGTGCAGCACTCAGCGCACTGGAGAAGAAGGGGCTGCTGGAGAAGCGCTCGCTGGAGCCAAGCCATGAGGGTGACTGGGCCGCCCGCTTCGAGCCGGGCGAGGGGCTTCGCCTCAACGGCGAGCAGGCGCTGGCCGTTTCTGCTGTCACCAGCCAGAGCGACAAGTTTGGCGCCTTTTTGCTGGACGGCATCACCGGCTCCGGCAAGACCGAGGTTTACCTGAGCATCCTCGAGCCCCTGCTCAAGGCGGGCAAGCAGGCGCTGGTGATGGTGCCGGAGATAGGCCTCACCCCGCAGACCATCAACCGCTTTCGCCGCCGCTTCAACGTGCCCGTGGTGGCGATGAACTCGGCCATGAACGATCGGGAGCGGCTCGATGCCTGGCTGGCCTGCCGCGACGGCGGCGCCGCCATCCTGATCGGCACCCGCTCCGCGGTGTTCACCCCGTTTCACGACCTCGGCATCATCATCATCGACGAGGAGCACGACGGCTCCTTCAAGCAGCAGGATGGCTTTCGCTACCACGCGCGGGATCTGGCGGTGATGCGGGCCCATCGCGCCGGTATTCCCATCCTGCTGGGCTCAGCCACCCCGTCGCTGGAAACGCTGCACAACGCCCGCAGCGGCAAGTATCACCACCTCAGCCTGACCCGGCGCGCTGGCAACGCCCAGACCGCCCGCCAGGTGATCCTGGACATCAAGAACGTGCGGCTGCAGGCGGGGCTCTCCCCCCAGCTGGAACAGCTGATGGCAGAGCATCTGGCGGCCGGCAACCAGGTGATGCTGTTTCTCAACCGCCGTGGCTATGCGCCGGCCCTGATCTGCCACCAGTGCGGCTGGAGTGCCGCCTGCGAGCGCTGCGACGCCTGGTACACCTGGCACCAGGCCGGACGGCGGCTGCACTGCCACCACTGCGACAGCGTGCGTCCGCTGCCCCACCACTGCCCCGAGTGTGGTAGCAACGAACTGATCGGCTCCGGGGTGGGCACCGAACAGCTGGAGCAGTTGCTCGGCACCGTGTTCCCGCAATATCCGGTGGTGCGCATCGATCGGGACAACACCCGTCGCAAGGGGGAGCTGGAGACCCACCTCGGCGACATCAAGGCGGGCAAGTACAAGATCCTGATCGGCACCCAGATGCTGGCCAAGGGCCACCACTTCCCGGACGTGACATTGGTAGGACTGCTGGATGTGGATGGCGCCCTGTTCAGCGCCGATTTTCGCGCCGCCGAGAAGCTGGCCCAGCTCTACACCCAGGTGGCGGGCCGCGCCGGCCGCGCCAGCAAGCCGGGGCTGGTAGTGCTGCAGAGCCACCATCCCGAGCACGCCCTGCTGCAGGACCTGACCCAGAATGGCTACGGCCATTTCGCCGACACGGCGCTGAAGGAGCGCCGCCTGCTGGGGCTGCCCCCGTTCAGCTATCAGGGGCTGTTTCGGGCCGAGGCCAACGGCCGCGACGAGGTGCAGCTGTTCCTCGCCCGCCTCGCCGACACCCTGCGCAGCGCCCGCTACCCACATGTGCAGGTGCTGGGGCCCATCAGCGGCTTCATGGAGCGCAAGGCGGGCAAGTTTCGCATGCAGTTGCTGGTACAGGGGCCGAACCGGGCGCCACTGGCCCAGCTGCTGGATTGGGCGGTGAAGGAGCTGGAGGGATGGCCCGAGACCAAGCGGGTACGCTGGAGCCTCGACATAGACCCCACCGAACTGAACTGAGTCGGATTCTGGTCGCTGACGGTGAAGCGGTCGCCAACGTGCAGCGTCAGCGACCGGGTTTGTCATGCGGGCGCAGGGCTCAGACCCGCAGGTCTACCTGCTGCACCCAGCCTCCCTTGCCCTGCTCGGTCACATAGAGGCCGGACTGGCGCAGCACCCCCTGATTGCCACTCTCCCCCAGATGGTTGAAGGGGGTGTCGAGGGGGTGCAGCAGGATGGCGCCGATCCCCAACTCCACCAGGGCGATGGGTGACTGGTCCGGCTGCCAGAACTGCAGCGCCGAGAACTGGCTGTCCCGCTCGTCCAGCACACCATTGCCATCCTCATCCAGGGTCGCCAGCTCGCCAAACCCGTTGCCGGAGCGGGCGCCAAACAGCTCACCGCCATCATCTATGGTGCCGTTGCCGTTGCGATCCAGCGCCACGAAGCCGCTCCCTTCACTCAGGCCGGGCAGGCTGTCCGCCTTGCCATCCTGATCGAGGTCGAAATTGACCCGGGCGTCGGTCAGGCCGGCTATCTTGCCGTCCAGGCTGAGCACCAGCGGATCCTTGAGGGCATTGAGGGTGGTGCGACGTTGGCTGATGTCGAGCTGGCGCCAGTCCAGCACAAAGCCCAGATCCAGCTGCAGGGTCTGGCCATCCTGGGTCTGCAAGTTCGCCGCCGCCACCACGTTGAGCTGCTCTTTTTGCAGCAGGCTGTCGGTTACTTCCACCAGTTGATCCGGCTCGGCGGCGGGTTGACTGCTGTCGCCCGTCGGGGAGTTCACCTCCTCCGCGCTCTGGTCGGTCGGTTTGATCGGATCCGGCAGCTCTATCTCGTGGCCCAGCATCGCCTCGATCATCAGCTTGATAAGCCGCTGGTGGTTGTCGAGCCCGTCGTTGGGAACGCCGTTTTCCTCCTGATTTTTGCTCCCCTCCGCCTTGGTTGGCGCGGCGGCCGTCTGCGGGGGAGTCTGGGTATTGCTCCGGCTGCTGGCTTGCAGCGTCAGGGCACTGCTCTGCATCAGGGTGGTTCGCTGCTCGTCGGATGGCGGTGTGGCGGCCGTTCCGCTCACG
Organism: Aeromonas sp. s7(2024); assembly: GCF_040907825.1. NCBI lineage: Bacteria > Pseudomonadati > Pseudomonadota > Gammaproteobacteria > Aeromonadales > Aeromonadaceae > Aeromonas > Aeromonas sp. s7(2024). Next base: position 105,875 of record NZ_JBFOCM010000027.1, read on the forward strand.
CCAGTGGCCTGTGGCGCGACCGGCCCCAGTCTGCGCACCTTGCGGGCTTGTGCCTGTTGCTGCCGGTATTGCACCTCCCCCTGGAGGTCGTAGTGATCGATGCGCATATCTTCGCCCTCGGGCTATACATCTGGTCAGTTATCGACCAATAAATGAACCGGGATTAACACCAAATCGGACTAACAGGCAGAATTGTTAGTTCCATGTTGCAAAGTGACGGTGAGGCTGGATGATGGGCATTCAGGTTGCCAGCCCGGTAGCCGGGACGACAAGGGAAGGGGAGAGAGGATGAGAAACTGTCTGGTGATGGGGGCAGCGGGCTATATAGGCTCCTATCTGGTGCCTCACCTGCAAACGCTGGGCTACAGGGTGATTGCCGGGGCGCGCCGTCCCTGCCGCTTGCCTGAGGGGGTCGAGTTTCGCCTCGCCGACAGCCTCAAGCCGATCTCCTTGCTGCCTGCGCTGGCGGGCATAGATACCGTCTTCTATCTGGTGCATGCCATGGGGGCGGGGGCAGATTTTCACCGATTGGAGCAGCAGGGGGTAAAGAACTTCGCTGCCGCCGCCCGTGCTGCCGGGGTGCGCCGTATCATCTATCTCGGGGCAATCCAGCCCGAGCAGTGCAACAGTCGCCATCTCAACTCCCGCCGCCATTGCGGCGAGCTGTTTCGTGACTCCGGTGTGCCGACGGTGGAGCTGCGCGCCGGCATCATCATCGGGCCAGGGTCAGCGGCGTTCGAGGTGATGCGGGATCTGGTGTTCAACCTGCCGATGATGGTGACGCCCAAATGGGTGCGCTCGCGCACGCCGCCGATTGCGCTGTCCAACCTGCTTCACTATCTGGGTGGGCTGGTGGAAGCCGACGAGGTGGATGGGCGCATCTTCAATGCGGTCGGCCCCGAGCTGCTCAGCTATCAGCAGCAGTTGCAGAAGTTCGCTGCCCATATCGGCAAGCGCTGCCCCATCATTCCCATCCCGTTTCTGAGTCCGCGCCTCTCCGCCTGGTGGCTGCAGTTTGTCACCTCTGTGCCGCAGCCGGTGGCCAAGGCGCTGGTGGGCGGTCTCAAGCACGATATTCCGGCCGACGATGGCCCGCTGCGTGCCCTGCTGCCGCAGACCCTGCTCAGCTTCGACGAGGCGCTGGCGGAGAGTCTGGCGCTGGAGCAGAAGCTGGGTGCGGAGCAGCAGGGGCAGGAGACGCCGCTCGGCCTGCGCTGGCGCCATCCCGAATATGGTTTCTATGACCGTACCGCCAGCGGCGAGGCCATCTGCCTCGCCTCTCCCGAGGTGGTGTGGCAGGTGTTGCAGCAGCTGGGGGGTGAGCAGCGCTACTTCTACATGAACCAGCTGTGGGTGGTGCGCGAATGGATGGATCATCTGATCGGTGGCCCGGCCCGCACCCGTGGCCGCACCAATCCCGATCGCTTCGTGAAGGGGGATATGCTCGACTCCTGGCAGATCCTCGGGGTGGATGAGGGGCGCAGGCTCGATCTCTTGTTCAACATGAAGGCCCCGGGCGTCGGGCGGCTGGAGTTCAACATCCTGCCGGAGGAGTCCGGGTTGACCCGCATCCGGGTCACCGCTCACTGGCACCCGCAGGGCGCCTGGGGGTTGGCCTACTGGCTCGCCATGCTGCCGTTCCACCTCTTCATTTTTCAGGGGATGACAGAAGCCATCGCCCGTCAGGCCGAAGCGAGGGCAGGTATCCCGGTGATGGATTAACCCCTCTTCACACCATTCCCGCTGATAGAGTGCCCCGTTCGGGGCATTTTTTATGCGGCGACCATGCCCGGTAATGGCAGATAGTGGTAGGCGTCTCATGGCAAAGGCTGGCATCATGCCGCGGTCTTGTTTACCGCGGATAGATAATCAGTCAGAAAAAGAAGGGATTATGAAGAAAAAACCGTCAATTTTGGGGGGCGCCTGCATCATTGCCAGCGTCTGCGTGGGAGCCGGCATGCTCGGTCTGCCGAGTTCGGGGGCGGGGGCCTGGACCCTCTGGTCGGTGCTGGCGCTGACCGTCACCATGGTGATGATGACCCTCTCCGGCTGGATGTTGCTGGAATCCTTCCAGCACCACGATATGCGGGTCTCCTTCAATACCGTGACTCGCGAGCTGCTGGGGGAGAAGCTCAATCTCCTCAACAACCTCTCGGTCTACTTTGTTGGCGGCATTCTGCTCTACGCCTATATCACCTCCTCCGGTGCCATCCTGCAGGGGATACTGGGGATCGACAGCAAGCTCGCGTCCGTGCTGTTCGTGGCGCTCTTCTCTGCGGTGGTGTGGCACTCGACTCGCGCCGTTGACCGCATCTCTGTGGTGCTGATCGCCTTTATGATCCTCAGTTTCGCCCTCGGTGTGGCCGGGCTGCTCGGCAGTATCAAGCTGCCGACCCTGCTCGATCTGGCGGGCAGCGAGAGTCGCTACGCCCCCTATGCCATGGCAATGCTGCCGGTGGCGCTCACCTCGTTTGGCTATCACCACTCTGTTGCCTCCCTGCGTGCCTATTACCAGAACGAGCAGCAGGCCAGATGGGCCATTCTGGGGGGAACCCTGATCGCGCTGGCGCTCTACGTGCTCTGGCTGCTGGGGATCTTCGGCAACCTGCCCCGTCAGGATTTTGCCCCTGTGATTGCCAAAGGGGGAGACGTGAGTGTGCTGCTCTCCGCGCTTTCAGGGGTGATCGAATCGGAGAAGGTGGCCAGCGCCATCAACGGCTTCTCCATGGCGGCCATTCTCTCCTCCTTTATCGGGGTGGGGCTCGGGGTGTTCGACTATCTGGCTGATCTGTTCAAGTTCGACAACAGCCGCGTCGGTCGCAGCAAGACCTGGGCGGTCACCTTCCTGCCGCCGCTGGTGCTCTCCCTGCTCTTCCCGTTCGGCTTCCTGCTGGCCATCGGCTATGCCGGTGCCGCCGCCACCATCTGGACCTGCATCATCCCGGCATTGCTGGTGCTGCGCACCCGGGCGCGGGCCGAGCGGGGCGAAGTGACCCCCCACTTCGTCACCCCCGGCGGCAAGCTGATGGCCTGGCTGCTGATCCTGTTCGGATTGGCGACCGCGCTGTTCCACTTCCTGTCGATGGCAAATCTGTTGCCGGTCTATCTGGGCAACTGAGTCAGGTCTACAGCACTGACAGAAAGGGCGGCAAGGCCAATTTGCCGCCCTTTTTGCTCCATTTTTATCCCACGCGGCAGAATCTATAACTAAAGTGGTAGGTGTGGGTGGGGTAAGGTGCTGAAATAACTGGTCTGATCTGGCTAGCGGCAGCATGATCTGCTGGGCATGCCCACCGCTTTCTTTTATGATCCCCGCCCTTCTGTGTGCCCCCTGTCGGCACCTCATTTGCACCAACCACATCGGGGTCCCCCATGTCCGATCTGCGTCAAGAAGCACTCGATTACCACGCCCTGCCCGTACCGGGCAAAATTGCCATCGCCCTGACCAAGCCTGCCGAAACCGCCCGTGATCTGGCGCTGGCCTACAGCCCGGGTGTTGCCGAGCCGGTGCGCGAGATCGCCGCCAACCCGGCCGATGCCTATCGCTATACCGGCAAGGGCAATCTGGTGGCCGTCATCTCCAACGGCACCGCCATTCTGGGTCTGGGTAATCTGGGGCCGCTGGCCTCCAAGCCGGTGATGGAGGGCAAGGCCCTGCTGTTCAAGCGCTTTGCCGGCATCGACGCCATCGACATCGAGGTGAAGCACGAGACCAGCCAGCAGTTCATCGACACGGTGGCGGCCATCGCCGATACCTTCGGTGGCATCAATCTGGAAGATATCAAGGCACCTGAGTGTTTCGAGATTGAAGAGGCGCTGATCGCACGCTGCGATATTCCGGTGTTCCATGATGACCAGCACGGTACCGCCATCGTCACCGCCGCCGGTCTGCTCAACGCGCTGGAAGTGCAAGGCAAGCAGATCAGTGACAGCCGCATTGTGTGCATGGGGGCTGGGGCTGCCGCCACCGCCTGCATGGATCTGCTGATCAAGTGTGGCGCCAGAGCGCACAACATCTTCATGCTGGATCGTCAGGGTGTTATCCACACCGGCCGCAGCGATCTCAACAAGTACAAGCAGCGCTTCGCCAACGAGACCCCGCTGCGCACCCTGATGGATGTCATCGAAGGGGCGGATGTGTTTGTCGGTGTTTCCGGCCCAGACGTGTTGCCCGCCGAAGCGGTCGCCCTGATGGCGCCCAATCCGGTGATCTTCGCCTGCTCCAACCCGGATCCGGAGATCAAGCCGGCGCTGGCCCACGGGGTGCGCAGCGACCTCATCATGGGTACCGGTCGCTCCGATTACCCGAACCAGATTAACAACGTGCTCTGTTTCCCCTTCATCTTCCGCGGTGCCCTCGATGCCCGTGCCAGCCGCATCAACGATGCCATGAAGATTGCCGCGGTCGAGGCGATCCGTGCGCTGGCCAAGGAGCCGGTGCCGGCCGAGGTACTGACCGCCGCCGGGGTGAGCGAGCTCGCCTTCGGCAAGGATTACGTTATTCCCAAGCCGATGGATGCCCGTCTGCTGCCGCGCGTAGCCCGCGCCGTGGCGCTGGCGGCGGTGGCCTCCGGCGTCGCCCGCATCGAGCTGGCTGCGGACTACATGCTGTAATCCGGCGTTGCAAACGGCCCCATATCGGGGCCGTTTTTATCTCTGCTTCTGGCGACAGACAGAGACGCCATACGGGTGACAGGTTGGGGGAGATGGGGGCAAATCGGGTTCAAAGGTGGTCAAACAGCGCTCTCCTCTGACACAATATTGCCACTATGACGCTAACGAGAATCAAGATGCAGCAGCCTGTCAGCGGCCGTTTGGCCCACGCCCTCTCCTTCTTGCGCCATGATGGTCGCCACTTTGCCCAGTTTGTCTGGGGCCGTTTCCAGCAGGACAGATTGACGGTTACCGCCGGCTATCTGGCCTATGTCACCCTGCTTTCGCTGGTGCCGATGATTGCCGTGGTCTTTGGCATGATGTCCGCCTTCCCGGTGTTCCAGAGCCTCAAGCAGGCGATGGAGCAGTTCGTCTACCACAACTTCGTACCGACGGCGGGAGAGGTGCTCAAGGAGTACATCGATGGCTTCGTCGCCAATGCTACCAACACCACTGCGGTGGGGATCGGGGCGCTGGTGGTGGTGGCGCTGATGCTGATCTCCGCCATCGACAAGAACCTCAACTACATCTGGCGTTCGACCCAGGGCCGCCCGCTGGCGCAGGCCTTTGCCATGTACTGGATGATCCTGACCCTGGGGCCCGTGCTTATCGGGGCCAGTATCGCCATCTCCTCCTACATCTTCTCGCTGCGGCTGTTTGGCGCCGAGAGCCTGTTTGGCATCGGCTATCTGCTGCTGCGCGGCTTGCCGTTCCTCTTCTCGGTGCTCACCTTCCTGCTGGTCTATACCGTGGTACCGAACTGCAAGGTGCGGCTGGCACACGCCTTTATCGGCGCGCTGGTGGCGGCGACCCTGTTCGAGCTGGCCAAGCGCGGCTTTGCCATCTACATCACCAGCTTCCCCTCCTATCAGGCCATCTACGGCGCGCTGGCCACCATCCCGATCCTGTTTGTCTGGGTCTATTTGAGTTGGCTGGTGGTGCTGCTTGGTGCGGAGACTACCGCCTGCCTCGGCGAGTACGAGAAGCCGGCGAGCGAGGAGCTTGTCTAAGCCATCGCCTTGGCCATCGGTTTATTGGTAGCATCGACGACCGCCCCTGCAATCGAGCCGGGGCGGTCGTTCTGTTTTGAGAGGAGAGGGATGTGATTGCACTGATTCAGCGGGTCTCCGAGGCCAGCGTGACCGTCGAGGGGGAGGTGACCGGCGCCATCGGTCAGGGGTTGTTGGTGCTGCTCGGGGTGGAGCAGGGGGATGATGAGGCCAAGGCCGACAAGCTGCTGCACAAGGTGAGCGGCTATCGGGTCTTCAGTGACGAGAACGGCAAGATGAACCTCAATGTCAGCCAGATCGGTGGCAGCCTGCTGGTGGTCTCCCAGTTTACCCTGGCGGCCGATACCAAGAGCGGGATGCGCCCCAGCTTCTCCTGCGGTGCCCACCCGAGCGAGGCCGAACGCCTCTATGACTACTTCGTGGCGAAGGCTGCTGCCAGCGGCATCCCGACCGCAACCGGGCGTTTTGCCGCCGACATGAAGGTGGCGCTGGTCAACGACGGCCCGGTTACCTTCTGGCTACAGGTCTGAGGATGCCTGATCCCGCGGTATGACGTGGACGATCACGTTGATGAGCCCTGCGACCGGATAGGGGGTGGCCGGGCCAATCCACTGTTCTATCAGTGTCAGGGCGTGGGTTAGCTCAAGTGCGGTGCGCGGCAACAGGTTGATGACCAGAGTGCCGCAGAGGCGGGGAGCCAGCGCCCGGTAGAGCCGCTCCTGAAACAGCAGCAGCGGGTTGCCATCCTGACTGAAGAGATCGAGCAGGATGAGGTCGTACTGCTGCTCGCTCTGCTCCAGAAAGGCGAGGGCATCGGCCTGATGGAGTGCCGGAGCAGCGCGTTCATCGCTCTCCTGATGCTGGAAAAACTGCTGATAAACGGTCAGCACCTCTTCGTCGAGGTCGACGCACTCGTGGCGTGCATCGGGCCAGCGCTGACTCAGGTGGCGGGTGAGATCGCCGCCACCCAGACCCAGTTCGAGGATCTGCTCAGCCCGCTCCGGCAGCAGGCAGGCGATGACCCGTTGATGGGGCAGACAGAGGGTCGCGGGGTCGGCGAGCGACATGGCGGATTGCACCACGCCGTCTATCTCCAGCCAGCGGTGCTGGTTGTTTTCCTGCACGGTGAGGCGGCGCTGGGGTTTGACGCTGAGGTGCAACAAGTGATCGGCTTGGTACGCTTGCAGATTGAAGTCCATGAATTTGCACGGCAAGATGGTTTCCGACCAGTGTAACTCAAGGATCGATCTATGTACCGGGTGGTCACCCCCCAAACGGCAGCCGAGCTGGATGCCTACTACCAGTTGCGCTGGGAACTTCTGCGTAAGCCCTTCAATCTGCCCGTCGGTTCCGAGCGGGACGAATACGACACCGTCGCCATTCACCGGCTGATGTTGGCCCCCGATGGCACTCCCATCGCGGTGGGGCGCCTCTTTATCGGCGGTGACGAGGCGCAGATCCGCTTTATGGCGCTGCGTCCGGAATATCGCGGTCAGGGGCTGGGCGCCCGAATGGTGGAGGATCTCGAGGAGCTGGCCCGCAGCGAGAAGGTGAAACGGCTGGTGATGAACGCCCGTCAGGAAGCGGTGGAGTTCTATCGCAAGTGCGGCTTTCTCGAAGTGGGGGGCGGCCCCGTCTCCTTTGGCCGGATTCCCCATCGCCAGATGATCAAATCCCTGAGCCCGTTGCAGACTATCCAGTACCGGCCGGAGTGGTGTCAGGATCTCACCACCCGCTGGTCGCGCGGGGTACCCATCAGCGAGAAGATGGGGATGCACATCAGCCACTACGATGGCCAGACTTTCCACCTCAAGGCCAATCTGGCGGCCAACTTCAACGTGCATGGCAGCATGTTTGCCGGCAGTGTCTACAGCCAGTGCGTGCTGGCGGGCTGGGGGCTGATCTGGCTGCAGCTTAAAGAGGAGGGGCTGGTGGGCGAGCCGGTGCTGGCCGAGAGCACCATCAAATATCATGGCCCGGTCGATGAGGAGCCCGAGGCGCGAGTGGCCCGCGAGGGGATGCCCGCCGTGCTGCAGCCGCTCAAACGGGGCGAGCCTGCCACCTTCAGCCTCAAGATCCAGCTGTTCAGCGGCAGCAAGCTGGCGGCGGAGTTTTGCGGCCACTATGTGGTGCAGCCGCCCCGCCGCCCGGGCCAGTAACCGCGTCGTTTCCCCATCAAACAACAAGGCCTCATCATGAGGCCTTGTCTGTTTTTACCCTTGCTGGCTGTCGCTTGTCGGTCCGGCTTGGGTCTGCACTTGGGCTTGGGCTTTCGGCGCGGGAGCCGGTCGCCAGAGCGGGGCGCTGTTGCCTTGCGGCGGATAGCGTACTCCCACTTCCCAGCCGCAGGCGTCCTGCTTCTGCGGGAAGCTCCAGGCCAGTGTGGGTTCTGTCAACGGCCCGCGCCACTGGCCGAGCAGCTCGGCGCAGCGGTTACCATTGAGCACCCCCAGATCGAGCTGCCACTGCTCGTTGACCAGATCGATCCCCCCTTGCAGCGCCAGCAGATGGGTGATGGTGGAGGCGCCAGCCTGCTCGATCTGCAGTTGCCCCTTGTCGATCTTGCCTTGCAGCTTGATGCGGTAGAAGGGGGTGTCACCCTCCTGCATCGCCTGCCACAGCTGATCCGGCGTCAGGGTGGGTGGGGTTGCCCCCTTGAACCACTCATCCAGCAGCGGATCTATCTTCACCTTGTCCCAGAACGGCTCATCGGCATCGAGGGCAAAGCTGCCTTGCAGGGTCTGGCGCCACTCGCCAGCTGTCTTGCCGTGTTCGGCTTGCAGGTCGGCGCTCACGTCCGCCTTGCCAGCGAAGGAGACCGGGGAGTGGAGTATCTTGCCCCACTGCTGCAGATCCAGCTTGGTTGCCTGCAACTGCAGGCGGCTGCTCTGGCCTGGTTCGCGGCCCCACTGGCCACTCAGGCTGAGAGTGCCCTCATCCGGCAGCGAGCTGGTGAGTTTGCCCAACTGCCACGAGCTGGGGGTCAGTTCCCCATCCAGCTCGCCGTTGCGGGCGCTGAGGCCATCCCACACCAGCTCGAACCACTTGCTTTCGATGCGGGCACGGCCGAGCAGCGGGCCGGGTTGGTTATCGCGCAGGGCGAGATCGCTCAGATAGAGCTGCCAGCCGGTCAGCGACAGGGGCAGGGTATCGTCGAAGGAGAGCACCTTGAGCTTGTCGAACGCCAGCTTGCGGATATCCACCTGCTGCGGGCGCCAGCTCTGCCAATCCTGCCACCACCCTTGCGGCAGGCTGATATCCATGCCGCTCAGCGCCACGTCTTTCAGAGTCAGCTTTTGTTGTTGAGTATCGAGGGAGAGCTCGACATTGAACGCCCCTTCATAGGCCTTGCCCTGCAGTTCGCCGTCGATCTGCTGGGGCGAGAAGGCGAGCTTGCCCTTGATCTCCTCCAGCTGGAACAGGCCGCGGCCCATGTCGCCCAGGGTGCCGCTCAGATAGCCGGTGGGCTGGCTGCCCGCCTGCCAGTTGAAGGCGGTGAGCTGGCCGCTGAAGTTGTTGAAGGAGAGTTCCTGATTGATGTCGTTGAGGCTGACGCCGTCCAGCTGACCGCGATCCAGCGACACGCTTTGCAACGGGAAGCGCTGCGGAAAGCCTTGTTGTGTCAGATCTCCCAGCTCCACCCTCATGCCGCGCGCCTTGAGATCGTGCAGTTGCAGGGTGCGGGCGGGCCAGTCCAGCACCATGCCGGTCTCCAGCAGACCGTCGAACAGGTTGGTCACCAGCTTGTCGCTGCGCAGCACTTCCCCCTCCAGCCGTCCTTGCAGGCTGAGACGGGCGAAGGTGAATTGCGGAGTCTCCAGCTGGCCGATATTGAGGCTCAGGTTGGCCTGTGGTTGCCGTTTCGAATCGATCAGCTCCCAGTTGCTCAGGGTGGCATTGAGGCCGCGCAGGGTCAGCTCGCTGCTCTCCAGACTGAGCCTGTCTATGGTGCTGTCGCTGATGGTGAGGGAGTGCACCGGCAGGCTGGGCAGCTGGTTGGGCAGCGGCAGCTTGATGGCGGGACGAATGAGATCGAGATGGGCAATGCGCACGTCGCGGCTCAGCCAGTCGATGCTCTCGATCTCCAGATAGATCTTGTCGAGGGAGACCGCATCGCCGTAGCGCACCTGCTCCGCCAGCAGGGTGTAGGGGTGGAGCGGGTTGAACACCAGTCGCCCTATGGTGACCGGCACGCCGGTCTGCTGGCTGATCCAGCTGGCGATGGGGCCTTTGGCGCGCTCGGCGTCGAACAGGCCGAGGGCAACCCAGACAAATAGCAGCAGGAAGGCGAAGGTGTAGAGCAGGCCGCGTAGCCAGGAATTCATAAGTGCTTTCCTCCTGTTTTGGGATGTGTTGTCAGGCGTTTGAGTAGTGGTCTCGCAGACCGAGCCAACGGCGAATCAAGGGTTCGACATGGCTTGGGTGCCTATCCATGAGGAAGCGCGCCATCTTTTGCACCTGTGGAATAAGCGGCTGATCCCGCACCAGATCGGCGATCTTGAGATCGGCCAGACCGGTCTGGCGAGTGCCGAGCAGTTCCCCCGGGCCGCGCAGTTCCAGATCGCGCTGGGCGATGAGGAAGCCGTCGTTGGTCTCCCGCAGCACCCCGAGTCGGCTCTGGGCCGTCTTGGACAAGGGGGCATGATAGAGCAGCACGCAGTGAGAGGCCACCGCGCCCCGGCCAACCCGGCCGCGCAGCTGGTGCAGCTGCGCCAGCCCGAGCCGTTCCGGGTTCTCGATGATCATCAGGCTGGCGTTGGGCACATCCACCCCCACCTCGATGACGGTGGTGGCGACCAGCAGTTGCAGTATGCCCGCCTTGAACTCCTCCATCACCCGCTGTTTCTCCACCGGCCGCATCCGGCCGTGCACCAGCCCGATATGCAGACCGGGCAGCAGGTTCTGCAGCTCGGCGGCGGTATCCTCGGCGGCCTGGCACTCCAGCACCTCCGACTCCTCGATCAGGGTGCAGACCCAGTAGGCCTGCTTGCCCTCAGTGCAGGCGAGCTTGACCCGCTCGATCACATCGCCGCGACGGCTGTCGGGCAGCGCCACCGTGGTGATAGGGGTTCGGCCCGGCGGCAGTTCGTCGATGATCGAGGTGTCGAGGTCGGCATAGGCTGTCATCGCCAGGGTGCGGGGGATGGGGGTAGCGGTCATGATGAGCTGATGGGGATGTACCCCCTCCCGCTCCCCTTTCTCGCGCAGGGCGAGGCGCTGATGCACCCCGAATCTGTGCTGTTCATCGATGATGACCAAGGCGAGGCGCTGGAACACCACCTGCTCCTGAAAGATGGCGTGGGTGCCCACCACCATCTTGACGCTGCCATCTTTGATCGCGGCCAGCGACTCTTCCCGCGCCTTGCCTTTCTGTTTGCCCGCCAGCCAGCCGACTCCGATGCCGAGCGGCTCCAGCCACTTGGCGAAGTTGATGGCGTGCTGTTCCGCCAGCAGCTCGGTCGGCGCCATCAAGCCCACCTGACAGCCGTTGCCGATAGCTTGCAGGGCGGCCAGCGCCGCGACCAGGGTCTTGCCGGAGCCTACGTCACCCTGCACCAGCCGCATCATGGGGTGGCTCTGTTGCAGATCCTTACTTATCTCGGTCACTACCCGGCTCTGGGCGCCGGTGGGCTTGAACGGCAGGGCGCCGAGCAGCTGTTCAACCAGCTCGGGCGCCGGTTTGAGCGCGCGAGCCAGCTGGGTTTGCGCCTGAGCGCGCACCTTGAGTACCGAGAGGTTGTGAGCCAGCAGCTCCTCCAGTACCAGTCGCTGCTGGGCCGGATGCTGGCCGCTTTCCAGCAGCGGCAGCGCCACCGAGGGAGGCGGGCGGTGCAGCAATTTCAGGGCGGCAGCCAGTTCAATCTGATGGGGATAGAGGCCGGCGGGCAGTAGCTCCTCCACGCCATAGAGGTCGAGCTGGGCCAGCGCCTGATCGGTGAGGTTGCGCAGGGTGAGCTGGCGCAGCCCTTCGGTAGTCGGGTAGACGGGGGTGAGCGCCTCTTCGGTCTGGCCGGCCTGCTCCTCGCCGAGCAGCTTGTACTCGGGGTGGGCCATCTCCAGCCCGTATTTGCCGGGGCGCACCTCGCCAAAGCAGCGGATCAGACGGCCCGCCGCCAGACTGTTTTTCTGGGCGGCGGTGAAGTTGAAGAAGCGCAGGGTGAGGGTGCCGGTGCCATCGCTGATGCGACAGACCATCATGCGGCGGCGCCCCATCACCAGTTGAGTGTCCTGGATTTCGCCCTCGACAGCGCCGTGCAGCCCGGGTGGCAGATCGCCGATGGGCCATACCTGGGTGCGGTCCTCGTAGCGCAGGGGGAGGTGGAACAGCAGATCCTGTACCGTGGCCAGCCCCAGTCGCTCGAGCTTCTCCAGCATCTTGCTGCCGACACCCTTGAGGCTATCGAGAGGAATTTTATCCAATTTCATCAATTAGATGCCCGAAAACACTGTAAATATGTCCAGATGATAGGGGTTGTTGAGGGGCCGATGCAAGCCGAGTTGCTGCTGGCAGGGCCGCCAAGGCGGGGGAAACGGCGGATATGACAAAGGCCTGCCGAAAACGGGAGGCCTTTGTGTGGTTGCCAACAGGCAAGGTGCGGGTGCATGGCGCCCAGGGTCAGATGATGCGTTTGAGCAGCAAATGGGCCTTGACCCGATGGATCCGTCCCAGCAGCTTGCGCACCTGTTCCGGGTAGTCCTGAATCTGTTCCACCTGATCGAAGTGGCTGATCCGCTTGGTGTTGGTCAGGATGTTCTCCCGCTCCGCGTTGAACTGGGGACGCAGCAGGTGGCGACGATCGTGCACCAGCAGGCCATTCTCCAGATCCAGCGCCCAGGCGCGGGGGTTGAGGTTGTTGCCGGTGAGCAGGGCCCACTCGTCATCCACGAAGATCCCCTTGAGATGGTAGGAGTTGCGCTCGCAACACCAGAGCATCAGGTTGAGGCGACCGTCGTCGATGTGGCGCTGGTTGCGCTCGGCAAACTTGCGCAGGTTGGTCTCGTAGAGATAGGGCAGGCCACCGATGGTGGAGAACTTCTCTTCCGGCGGAATGAAGAAGTCGTTGGCGGTCTTGTCGCCCACTACGATGGTGACTTTGCAACCGCGCTGCAGCAGATCCTCGATATCCTTGCTCAACTCCTTGGGCGGGTTGAAGTAAGGGGTGCAGATGAAGATCTCCCGCTCGGTGGCGCGCACCAGATTGCGGATCATCAGGTTGAGCTGATTGTTACGCTTGCCCAGACCCACCATGGGGGTGACGGCCACCTCCTGGGTGTTGACCGGCATGGTGCTGAAACGGTACTGGCTCTGGCGCAGGTTCTGCTTGAAGCGGCGGATCGGCCCCTTCAGCTGCTTGGCGCTGGGGATATCGCTGTGATCCAGTCGCTGCACCGCGTCGCTCTTCACGAACAGGTCATCCACATAGTTGACCATGCTGCGGGCCAGCTCCGGGCTGGTGATCTGGTGATAGCGATCGAAGCGGTAGCGATCCTGCTGGTGCAGGTAGATGTCGTTGAGGCTGGCACCGGAGTAGAGCACCACATCATCAAAGATGAAGCCCTTGAGGTGGAGCACGCCGAGCAGCTCGCGCCCCTTGACCGGCACGCCGTAGATTTCGATCTGGTGCTCGTGTTCGGCAGCCATGGCCTGATACATCAGGTGGTTGCCGCCCTGCTTGCCTTTGCCGATCAGGCCGCGCTGGGCACGGTGGAAGTCGACGAACAGCTTGATGTCGAGGGCCGGATTGCGCTGCTTGGCGGCGTAGAGGGCGGCGAGGATCTCCCGGCCTGCTTCGTCATCCTGCAGATAGAGCGCGACCAGATAGATGCGCCGGGTGGCACTGGCGATAAGCGCAAGAATGCGGCGTTTGAAATCCTGGGCGCTGTAGAGCACTTCAAACTGATCCGCTGCGACGGCGATCTGGGGCAGGCGCGCCAGCAGTTGTCGATAATGGGCCGATGAATGCATAGATAAACCTGAAATCACGGGGTTAAGCGTTCCACTCGGAGCGATGAATAGGCGATTCTAGCAATCTCGCCCTCTCAGCCAAAGAAAGAATCATCAGAAAGATGAAAAAGGCCTCACGAGTGAGGCCTTTTTGTCAGCATTTCGCCCTTGTCAGAGGAAGCTGTAGATGATCATCGCCATCACGCCGCCAGTGGTGCCGATGATGGTTTCCATCACGGTCCAGGTCTGCAGGGTCTGCTTCTCGGTCAGGCCGAGGTAGCGGTTGGCCAGCCAGAAACCGGAGTCGTTGACGTGGGAGAGCACAATGGCACCGCCACCAATGGCGATGGTGACGGCCGCCAGCTGGGCGCCGTTCAGACCTAGGGGTTCCAGCATCGGCAGCACCAGACCGCAGGCGGTCAGCATGGCGACGGTGGCAGAGCCCTGAATCACCCGTACCGCAGCGGCCAGAATGAAGGCCAGCGCGACGATAGGCAGACCGGAGTCGGCCAGCATGTTGCCAAGCGCGGCGCCCACACCGGAATCAACCAGCACCTGCTTGAACACGCCACCGGCACCGGTCACCAGGATGATGACACCGGCGGGCTGGATGGCGCTGTTGCAGACGCTCATCACCTCGTCACGGGACATGCCGCGGCGAATACCCAGCAGATAGAAGGCGGCCAGACAGGCGACCATGATGGCGGTGAAGGGGTGACCGATGAACTCCAGCCAGTTGTGCAGGGTGGAGCCCGCCTCGACGAAACGACCGACGATGGTCTTGAGGCCGATCAGCAGCAGCGGCAGGCCGATGAGGCCCATGGCCAGCCCAAAGGAGGGCAGGGATTTGCTGTCATCGTGGACACTGTTCTGGGCATCGGCAGGCAGCGGTACATCGACGATCTTGCTGATGAAGTCACCGAACAGCGGGCCCGCCAGGATCAGCGCCGGTACGGCGGCGATCAGGCCGAACAGGATCATGTAGCCGAAGTCGGCACCCAGCTGGGAAGCCACCAGGATCGGGCCCGGCGCTGGAATAAGGAACGCCTGACAGGTGGCGATACCCGCCAGCAGGGCGATACCGATCTTCACAACGCTGCCGCCGCCACGACGGACGATGGCGAAGGCGACGCCGATCAGCAGCACCACGGCCACGTCAAAGAAGAGCGGCAGGGCGCAGACAAAGCCGGTCAGGGCCATGGCCCAGTTGGCGCGCTTGACGCCAAACTTGCCGAGCAGAGTGTGAGCCACCCGGTCGAGGGCACCGGTCACTTCCATCACCTTGCCGAACATGGCGCCCAGCGCCACCACTACCGCGACGAAACCGAGGGTGCCACCCATCCCTTTCTGGATGGTGTTGGCGATATCGGCCGGGTTCATGCCAGCAGCAAGACCCGCCACCATGGAGACCAGGATCAGGGCTACCACGGCGTGGAGCCGGGCCTTCATCACCAGGAAGAGCAGCAGCACAATCGAGCCGGCGGCTGTCATGATCAGGGAGAGGTCAGACATTGTTATGCGTTCCTTTTTCCAAGTTCAGTCGTGACACCTTGCCGATCCGTCGGCAAACCATATCTTTATGATTTATTTAGATTTATGGCAAGGGCTCAACATCATATGCCCAGGTGACTATGGGTTTGCTCAGTCTGTGGCAGACTTCACATTTTCAATCGTTACCGGTAACATGTTACCGGTAACGTGTTAGATTAGAACCCATCAACAGCTGGTTTTTTGAAAAGTGGGACAGAGGTCAAATTATGGCGGGTAAGTGCATTATCGTGATGGGTGTGTGTGGTAGCGGCAAATCCAGCGTGGGTCTGAAAGTGGCCGAAGCGCTGGGCGCCAAGTTCATCGATGGTGATGACCTGCACCCCAAGGCCAACATCCAGAAGATGGCTGGCGGCAACCCCCTCAACGATGAGGATCGTGCCCCCTGGCTGGAGCGGATCCGCGACGCCGCCTACAGTCTCGAGCAGAAGAACGAGACCGGCATCATTGTCTGTTCCGCCCTCAAAAAGAAGTACCGCGACCAGATCCGCGAAGGCAACGAGTCGGTCAGCTTCATCTTCCTCGATGGCAGCCAGCCGCTGATCCTCGAGCGGATGCGTGCCCGCAAGGGCCACTTCATGCGTGAAAGCATGGTACAAAGTCAGTTCGATACCCTGGAGCGCCCGGATGGCGAAGCCGGTGTATTCCACATTGATATAGACGGCACCTTCGAACAGGTGGTTGACCGCGCCGTCACAGCATTGGAGCAAGCCCAATGATTCATCAGGTAATTTCCGACGTCACCGCCCGCATCCGCGAGCGCAGTGTCGCCCGTCGTCAGGCATTTCTGGCCCGCATCCAGCGTCAGGCAGAGCAGGGCAAGACCCGCGCCGCGCTGGCCTGCGGCAACCTGGCCCACGCCGTGGCCGCCTGCAGCAGTGACGAGAAGGGTCGCATTCTCGATATGACCCGCGCCAACGTCGGCATCGTCACCGCCTACAACGATATGCTGAGCGCCCATCAGCCCTATCAGGGCTATCCGGATCAGATCAAGGCGGTGCTGGCCGAGCTGGGCCACAGTGCCCAGGTCGCCGGCGGCGTGCCCGCCATGTGCGACGGCGTGACTCAGGGTCAGCCGGGGATGGACATGTCCCTCTTCTCCCGCGACCTGATCGCCCAGGCGACCGCACTGTCGCTCTCTCACAACACCTTTGATGCCACCCTGCTGCTCGGTATCTGCGACAAGATCGCTCCGGGTCAGATCATGGGGGCCCTCTCCCACGCTCACCTGCCGACTGCATTTGTTCCTGCTGGCCCGATGGCGAGCGGCATCAGCAATGACGAGAAGGTGAAGGTGCGTCAGAAGTACGCTGCCGGTGAAGTGGGTCGCGATGCCCTGCTGGAGATGGAGTGCGGCGCCTACCACGCGGCAGGCACCTGTACCTTCTACGGCACCGCCAACACCAACCAGCTGGTATTCGAGGCCATGGGCCTGATGCTGCCGGGCTCCGCTTTTGTGCATCCCCATAGCGAGCTGCGCCGCGCCCTGACCGCCGAAGCGGCCTGCCGCATCAGCGCCATGATCCCGGGCTCCCCGGCCTATCGCCCGCTGAGCGAGGTGCTGGATGAGCGCTCGCTGGTCAACGGTCTGGTGGCCCTGCTCGCCTCCGGCGGCAGCACCAACCACAGCATCCACATGGTGGCGCTGGCCCGCGCGGCCGGTCTGGTACTGACCTGGGATGACATCAGCGATCTTTCCGACGTGGTGCCGCTCTTGGTTCGCATGTACCCGAACGGCCCTGCCGACGTGAACGCCTTCGAACAGGCAGGCGGCGTGCCCGGCCTGATGCGCCGTCTGGCGCAAGAGGGGCTGATCCACATGGATGCCACACCGGTCTTTGGCGAGATGCAGGATTACCTCAGCCGCCCGGCACTGGTCGATGGCCAGTTGGTATGGCAGCCGGTGGGCGAGAGCGGCGATGCGAGCGTGTTGTCACCTTCCGGCAGCGTGTTCCAGACCACTGGCGGCACCAAGCTGCTGGCGGGCAATCTGGGCCGCGCCGTGGTCAAGGTCTCCGCCGTGGCTCCCGAGTATCGGGTGATTGAAGCCCCGGCGCGGGTCTTCTCCTCCCAGCATGCGGTGGAAGCGGCCTACAAGGCGGGCGATCTCAATCAGGACGCCGTGATCGTGGTGCGCCACAATGGCCCGGCCGCCAACGGCATGCCGGAGCTGCACAAGCTGATGCCGGTGCTCGGCAACCTGCAGAAGGCGGGTTACAAGGTGGCGCTGGTCACCGATGGTCGTCTCTCCGGCGCCTCCGGCAAGATCCCGGCCGCCATCCACGTCACTCCGGAAGCGCTGCACGGCGGGGCCATCGGCCTGCTTGCTGACGGCGACCTGCTGCGGGTTGACGCGGTAAACGGCAGCCTCGACTGTCTGACCGATTTGAGTGGCCGTACCCAGGCCGAGATTGACCTCACTCTGGAACAAGAGGGGTGGGGCCGTGAACTGTTCAGCGTGATGCGTCGCGCGGTATCGAGCGCCGAGTGTGGCGCTACCATCTTTGACTAAGGAAGAGCTATGCAGAACTGGAAAGTGACCCCGGCCGAGGTGTTTGCCGCCTCCCCGCTGGTACCCGTGATGGTTATCAACGAGCTGGATCAGGCCCTGCCGATGGCCAAGGCGCTGCTCGACGGCGGCATCTCTGTCTTCGAAATCACCCTGCGCACCCCGGTGGCGCTCGATGCCATCGCCCTCATCGCCAAGGCGATGCCGGATGCCATGGTTGGTGCCGGTACCGTGCTCAACTGCGAGCAGTTTGACGCAGCCGTCTCTGCCGGTGCCCGCTTCGTCATCTCCCCGGGGATGACCCCGGCCCTGCTGGACCACGCGGCCAAGAGCACCGCACCGCTGATCCCGGGCGTGGCCACTCCGTCTGAAGTGATGCAGGCGCTGGAAGCGGGCTATGACCACCTGAAGTTCTTCCCGGCCGAAGCGAACGGCGGTACCAAGGCGCTCTCCGCCATTGCCGCCCCGCTGCCCCAGGTGAAGTTCTGCCCCACCGGCGGTATCGGCCCGAAAAACGTGGCCGACTATCTGGCACTCAAATGCGTGGCCACCGTCGGCGGCTCCTGGATGCTGCCGGCTGATGCGGTCAAGAGCGGCAACTGGGAAGAGGTAACCCGCCTCTCCCGCGAAGCGGTTGAACTGGTTAAACGCTAAGCATCAGTTGTGCAGAAAACCAAACAGGCCACCCTCGGGTGGCCTGTTTGCTATCAGCGTGGCTTCAGTGGGTGCGGGAAGGGATTACCCCAGACTCTCCCCGACATAGAGGGAGAAGCCGATATCCTTGCGGGTGTCGGGTTGGGATTGGCCGTTGAGACGCGCCAGCAGCATGGTGGCCGCCTCCCGACCGATCGCTTCCCGCGGGGTGGCGATACTGGCCAGTTTGGGGGTCATGGCGTGGCCGATGTCGAGAGCGTTGCAACCGGCGATGGCGATCTGCTGGGGCACCGGGATCCACTTGGCCTGACACTGCAGCAGAGCACCCACCGCCAGGTCATCGTTGGTGCAGAACAGGCCGTCGAGGTCGGGATAGCGTACCAGCGCCTGATCCAGCAGCTCGCCCCCCAGAGTGAAGCTGGAGGATTGTTCGGTCAGCAGATGCTGGCCGGTGAGGCCGAAGTCGGTCATCGCCTGATAGTAACCCTCCATCCGCAGCTGGGTGCGCACGTCGAGCCGTGCCCCCAGATAGACCACCTTGCGTCGGCCCCGGCGCAGCATCTCTGTTACCATGGCCCGGGCGGCGGCTCTATGGTCCATACCGACCACCATATCGATGGGGGTTTGCGGCAGATCCATGGTCTCCACCACCGGAATGCCGGCGGTGGCGATCATCTTGCGGGTGCGCTCTGTGTGCTGGCTGTCGGAGAGGATGAGGCCATCCACATGGTAGGAGAGCAGGGACGCGACCTGCTCCTCCTCCCGCTCCGGGCTGTAGCCGTAGTGGGCCAGCAGGGTCTGGTAACCGGCCGGTCGGGTCACCGACTCGATGCCGTGGATCACCGCCGAGAAAACCTGGTTGGAGAGGGAGGGGATCAGGATGCCGATCGCCTTGCTGGTCGCGTTGGAGAGAATGTCCGGCGCTCGGTTGGGGATATAACCCAGCTCTTCCACCACAGCCGCGATCCGCTCGCGGGTCCCCTCCGCTACGGTCTGCGGGTCGCGCAGATAGCGGCTGACAGTCATCTTGGTCACGCCGGTCTGGTCGGCGATATCTTGCAGGGTGGGGCGGCGCTTGCGGGTGGGGCTCATAGGGGTGTCCAGGGTGGATGTTACATGTAACATTACCGTTTTTGGCGGATAAAGTCAGCATATGAAGCCGTTTTTGCAGGAGTTTTCCGATGATCAGAGGCAAGCAGTTTGTGGATGTCCAGTTCGAGCAACAGGATGTGGAGGGGGAGCAGTTCTCGGAGTGCCGCTTTATCGGCTGCAACTTCTCCTGGCTGGATCTGAGCGATAGCCGCTTCATCGACTGCAGCTTCTACGATCGGGAGAGTGAGAGGGGCTGCCTGTTGCAGGGTTGCGATCTGCGCGAGGCCAGCTTTCTGCGCTGTGATCTCACCATGGCCGATTGCAGCCGCAGCCAGTGTCTGGGGTTGGAGATGCGCGACTGTCAGGCGGTCGGCATCAACTTCAGCCATGCCAGCTTCGCCAACCAGATCACCGCGAAAAGCTACTTCTGCGAGGCCCATCTGACCGGCAACAACTTCAGCTACGCCAGCTTCGAGGGCTGCCTGCTGGAGAAGTGCGAGCTGACCGGCAACCGTTGGCAGGGGGCCAACCTGTTTGGTGCCTCGCTGGTGGGTTCCGATCTCAGCGGCTCCGAGTTTGGCCAGATTGACTGGACCAGCTTCAAGCTGCAGGGCTGCGATCTGCGCCAGTGCGATCTGCCGGGGCTGGATCTGCGCCGGGTCGATCTGCAAGGGGTGCAAATTAACGAGGATCAGCAGCAGACCTTGCTTGAGCAGATCGGTCTGGTTGTCTTCCCCTGAGCCGAGCGAAAAATTAGGTAATTTTTCATCAAATGGGGGTGACAGCGGGTTGCTGTACTCCTGAAACGACAAAAGCCTGCGTGAGGCAGGCTGTTGTTTTGAGCGTGTGATGCGTTTGTCGGCCGGGTTGACTCAACCCTTGGCCAGCCATTTGGTCGGGTTGATCGCCTCGCCCTGATAGCGAATTTCGAAGTAGAGGCCCGGTCTGTCCTGACCGCCACTGTCACCGACCAGCGCCACCGGTTCACCCTGTTCCACGTTCTGGCCAACCTGACGCAGCAGCGACTGATTATGACCGTAGAGGCTCATATAGCCTTTACCGTGGTCGATCACCAGCAGCATACCGAAGCCGTCGAGCCAGTCGGCGTAGACCACTTGTCCCGGTGCAACCGCCTTGACCTGGGTTCCTTCGCTGGCGCCGATCAGGGTGCCTTTCCACTTGAGCTGGGCGGTACGGGGCGAGCCATAGGAGATGAGGATCGGTCCCTGCACCGGCCAGCGCAGGCTGCCATTGGTCTTGAGGCCGCTATAGTGACCGGCACTGCTGATGCCCGAGCCGCGCTCCGGTTTGCTGCTGGCTACCTCTTCGGCCGGTTCTGCCTGTTTGACGGTTTTGTTCTGCTGGGCGGCGAGTCGTTGTTGCTCGGCGCGGCGTTGTTCGGCCAGCTTGCGCTGACGCTCCTGCTCCGCTTTCAGCTTGGCCAGCCGTTCCCGCTCGGCCCGTTCACGGCGCTCCTGCTCTTCCCGCTTGCGGCGCAGCTCTTCCAGCCGGGCTTTCAGCGCTTTCTCCGCCTTGACCAGCTTGGTGAGCTTCTGCTCGTCATCCTGTACCGACTGCTGCAACTGGTTGCGCACCTTGGCCCGGCTCTGCTGGCTGGCCAGCAGGGTCTGGTGATGCTCCTGCTGTTCGGCAAGCAGGGTTTGCAGTCTGGTCTCGGTCTCTTTGGTGGCTTGCTGGTTTTTCGCCAGCTTGTCGCGGGTGGCACGCAGGGCGTCGATGGCCTCGATGCGGGCCTTGTTGAGGTAGTCGTAGTAGTCGAGTGAGCGGCTCAGTTTGGCCGGATCCTGCTGATTGAGCAGCAGTTTGAGGTAGTCGTGGTTGCCCGCCTGAAAGGCGCTCTCCGCCTGTTTGGCCAGCAACTGCTTTTGATGTTTGGCTTGAACTTCCAGCGCCAGCTTGTCTTTTTGCAGGGTCGCCAGCGTCTGCTGGTTCTGCTTCAACTGCTGCCTGGTCTGGTTGAGTTTGGCGGCGGCGGCCGAGATGGCCTGCTCGTCAGCCTTGAGCTGGGTATTGAGCTTGGCAAGCTCCTGCTTGCTGAGCTTGATGGTCTTCTGTTGCTCTTTGATCTGGGACTGCATGGTGCCCAGCTGCTGATTGGCGGCCAAAGCCGGTTTGCTGGCGCCAAACGACAGGCAAAAAAACAGCGCGCCGGCCAACAGGCCGACGCGACTGGTTTTCTGTGAAATATCTTCGCATCCCCGCATGGGGAAGGATTATTTCAGAATCATCAGGGGCTTGCCAGTCATTTCCGGCGGCACCGGCAGACCCATCAGGGTCAGCATGGTGGGGGCCAGATCGGACAGTTTGCCACCTTCAACTACCTCGGCTTTGCGACCGAAATAGATGAGCGGAACCGGCAGATTGGTGTGGGCGGTGTGGGCCTGACCAGTCTCTTCGTCCAGCATCTTCTCGGCGTTACCGTGGTCGGCAGTGATCAGGCACTCGCCACCCACTTCGGCCAGCGCGTCGGTCACGCGACCGATGCAGTGGTCAACGGCTTCACACGCTTTGACGGCGGCATCGAACACACCGGTGTGACCAACCATGTCGCCATTCGGGTAGTTACAGATGATGACGTCGTACTTGCCGCTCTTGATGGCCGCAACCAGCTTGTCGGTCAGCTCTTCGGAGCTCATTTCCGGCTGCAGGTCATAAGTTGCAACTTTCGGGCTGGCCACGATCTCGCGATCTTCGCCGGTGAAGCAGGACTCTTCGCCACCGTTGAAGAAGAAGGTAACGTGAGCATACTTCTCGGTTTCGGAGATGCGCAGCTGGGTCTTGCCCTGCTTGGCCAGCCACTCACCCAGGGTGTTGACCAGAGCGGTCGGCGGGTAGGCACAGGCGGTTTTGATGTCGGCCGCGTATTCGGTCAGCATCACGAAGTTCAGCTTCGGCTCGACTGCACGGGCGAAGCCGGTGAAGTCGGTGTCAACGAAGGCGCGGGTGATTTCACGGGCACGGTCGGCACGGAAGTTCATGAAAATCAGCGCATCGCCATCTTCCATCGGTGCAGCTTCGCCGATGCGGGTGGCTTTGACGAACTCGTCGTTCTCGTCGCGAGCATAAGCGGCAGCCAGTGCTTCGGTGGCGCTCTCGGCGGTGAACTCGCCCTTGCCCTGGGTCATCAGGTCATAGGCTTGCTGCACGCGATCCCAGCGGTTGTCACGGTCCATGGCGAAGTAACGGCCGATCATGGAGGCGAAACGACCCTTGCCCAGCTTGGCGAACAGGGCATCGAACAGCTCGATGGAGGACTGGGCGGAGCGCGGCGGAACGTCGCGGCCATCCAGGAAGGCGTGCAGGTAGATCTTCTCGGCGCCACGCTTGGCAGCCATTTCGATCATACCCATGATGTGCTCTTCGTGGCTGTGTACGCCACCCGGGGACATCAGGCCCATGATGTGAACGGCTTTGCCGTTGGTGACGGCAGCGTCAACAGCCTTGGCCAGCTCGACGTTCTGGAAGAATTCACCGTCCTGGATGTCTTTGGAGATGCGGGTCAGCTCCTGATAGACGATGCGACCGGCACCGATGTTGACGTGGCCTACTTCGGAGTTACCCATCTGGCCATCCGGCAGACCGACGTCCAGACCGGAGCCGGAGATCAGGGTGCTGGTGTAGTCACGGGCCAGACGATCGAGGTTGGGAGTCTTGGCTGCAGCGACGGCGTTGTGCTCTTGCTTGGTGCTGTAGCCCCAACCGTCCATGATGACCAGAACCAAAGGTTTCTTAGCTGTTGACATAAGACTATGTCCTCTCGGATTGGAAAAAATGCGGGAAATGAAACTAGCGTAATATTACTACATCTGCCGAAATAGTCACCTGATAGCCAAGGGGCGCTCCCGCGGCCCCGCAAGCCATGCCCTTCCTGCCATGCTCGCTGCCCAATGATGATGGGAGCCTGCTCGCGCTTTGCCGCCAAGATGGCTGATCTTATCAATACCCCCATGTATACTCGGGCCCTTGTCTTGGTCCCTGGATAGTAGAAGATGCAAGAGTATTTGGATTTTGCGGCCCGTAACCCGCTGCTGACCGCAGCCTGGTTGGGTCTGGCTGGCACTCTGGTTTACACCACTGTGCGTGCCCGTTTGTCCCCGGTAAAAACCGTCAACAACCACACCGCGACCCTGCTGATCAACCGCGAGAATGCCACCGTGGTGGATATTCGCAGTCAGGAAGAGTACGCCAAGGGCCATCTGGCCGGTGCCCAGCACCTGCCGCTGACCCAGATCCAGAGCAATAATCTGGGCCCGGTTGAAAAGCATAAAGATGCCCCCATCATAGTGGTGTGCGAGTCGGGAATGACTGCGGGCGGCGCGGGCCGTCAGCTGAGCAAAGCTGGCTTCAAGCAGGTTTATGTGCTCGGCGGTGGCATGGCCCACTGGCGTGCAGAAAATCTGCCGGTAACCAAGAAACGCTGATTTAAGCAGGGCCTGAGCCCACTTATCCATATAACAAGGAATCAAACGAAATGGCTGACGAGATCAACAACCAGGAAGTACAACCGGAATTCCACATCCAGCGTGTTTACACCAAGGATGTCTCTTTCGAAGCGCCGAACACCCCGCACATCTTCCAGAAAGAGTGGCAGCCGGACGTCAAGCTGGATATGGATACCAAGACCAACATCCTGGCTGAGAACGTGTACGAGGTTGTCCTGACCCTGACCGTAACCTGCAAACTGGAAACCGAAACTGCCTTCCTGTGCGAAGTACAGCAAGCTGGTATCTTCACCATCGGTAACCTGCCGGAGCCGCAACTGGCTCACTGCCTGGCTGCCTTCTGCCCGAACATCCTGTTCCCGTATGCCCGCGAAGCCGTGGCCAACATGGTGAGCAAGGGTTCCTTCCCGCAGCTGAACCTGGCACCGGTCAACTTCGATGCCCTGTTTGCCCAACACATGGCGCAAGCACAGGCCCAGCAGGCGACTGCGGAAGCCTGATAATGGCTGACCAGATCGCTATCTCGGTCTTGGGGGCGGGGTCTTATGGCTCCGCCCTTGCCATTTCTCTGGCGCGCAACGGTCATCCGACCCTGCTGTGGGGTCACGACCCCGCTCATGTCGCCGAGCTGGAACAAGACCGCTGCAACAAGGCATTTTTGCCTGATGTCCCTTTTCCTGCTGATTTACAGCTGACTGCGGATTTGCAACGTGCGGTACAGGCTGCCCCCGTGCTGCTGCTGGTCGTGCCGAGCCATGTATTTGGTGATGTACTGACCCGGATCAAACCCTTCCTGCGCCCCGATACCCGTATCGCCTGGGCCACCAAGGGTCTGGAGCCGGACAGTGGCCGTCTGCTGCAGGACGTGGCCCGTGAAGTGCTGGGTGACGAGATACCGCTGGCGGTGATCTCCGGTCCCACCTTCGCCAAGGAGCTGGCTGCCGGTCTGCCGACCGCCATCTCGGTCGCTTCGACCCACGACGAGTTCGCCGACGATCTCTCCCATCTGCTGCACTGTGGTCGCTCGTTCCGGGTCTATACCAATCCGGATTTCGTCGGTCTGCAGCTGGGTGGGGCGGTTAAGAACGTCATCGCTATCGGTGCCGGTCTCTCCGACGGGCTCGGGTTTGGCGCCAATGCCAGAACCGCGCTCATCACCCGGGGTCTGGTGGAGATGCAGCGTCTGGGTGCGGCGCTGGGTGCCGATGCCAAAACCTTTATGGGGATGGCGGGGCTCGGGGATCTGGTGCTCACCTGTACCGACAACCAGTCGCGCAACCGTCGCTTCGGGCTGGCCCTCGGGGCTGGCAAGGATGTGAACACCGCCATGACCGAGATCGGTCAGGTGGTGGAGGGGTATCGCAACACCAAAGAGGTACATCTGCTGGCGGCCCGCTGCGGCGTCGAGATGCCCATCTGCGAGCAGATCTTCAAGGTGCTCTACGAGGGTAAGAACCCGAAAGAGGCGGCCATCGCCCTGCTGTCGCGAGACAAGAAGGACGAGTAATCTGCCGATTGCCCATGCAAAAGGCCCCGCCAGATGGCGGGGCCTTTTCTTTGCGCAAGGGCCGCAAATCAGTAGTAGGAGTGATCGCCGCGCTGGTGCTCGGTGGCGTCTTTCACGCCGTTGAGCTCGCCCGGGAACTTCTCAAGCAGTTGCTTTTCGATCCCCTCTTTCAGGGTGTAATCGACCATGGAGCAACCGTTGCAACCGCCGCCAAACTGCAGGATGGCCAGTTTGTCTTCGGTCAGTTCGACCAGGGTGACCTTGCCACCGTGACCGGCCAGCATGGGGTTCACTTCGGACATCAACACGTACTCGATGCGCTCGATCAGCGGCGCGTCATCGGCCACTTTACGCATTTTGGCGTTCGGTGCTTTCAGGGTGAGCTGGGAGCCCATCTGATCGGTCACGAAGTCGATGGTGGCATCCACCAGGAAGGGGGCGCTCAGGGGATCAACCATGCAGTCGAAGCCGCTGAAGGGCAGGTGTTGATCTTCCGGGTCCACGGCATCGGGTGGGCAATACGATACGCCACACTCGGCATTCTGGGTTCCCGGATTGACCACAAACACCCGGATATTGGTGCCATCAGGCTGTTTTTCCAGCAGTTTACGGAAATGGGCCTGGGCGGCGTCGGAAATGCTGATCATCACTATCCTCATAAACCTGAGTGTACGACTAGGGTATTCATGATAACGCGGTTATTAATGCTTGGGTAGCATGCCGATGGCTACTTGCTGTGCCGCAGGGTACGACAGATCGCCCACACTTCCACCTTTGTGATGCCGCTCTCATGGAGCAGACGGCTGAGCTGACCGGCGGTGGCGCCTGTGGTCACAACGTCATCGAGCAGGGCGACATGATGGTATTGGTGGGAGCGGATCCGGAATGCCCCGCGCAGATTGCGCCGCCGTTGCCCGGCGCTCAGGGTTGTTTGTTGCGGGGTCGCCTTGATGCGCTGCAACAAAGTGTTGTCGCAGGGAATGTCGGTGAACTCGCCAAGGGCTTGCGCGATCTCCTCCGCCTGATTGAATCCGCGCCGCCACTGTCGCCACCAGTGCAGGGGAACTGGAATGATCGCCTCCGGCGGCTCGCGGCCATCCAGATGATCGGCCAAGAGGCGTGCCAGTAGCGGCGCCAGCAGGATCTGGCCGGAATATTTGAGCCGGGGGATCAGCATGGGGTAGGGAGCCTGGTAGTCGCCGATCACCTGCAACCGCTCCCAGGGGGGAGGTCTGCGCTGGCAGCGGCCGCAGACCGGTATGCTCTCTTCTATATAGTCAGCCAGCGGCGCGGCGCAGAGGCGGCATCTCGGCTGTGGCTGGTGCAGCGCCTGCCGACACCAGCTGCAGAGCAGGGGCTCGTTGTCACAAGGCTGATGACAGAGCAGGCAACTCCCTTGCCAGTCGCCGTGGTTGCCGAGCAGCGGGCTTGCTTTAGCGAGCAGTCGCTTTAACATGCTGACCCCAAGAGCATGAACAGGGATCTTGAGTCTAGATGAGCATATCGGTAGAGCAGTTTGGCCAGGGGCCCGATCTGGTGCTGTTGCACGGTTGGGGGATGAACGGTGCGGTCTGGCATGGTATTGCCCAACAGTTGGCGCCCCACTATCGGGTTCATCTGGTAGATTTGCCTGGTTTTGGCAACAGCCCGCTGGCAGACCAGGTGGATTACAGCCTGACCTGGCTTGCCGAGCAGGTGGCCGCTATCTTGCCACAGAAGTGCCATCTGCTTGGTTGGTCGCTAGGGGGTCTGGTGGCAAGCCAGTTGGCGCTGACGCATCCCGAGCGGTTGCATTCCCTGATCACCGTGGCCAGCTCCCCCTGTTTCATGGCCCGCGACGAGTGGCCGGGGATCGCCCCCAAGGTGCTGACCGGCTTCAACCAGATGCTGGCGGGGGATTTTCGCCAGACCATAGAGCGCTTTCTGGCGATCCAGGCCATGGGCAGCGAACATGCCCGGGACGATATCCGTCAGTTGCGCCACTGGCTGGCCGAGCGCCCGGCGCCCCTGTTTGCCGCACTCGAGGCCGGGCTGACGCTGTTGGCCGAGATTGACCTGCGCGAACCGCTGCGGGAGCTGGATCTGCCCTGGTTGCGGATCTATGGCCGACTGGATTCATTGGTACCCAAGGCAGCCATTCCCCTGCTGGATGATCTCTACCCTGCCAGCCGCAGCGTGACCCTTAATAAGGCCTCACACGCACCTTTTATCTCCCATCCTGACGAATTCATTGAAATCGTTCGAGATTTTGTTGGCTAAAAAACAGCCTGCAAGCTTCATTAATCCTCTGGTCTGGCGGATAATTAAGCTGTGACCAGAGGAGTAACACCATGCGTATTGATTCTGCTTTCAACAGCGGGGTACAGGGATTTCAGCGAGCCGAGCAGATTGCCGACAAGGCATCCAATCAGATCGCCCGCCTCAACACCCCCAGCGGGGATCAGGTGCAAGTGACCGATGAGCTCGTCAATCTCAAGGTGGCCGAGCAGCAGGCTGGCGCTTCAGCCAAGGTAGTGCAGACCGCCAGCGAGATGATGGGAACCCTGATCGACATCCGGGTGTGAGATGAACATCAATGTCAGTCTGCCTCCCCTTATCCCGACACAGCTGCAACCTCAGGTGGAAGCGGCGAGGACGGATAATCGCCGGGCAGAACTGATCCCGCAGGCCCGGGCGGGCCAAGCCTCCGTTGCCGAATCTGAAGTCGGCTCCCAAAAAGAGAAATCCAAAGCCGGTCAGGCCTCCAGCAATCAGACCTCCCAGAACAGCCGTGAAACCGGGCAATTAGCCCCGACGACACTGCCAGACAATCGCTTTGTCGAGGCCACCGGCGAGGATGGGCAGCGCAAGCAGCAAGATCCCAAACATCAGGAGCAGCAACAGCGGCAAGAGCAGCAGGTTCAGGATCTTGTCGAGCGTGACAAGGAGGTGCGCACTCACGAGCAGGCGCACCAGTCTGCGGGTGGAGAGTACGCCAGATCGCCCACCTATCAGTTTACGCAAGGGCCGGATGGCAAGCGTTATGCGACGGGTGGCGAAGTCCAGATCGATACCAGTGTCGTACCCGGTGACCCTGCCGCTACCATCGCCAAGATGCAGCAGATCCGCTCTGCAGCGCTGGCGCCTGCCGAGCCTTCCGCGCAGGATCTGGCCGTCGCGCGCGGCGCCGCCGCCAGTGAAGCCAAGGCGCGCAAAGAGCTGATGGCCGAGCAGAGCGCAAAATCGGGCGGCGTGCTGAGTGCCTATATGGACAAGCGCAACAGCGTCATCGCGGGCCACTATCAACAGGCTGTCAGCCCGGCCTCTACCCAGTCCCTCAGTCTGCATATCTGAATCACCCTCGCCAAACTTTCAGCTGCTTTGCCTGTTTTGCAACTAACCTGAAGATCAGGCCCATTCCAATTTCACAGGAGCTGTCATGCATTTCGATGAAGTCAAAGCGGAAGATTTCACCACCTTCTCCCGTGTACCGCCCCCCCACCTGCAGATGGAGCAATTTCTGATGCAGCTCGGAGGAGGGGGAACTGAAGGAACCAGTTTCAAGAAGAAAGTGATGCTGGCGGCTGGCTGGAGCCACACCGGCGTCGTCTCTTACGGCAAGTATCCGCAAGAGGCCTGCAAGGCATTCAACCGACTGCGGGAGGTGCTGGCCCAGCATGGAGAGCCCGAGAGCATTCTTGCTGCCCTGGCGCAGTGATCCTGAGCTTCGCGTGTAAAAAAGCCCCTTGCGGGGCTTTTTGCATTCAGAGGACTTCTGGAAGGTTTCGCTACTTTTTCGCTTTGGAGAGCGCTGCCGCGAAGGCGTTGCCCATGGCACCACCCATAGGGGGGCTTTGGCGCGGCTCATTTCTTGGTTTGGTGTTGCCAGCACTGCTGTTGCGCGCTTCAGCCGGCTTGCGGGCGGGTTGCCCTGCCTTTTCGTCGAGGCGCATGGTCAGACTGATCCGCTTGCGCGGGGCGTCCACTTCCAGCACCTTGACCCGCACAATGTCGCCCGCCTTGACCACCTCACGGGGATCCTTGACGAAACGGTCGGTCAGGGAGGAGATGTGCACCAGACCGTCCTGATGAACACCGATATCGACGAAGGCGCCGAAGTTGGTGACGTTGGTGACTACACCTTCCAGTACCATCTCTGGCACCAGGTCGCTGATCTGCTCCACACCTTCCTTGAAGGTCGCGGTTTTGAACTCGGGGCGCGGGTCGCGGCCCGGCTTGTCAAGCTCGCCGATGATGTCGGTGACGGTAGGTACGCCGAATTGCTCATCGGTGTAATCGGCCGGTTTCAGGCTGCGCAGCAGGCTGCTGTTGCCGAGCAGGCTCTCCACGGTCTGCTCCAGCTTGGCGAGGATCCGCTCCACGACCGGATAGGACTCCGGGTGTACCGCTGAGCTGTCGAGGGGATTGCTGCCGCCGCGAATGCGCAGGAAGCCGGCGCACTGTTCGAAGGCTTTGGGGCCGAGTCGGCTCACTTTCAGCAACTGCTGACGGCTCTTGAAGGCGCCGTGCTCATCCCGATAGGCGACGATGTTCTGGGCCAACGTCTGGGAGAGGCCGGAAACCCGGTTGAGCAGGGCGACCGAGGCGGTGTTCACATCGACCCCGACCGCGTTCACGCAATCCTCAACCACGGCATCCAGTCGGCGGGCCAGCTGGCTCTGGCCGACGTCGTGCTGATACTGGCCCACCCCGATACTCTTGGGGTCGATCTTGACCAGCTCGGCCAGCGGGTCTTGCAGGCGGCGGGCGATGGAGACGGCGCCACGGATCGAGACATCGAGATCCGGGAATTCCTGGGAGGCGAGCTCGGAGGCGGAGTAGACCGAGGCCCCCGCTTCGCTGACTACTATCTTCTGCGCCTTGGCGGCGGGGTAGCGCTCGAACAGATCGCTTACCAGCCGGTCGGTCTCTCGCGAGGCGGTGCCGTTGCCGATGCTGATGAGCTCGACCTTGTGTTTCTGGCACAGCTCGCTCAGGGTCTTGAGGCTCTGATCAATCTGGCGTTTCGGTTCGAACGGATAGATGGTGGCGTGATCGACCAGCTTGCCGGTGGCATCCACCACGGCAACCTTGACCCCGGTGCGGATGCCCGGATCCAGCCCCATGGTGCAGCGCATGCCGGCCGGGGCCGCCATCAGCAGATCCTTGAGGTTCATGGCGAACACCTTGATCGCCTCCTCCTCTGCCGACTCGCGGATGCGACCGATCAGCTCGGTCTCCATCTGAAGCGACAACTTGATCTTCCAGGTCCAGCTCACTACCCCCTGCAGCCATTTGTCGGCCGGGCGGTTCTGCAGATTGAGCTTGAGGTGGTGGGCAATGATCCCTTCGCAGGGGCTGGCACTCTCGTCGTCACCGGTGACCAGCGCCAGATTGAGGATCCCCTCATTGCGGCCGCGCAGCATGGCCAGCACCCGGTGGGAGGGGGCCTTGTGCAGTGGTTCGTCGTGTTCGAAATAGTCCTTGAACTTGGCCCCTTCCTGCTCCTTGCCTGCCACCACGCGGGCGCGCAGGGTGGCATTTTGCCACAGGTAGTCGCGCAACTTCTCCAGCAGGTCGGCCTGCTCGGCGAAGCGCTCCATCAGGATATAGCGGGCGCCGTCGAGGGCAGCCTTGCTGTCGGCAATGCCCTGTTCGGGATTGAGGAAGGTGGCTGCAGCTTGCTCGGGATCCTGCATCGGGTCGCTGAGCAGCAGGTTGGCAAGCGGCTCCAACCCGGCTTCGATCGCCATCTGCCCCTTGGTGCGGCGCTTGGGCTTGTAGGGGAGGTAGAGGTCTTCCAGTCGGGTCTTGCTGTCGGCGCCATTCAATTCGCGCATCAGCTCGGGGGTCAGTTTGCCCTGCTCTTCGATGGAGCGAATGATCACCTGACGGCGATCTTCCAGTTCACGCAGATAGCCGAGGCGGCTCTCCAGATTACGTAGCTGGCTGTCGTCCAGACCGCCGGTCACCTCTTTACGGTAACGGGCGATAAAGGGCACGGTCGAGCCTTCATCCAGCAGGCGCACTGCGGCCTGCACCTGCTCGGGGCGAGCATTGAGCTCACCGGCAATCTGTCTCTCTATGGTTTGCATCATGATGTTGTTGAGGGCCTCTGTGGTCGAGTCCGCGCCATCAGGCGCCAAGTGTGAGCACTATATGGGGTCGTGTTGCGGGATGCCACCCTGCGCCGGGGTCTGCACCAGTCAGACTGATAAGTCGCAGGGGAGAGCGCATATCTTGCCATTGCACCTGTGACCCAGGATGTGCCTGTGGCAAGCCGCTCACCAGTAGTCCGGCTATTTGGGGTAGCTGATCTCGTTGATATACCAGCAGACGTCACCAACTGGCGTACGGACGATGGCCTCATCACCGACCTCTTTCTTGAGCAGGGCGCGGGCCATGGGGGAGTCGATGGAGATGTAATCCTTGCGCTCGAAGATTTCGTCATAGCCGACGATGCGAAAGCGCTTGGTCTCGCCCTCTTCGTTTTCCACCTCGACCCAGGCGCCGAAAAAGACCTTGCCCTCCTGCGCGGGGGCATAGTCGACGATCCCCAGCTCTTCGAGGCACTTGCGCAGGTAACGCACCCGCCGATCGATCTCCCGCAGCCGCTTCTTGTTGTACTGGTAGTCGGCATTTTCGCTGCGATCCCCCAGACTGGCGGCCCATGCCACCTTCTTGGTGACCTCGGGGCGCTCCTGGCGCCAGAGGAAATCGAGCTCTTCTTTCAGCTTGTTGTAGCCTTCGCGGGTGATCAGCTTTGTCTTCATGGTGATGCGGACCTGTCAAAGAGGGGTATTCATCGCTAACTGCTCGGGAATATTAGCTTTTGTCCTCTTGCTGTCGAGGGAAATCGTGATGGCTCGGCTGGCGCCATTCAGGGAGTCGCTGGCCAGCGCAGTGACTTGATGGCCGTCACGCTCTCGGGACGGGTAATAACCGGTAACATATTTGTGCTTTGCTCCCGCTATATCCCCCCCTAGTATTGGGGGCAGCTAAAGAATGAAGAGGCAAAGCAATGAGTCAGCAGCAATACAAGGTCCTGGTCGTGGACGATGACCTGAAATTACGTTCCCTGTTGGAGCGCTATCTCACCGAGCAGGGCTTCGTAGTGCGCGGTGTGGCCAATGGCGAGCAGGCCGATCGCTTGCTGACTCGTGAAAACTTCAGCCTGATGGTGCTCGACCTGATGCTGCCGGGGGAGGATGGGCTCTCCATCTGCCGCCGTCTGCGGGAAGCGGGTAACCAGATCCCGGTGCTGATGCTCACCGCCAAGGGGGATGAAGTGGATCGCATCGTCGGGCTCGAGATGGGGGCCGATGATTATCTGCCCAAGCCGTTCAACCCACGCGAACTGCTGGCGCGGATCCGTGCCGTGCTGCGCCGCCATACCGTCGAGCTGCCGGGGGCACCCTCTGCTGCAGAGAAAGTGGTCAACTTCGGCGCCTTCCAGCTCAATCTGGCGACCCGCGAGCTGAGCCGGGATGGTGAGCCGATGGCGCTCACCAGCGGTGAATTTGCGGTGCTCAAGGTACTGGTCAGCCATCCGCGCGAGCCGCTCTCTCGCGACAAGCTGATGAATCTGGCCCGTGGCCGCGAATACACTGCCACCGAGCGCAGCATCGACGTGCAGGTCTCTCGCCTGCGCCGTCTGCTGGAACAGGATCCGGCCCAGCCCCGCTACCTGCAGACAGTGTGGGGTCTGGGGTATGTGTTCGTGCCAGATGGTGACGGTGCATGAAAAAGGTCGGCAGCATGTTCTCGCGCATGCTCTGGTTTCTGGCTGCCGTTCTGGTGGTCTATCAAGCAGTCTCCTACGTCACCTTCTACAACTATCTGCTGGCGCCAACCGTCAAGCAGATCAGTCACTTGCTGGCCAATCAGGTCAAGCTGATCTTTCCGGTCAACACAGAACAACTGGCGCTGAGTGAAGATGCCGAGGCGCTGGTCTATGTGACAACCGGTACCGACATCTATACCCAGAGCGAGGCGGTGCAGCATGGCTTCAACGATGCCAAGCCGTACCCCTATCTGGAGGAGAACATCAGCCGCGAACTGGGTGGCCCGGCCAAGGTGCGGGTCGAGATCCAGGATCACTACATCATCTGGATCCAGCCGCCGCAGGCCAGCAAAATCTGGGTGCGGATCCCGCTGACCGAGATTGAAGATGACGATATCGAACCCCTCATCATCTATCTGAGTGTGCTGCTGGTGATCACCCTGTTTGCGGCCTGGCGCTTTGCCCGGCAGCTGGTGCGCCCGCTCGAGGATCTCGAGGCTGGTGCCGTTGCTGTTGCCAGGGGCCATTTCCCCGAGGCGCTGGGGGAGCTGGGCTCAAGGGAGGTGCGGCGGCTGACCCGCACCTTCAACCATATGTCGCACTCCATCAAGAGCCTGATCGAAGAGCGTAACCTGATGATGGCGGGGGTTTCCCACGATCTGCGTACCCCGCTGACCCGCATCCGGCTGGCGACCGAGATGATGTCCTCTGGTGACGAGTACCTCAAGGAGAGCATCAACGCCGATATCGATGAGTCCAATGCCATCATCGATCAGTTCATCGATTACATCCGTCCGGATGAAGGCCAGGATCTGGAGCCGATCGACCTGACCCAGCTGGTGCACGATACCTTGCTGATCTACTCGGAGCAGGGACTGGAAGTTGATCTGGCGCTGCCACAAGAGGCGGTGCGGGTGGCCTGCAATCCGGTCAGCATCCGGCGGGTGTTGAACAACCTCTCAAGCAACTCGCAGCGCTATGGGGCGAGCCGTTTGCATGCCGAGCTCAAGGACGATGGGCACTGGGTGCGCTTGCGCCTCTCCGATGATGGCCCCGGCATTCCGGAGCAGGACTATTCCCGGGTGCTCAAGCCGTTTACTCAGGGGAATGTGGCGCGGACCGTCGGCGGTAGTGGGCTGGGGTTGGCCATCGTGGCCAAGATAGTCGCCCAGCACCACGGCACTATCCGGTTGGGAAGCTCGGATCTCGGCGGCCTGCTGGTCGAGATGCGGCTGCCGAAACATCAGCCACAGGAGTGGATGGATTGAGAGAAGGGCGTATCCGTGGATACGCCCTTCTGCATGGTCAGCTCTTGGTTTCGACTGATGCTCGATAGCGTTTGCCGTACTTGAGCTGCTGGATCAACAGGGCGGCAATGATGAGCGCCAACCCGATTGGGGTGGCTGGATGGATGGCTTCGCCGATCAGCAGATTGAGCAGCACCAGTGAGGCAAACGGCGAGATGAAGATGAGGTTGCTGATGGGGGCCGTGTTGGTGGCATGGCGCAGTGCCATCAGCCAGAGCACAAAACCGAAGCCCATTTCGAACAGTCCCACATAGATGGCACCAGCCCACCCCTGCCAGGCGGTCATGGCAAAATCGGAGAGCAACCAAGTCGCCACGACGATAAAAGGCAGGCTGATCATAAAGCCGAGCAACAGGCTGACGATGGGATCCCCCTGATTGCGGGTGTTGAGGATCCAGTAGCTGGCCCAGATGAGGGTCGAGACCAGCGCCAGCGTCACGCCGAGGGGGCTGTCGAACTGGAGGCCGAATACATCCCCTCTGGTGGCGATCACCAGCGCGCCAAAATACCCCAGCACGATAGCGACGCCATCGCGCCGACGCAGCTTCTGGCCGAGGAAGGGGACGGCCAGCAGACTGAGGGTAATGGCCCAGGTGTAGTTGAGGGTCTGTGCCTGCTGGGCAGGCAGCAGATCATAGGCTTTGAACAGCAACAGGTAATAGAGAAAGGGGTTCAGCACGCCCAGAGTCAGGTAGTAGAAAGGGCGGGCCTTGATGTAGCTCCCCAGCAGCGGCAGTTTGCCCTGTTTGGCGACGACGGCTGTCAGCGTGAGAGTCGAGGTGAAGGCGGCCACAAGCAACAGTTGCACAGGTTCGAAATAGGCGAGGGAGATCTTGAAGGCTGTGGCGACCGTCGACCAGAGGGCAACGGCGCAAAGGCCATACTGATAGGCTTTCTTTTGATCTTTGAGCATGGGATGTCGTTCCACTGACAGAGGCAAGCACACAGTCTACCAGTCTGCTTGTAACATTGTCGTTACCTTGGTGTTGGCAGCAGAGTGTGTTGCCGCAGGCGAGATCCATCTGTCACATAAAACTGCGCATAATCTGTTCGCTCTCCCTTGCGCAAATTTGAAAAATCCGTATAATCCCCTCCGCTTACCCATGAGGTAAGCCAGACGATATGTCTGCTGCTGAGTTTCCTGTTTACAGGAGCCAGCCATACAGTCCTCCCGATATGGGGGGAAACGTGAAAAATCACACCTCTGGCGGGAGAAATCTCGGTCGGGCGGTGTTGATTTATGTTCTTTTATCTATTGGAGCTCTGTCAATGCAGAACCAAAGAATCCGTATCCGCCTGAAGGCTTTTGATCATCGCCTGATTGATCAATCCACTGCGGAAATCGTTGAAACTGCTAAGCGCACTGGCGCGCAGGTTCGCGGTCCTATTCCGCTGCCGACTCGCAAAGAGCGCTTCACCGTCCTGATCTCCCCGCACGTCAACAAAGATGCGCGTGATCAGTACGAGATCCGCACTCACAAGCGTCTGGTAGACATCGTTGAGCCGACTGACAAGACCGTAGACGCCCTGATGCGTCTGGATCTGGCAGCTGGTGTAGACGTCCAGATCAGCCTGGGTTAATTACGGAAAGAGGTTGATAACAATGACAATCGGTCTTGTAGGTCGCAAAGTGGGTATGACTCGCATCTTCACTGAAGATGGCGTTTCTATCCCGGTGACTGTTATCGAAGTTGAAGCTAACCGTGTAACTCAGGTCAAATCTGTAGAAACCGACGGCTACAACGCTATTCAGGTTACCACTGGCGCCAAGAAAGCCAGCCGTGTGACCAAGCCGGAAGCTGGCCACTTCGCCAAAGCTGGTGTAGAAGCCGGTCGCGGTCTGTGGGAATTCCGCCTGAACAACGGTGAAACTTTCACTGTTGGTAGCGAGCTGAAAGTAGATCTTCTCGCTGACGTTAAGCTGGTAGACGTTACCGGCACATCCAAAGGTAAGGGCTTTGCTGGTACTGTTAAGCGCCACAACTTCCGCACCCAGGATATGACCCACGGTAACTCCTTGTCTCACCGCGTTCCGGGTTCTATCGGTCAGAACCAGACTCCGGGTCGTGTATTCAAGGGCAAAAAGATGGCTGGTCACATGGGTGCTGAGCGTGTAACGACTCAGAACCTTGAACTGGTTCGTGTTGACGCTGAACGCAACCTGCTGCTCATCAAAGGTGCAGTACCGGGTGCAACCAACGGCAACGTGATCGTCAAACCTGCCGTCAAAGCGTAACGTCTGAGGAGATAGTAATGGAATTGGTAATGAAAGACGCCAAGAGCGCTCTTGAAGTTTCCGAGACTACCTTCGGGCGCGAATTCAACGAAGCTCTGGTTCACCAGGTCGTCGTTGCATATGCCGCTGGTGCCCGTCAGGGTACTCGTGCGCAGCTGACTCGCTCTGAAGTGTCTGGTGGCGGCAAAAAGCCGTGGCGTCAGAAGGGTACTGGTCGTGCCCGTGCTGGCTCCATCCGTTCGCCCATCTGGCGTTCCGGTGGTGTGACTTTTGCTGCTAAGCCGCAAGATCACAGCCAGAAAGTAAACAAGAAGATGTACCGCGGCGCTATCCGTAGCATTCTGTCCGAGCTGGTACGTCAAGAGCGCCTGATCGTTGTTGAGAAGTTCGGCATCGAAGCTCCGAAGACCAAAGAACTGATCGCCAAGCTGAAAGAAATGGAACTGACTGACGTTCTGATCGTGACTGCTGAAGTCGATGAGAACCTGTTCCTGGCTGCTCGCAACCTGTACAAAGTTGACGTGCGTGACGTTGCCGGTATCGACCCGGTCAGCCTGATCGCTTTCGACAAGGTTCTGATGACTGCTGACGCAGTTAAGCAAATCGAGGAGATGCTGGCATGATCCGTGAAGAGCGTCTGCTGAAAGTTCTGAAGGCTCCGCACATCTCTGAAAAGAGCACCATGGTTGCAGAAAAGCAGAACACTATCGTGTTCAAAGTTGCTGTTGATGCTACCAAGGCGGAAGTCAAAGCTGCAGTTGCGAAACTGTTCGAGGTCGAAGTTGAGACCGTCCGTACCCTGAACATGAAGGGTAAGACCAAGCGCGCAGGTGCACGCGTAGGCCGTCGTTCCGATTGGAAAAAGGCTTATGTGACCCTGAAAGCTGGTCAGGACATCGACTTCATGGGCGCAGCCGAGTAAGAGGAGTTCTCAAAAATGGCAATCGTTAAGTGCAAGCCTACTTCTCCGGGCCGCCGCCACGTCGTCAAGATCGTCAATCAAGAGCTGTACAAGGGCAAGCCCTTCGCCGCTCTGCTGGACAGCAAAAGCAAGTCCGGTGGTCGTAACAACAACGGCCGTATCACTACCCGTCATATCGGTGGTGGTCACAAGCAGCACTACCGTATCGTCGACTTCAAGCGCGACAAAGACGGTATCCCGGCTAAAGTAGAGCGCCTGGAATACGATCCGAACCGTACCGCTAACATCGCTCTGGTGTTGTATGCAGACGGTGAGCGTCGTTACATCCTGGCTCCGAAAGGCCTGAAAGCTGGTGACGCGATCGCTTCTGGTGCTGATGCAGCCATCAAGGTAGGTAACGCCCTGCCGATGCGCAACATCCCGGTTGGTTCTACCGTTCACGCTGTAGAGATGAAGCCTGGTAAAGGTGCCCAGCTGGCTCGTTCCGCTGGTACTTTCATCCAGATCCTGGCTCGTGAAGGTAACTATGTAACTCTGCGTCTGCGTTCCGGCGAAGTACGTAAAGTTCTGGCCGAGTGCCGCGCTACCATCGGTGAAGTCGGTAACTCCGAGCACATGTTGCGTCAACTGGGTAAAGCCGGTGCAAACCGCTGGCGTGGTATTCGTCCGACCGTTCGCGGTATGGCGATGAACCCGGTTGACCACCCGCACGGTGGTGGTGAGGGTCGTAACAAGGGCATGCAGCCTGTGTCCCCATGGGGCCAGAAGGCTAAAGGCTTCAAGACCCGTAAGAACAAGCGTACCGACAAGTACATCGTACGTCGTCGTAACAAGTAATTGTTAACATAGAGGAATCACCATGCCACGTTCTCTCAAGAAGGGTCCATTTATTGACCTGCACTTGCTGAAGAAGGTAGAGAAAGCGGTGGAAAGCGGGGATAAAAAGCCGGTTAAAACCTGGTCCCGTCGTTCAATGATCATCCCGAACATGATCGGTTTGACCATCGCTGTCCATAATGGTCGTCAGCACGTTCCGGTTTTCGTTACCGAAGAAATGATCGGTCACAAACTGGGTGAATTCGCACCGACTCGTACTTATCGCGGCCATGCTGCTGATAAGAAGGCTAAGAAGCGCTAAGGGATAAATGATGGAAGCTATCGCTAAACACCGTTATGCCCGTACTTCTGCCCAGAAAGCTCGTCTGGTAGCCGATCAAGTACGTGGTCTGTCCGTAGACAAGGCTCTGAATATCCTGACCTTCAGCCCGAAAAAGGCTGCAGTGCTGGTTAAGAAAGTGCTGGAATCTGCCATTGCAAACGCTGAGCACAACGAAGGCGCCGATATCGACGCGCTGCGTGTTGCTACTATCATGGTCGACGAAGGTCCCTCCATGAAGCGCATCCGTCCGCGTGCCAAAGGTCGTGCGGATCGTATCCTCAAGCGTACCGCTCACATCACTGTAGTGGTATCCGACGCTAAGGCTGGGAGATAAGCAATGGGTCAGAAAGTACATCCTAATGGCATTCGCCTGGGTATTACCAAGCCTTGGAATTCTACCTGGTTCGCGAACACCAAAGACTTCGCTGACAACCTGTACAGCGATTTTCAAGTACGCCAGTTCCTGACCAAGGAACTGAAAAACGCGTCCTTGTCCAAGATCACCATTGAGCGTCCGGCCAAGAGCATCCGTGTGACCATTCACACCGCTCGTCCGGGTGTTGTCATCGGTAAGAAAGGCGAAGACGTTGAGAAGCTGCGCAAAGCTGTAGCCACTATTGCTGGCGTGCCTGCTCAGATCAACATTTCCGAAGTCCGCAAGCCGGAGCTGGATGGCAAACTCGTTGCCGACAGCATCACTTCCCAGCTGGAGCGTCGTGTAATGTTCCGTCGTGCTATGAAGCGCGCCGTACAGAACGCAATGCGCCTGGGTGCCAAGGGCATCAAAGTGGAAGTTTCCGGTCGTCTGGGCGGCGCTGAAATCGCGCGTACCGAATGGTACCGTGAAGGTCGTGTGCCGTTGCACACCCTGCGTGCCGACATCGACTACGCAACTTCTGAAGCCCACACCACTTACGGTGTGATCGGCGTTAAAGTTTGGATCTTCAAGGGCGAAGTTCTGGGCGGTCTGGCTGCTGTTAACGCTGCCGCTGCTCAAGAGCAAGCTCCTGCAAAGCCCAAGCGTGACAACAAGCGCCGCGCTGCTAAGTAAGGAGATTCGGTAAATGTTGCAACCTAAGCGTACTAAATTCCGCAAGACCCACAAGGGTCGTAACCGCGGTCTGGCCACCTCTGGTAACGAAGTATCCTTCGGTACCTTTGGCCTGAAGGCGACATCCCGTGGTCAACTGACTGCTCGTCAAATCGAAGCTGCCCGTCGTGCCATGACCCGTCACGTTAAGCGTCAAGGTAAGATCTGGATCCGTGTGTTCCCGGACAAGCCCATCACCGAAAAGCCCCTCGAAGTTCGTATGGGTAAAGGTAAGGGTAACGTGGAATACTGGGTTTGCCCGATCCAGCCTGGCAAGGTTCTGTACGAGATGGACGGTGTACCTGAGGCTCTGGCGCGTGAAGCGTTTGCCCTGGCCGCAGCTAAGCTGTCTGTTCAGACCACTTTCGTAATTAAGACGGTGATGTGATGAAAGCCCAAGATCTGCGTCAAAAGAGCGTCGAAGAACTGAACCAGGAGCTGCTGGGCCTGCTGCGTGAGCAATTCAACATGCGCATGCAAGCGTCCACCGGCCAGCTGGCTCAGACTCACACTCTGAAACAAGTGCGTCGTGACGTCGCACGTATCAAGACTGTACTGACTGAGAAGGCAGGTGCGTAATGACTGACAAGATCCGTACTCTGCAAGGTCGTGTAATCAGCGACAAGATGGACAAGTCCATCACTGTTGCTATCGAGCGCAAGGTAAAGCACCCGATCTACGGTAAGATCATCAAGCGCACTACCAAGCTGCACGTGCATGACGAAAACAACGAGTGCAAAGCTGGCGACCTCGTGGAAATCCGCGAATGCCGCCCGCTGTCCAAGACCAAGTCCTGGACCCTGGTTGCCGTTGTAGAAAAGGCCTAATCGGTACTTTGTAGTCCAAGCGGCCCCTTTCAGGGGCCGTTTGTTTTTTAGGCTACCTTTTCTGAAAATCCTGTGTTATAGTTTCGCGCCTTTTGAAGGCAGCCAGATCCCATTAGGGATAAGAAGTAAACAAAGCGGAGCACTAAGATGATCCAGATGCAAAGTATGCTGGGTGTTGCCGACAACTCCGGCGCTCGCAGTGTAATGTGTATTAAGGTTCTGGGTGGCTCGCACCGCCGTTACGCCGGCATCGGCGACATCATCAAGGTTTCCATCAAGGAAGCCATTCCTCGCGGTAAAGTGAAGAAAGGTGATGTGTATAACGCGGTGGTCGTACGCACCCGTAAAGGCGTTCGTCGTCCGGACGGCTCTGTCATCCGTTTCGACAACAATGCGGCTGTGTTGCTTAACAACAACCAACAGCCAATCGGTACTCGTATTTTTGGCCCGGTGACCCGTGAACTGCGTAATGAGAAGTTCATGAAGATTGTGTCCCTGGCACCCGAAGTACTGTAAGGAGTCGAACGATGGCAGCTAAAATCCGTCGCGAAGACGAAGTGATTGTTCTTACCGGCAAAGACAAGGGCAAGCGTGGCAAAGTCACTCAAGTCCTGATTGCAAAAGGTAAGGTAATCGTGGAAGGCATCAACCAGGTGAAGAAACACCAGAAGCCGGTACCCGCACTGGGTCAGGCTGGCGGTATCGTCACCAAAGAAGCCCCCATCGATGTATCAAACGTAGCGCTGTTCAACTCTGCCACTGGCAAAGCTGACCGCGTTGGTTTCCGGATTGAAGACGGCAAAAAAGTCCGTTTCTTCAAATCCACCGGCGAACTTGTGAAGTAATTGGAGTTTAACGATGGCGAAACTGCATGATTACTACAAATCCGATGTAGTAAATGAACTGTCCAAGCAGTTCGGTTACAAGACTATCATGCAAGTCCCTCGGATCGAGAAAATCACCCTGAACATGGGTGTTGGTGAAGCGATCTCTGACAAGAAATTGCTGGAAAATGCTGCTGCCGATATGGCTGCCATTTCCGGTCAGAAGCCGCTGATCACCAAAGCTCGCAAATCTGTTGCGGGCTTCAAGATTCGTGAAGGCTACCCGATAGGTTGTAAAGTAACCCTGCGTGGCGAGCGTATGTGGGAGTTCCTGGAACGGCTGATCTGCATCTCCGTACCGCGTATCCGTGACTTCCGTGGCCTGAACGCTAAAGCGTTCGACGGTCGTGGTAACTACTCCATGGGCGTGCGTGAGCAGATCATCTTCCCGGAAATCGACTATGACAAAGTCGATCGCGTCCGTGGTCTGGATATCACCATCACCACTTCCGCGAATACCGATGAAGAAGGCCGTGCTCTGCTGGCTGCCTTTAACTTCCCATTCCGCAAGTAAGGTTAGGGTTATGGCTAAAACATCCATGAAAGCGCGCGAAGCAAAGCGTGCCAAGCTGGTAGCCAAGTACGCGACCAAGCGTGCCGAGCTGAAAGCTATCATCGTTGACATGAACGCTTCTGAAGAAGCGCGTTGGGATGCTGTACTGCAACTGCAACAGCTGCCCCGTGATTCCAGTCCGTCCCGCCAGCGTAACCGTTGCAATATTACTGGTCGTCCGCACGGTTTCCTGCGCAAGTTTGGCCTGTCTCGCATCAAGGTGCGTGAGCATGCCATGAAGGGCGAAATTCCGGGCCTGAAGAAGGCTTCTTGGTAACGAATCTCGGGAGTTAGACTTATGAGCATGCAAGATCCGATCGCGGATATGCTGACCCGCATCCGTAACGGTCAGGCGGCGAGCAAAGTTGCGGTTTCCATGCCTTCTTCCAAGCTGAAAGTGGCTATCGCCAAAGTGCTGAAAGAAGAAGGTTACATCGCTGGCTACTCCGTAGCTGGTGACGTGAAGCCGGAACTGGAAATTGAACTGAAATATTTCCAGGGCAAGCCAGTTGTAGAACTGATCCAACGCGTAAGCCGTCCAGGCCTGCGTATTTACAAGCGCACTACTGATCTGCCGAAAGTTATGGGCGGTCTCGGTGTTGCTATCGTGTCCACGTCTAAAGGTGTGATGACTGACCGTGCTGCTCGCAAAGCAAGCATGGGCGGTGAGATCATCTGCTACGTCGCTTAATAGGAGGTAGGAAATGTCTCGTGTTGCTAAGGCACCCGTCACTATTCCTGCTGGCGTAGAGGTGACTCTGAACGGCCAGGAACTGACCATCAAAGGTGGTAAAGGTTCTCTGGTTCGCTCTATTCACGCCGGTGTAGAAGTGACCAAAGAAGACAATGTACTGAAGTTCGCCCCGCGCGGCAGCATCGCTGGTGCTGACGCTCAGGCCGGTACTGCCCGTGCATTGGTCAACAACATGGTAATCGGTGTTACCCAAGGCTTCGAGCGCAAGCTGCAGCTGGTTGGTGTAGGTTATAAAGCCTCCATCAAGGGCAATGCTGTTGCGCTGGCTCTGGGCTTCTCTCACCCGGTAGAGCATGCGCTGCCGGCTGGTGTGACCGCTGAGTGCCCGACTGCTACAGAAATCGTTCTGCGTGGCGTCGACAAGCAGCTGGTTGGCCAAGTCGCCGCCGATATCCGTGCTTACCGCGCTCCGGAGCCCTACAAGGGCAAGGGTGTACGCTATGCCAACGAGCAAGTGCGTACTAAAGAAGCTAAGAAGAAGTAAGGTAACACTATGGACAAGAAAGCAGCTCGTCTCCGTCGTGCTACTCGTGCTCGGAAAAAGATGCAGGAACTGGGAGCTACCCGTCTGGTTGTTCACCGTACCCCGCGTCATATCTATGCGCAGGTTATTGCAGCCAACGGTTCCGAAGTTCTGGCCTCTGCTTCCACAGTAGAGAAAGCCATCAGTGAAGCTCTGAAATACACCGGTAACGCAGATGCTG
The DNA here is from genome assembly GCF_040907825.1 of Aeromonas sp. s7(2024). NCBI lineage: Bacteria > Pseudomonadati > Pseudomonadota > Gammaproteobacteria > Aeromonadales > Aeromonadaceae > Aeromonas > Aeromonas sp. s7(2024). The sequence continues at coordinate 149,454 of NZ_JBFOCM010000027.1, forward strand.
CTACCGCTGTAGGTAAGGCTATCGCTGAGCGTGCTATTGCCAAAGGCGTTCAGAACGTATCTTTCGATCGTTCCGGTTTCAAGTATCACGGTCGCATCGCTGCCCTGGCAGCTGCCGCACGTGACGCTGGTCTTCAGTTCTAAGCTAGGAGTCGAAGATGGCTAAAGTCGAATCTCAAGCCGGCGAACTGCAAGAAAAGCTCATTGCAGTAAACCGTGTTTCGAAAACTGTTAAAGGTGGTCGTATCATGTCCTTCACCGCGTTGACCGTGGTGGGTGATGGTAACGGCCGTGTAGGTTACGGTTACGGTAAAGCCCGTGAAGTTCCGGCTGCTATTCAAAAAGCAATGGAACAGGCTAAGCGTAACCTGAACAAGGTTGAGCTGAACAACGGCACTCTGCACCACCCGGTGCGTGGTGTTCACTCTGGCTCCACCGTGTTCATGAAGCCGGCCTCCCAAGGTACTGGTATCATTGCAGGCGGCGCCATGCGTGCTGTTCTGGAAGTTGCCGGTATCCACAACGTGCTGGCCAAGACCTACGGTTCCACCAACCCAATCAACGTTGTTCGCGCTACTGTAGACGCTCTGGTTCACGGTCAATCACCGGAACAGATCGCTGCCAAGCGTGGTCTGCGCGTTGAAGAAATTCTGGGGTAATGCGACATGGCTAACACTGTAAAAGTAACTCAAACTCGCAGCTCTATCGGCCGTCTGCCAAAGCACAAGGCGACTCTGCGTGGTCTGGGTCTGCGTCGCATTGGTCACACCGTTGAGCTGGAAGATACTCCTTGCGTACGCGGCATGATCAACCAGGTTTATTACATGGTTAAGGTGGAGGGCTAAGCATGCGTCTGAACACTCTGTCTCCGGCCGCTGGTTCCAAGCCTGAAAAACAACGTCGTGGTCGTGGTATCGGCTCCGGCCTGGGCAAGACTGGTGGTCGTGGTGTTAAAGGCCAAACCTCTCGTTCCGGTGGCGGCAAAGTTCGCAACGGTTTCGAAGGTGGCCAGATGCCTTTGAAAATCCGTCTGCCGAAGTTCGGTTTCTTCTCTCGCAAATCTTTGGTTTCTGCCGAAGTGCGTCTGAACGAAATCGCCCTGGTAGAAGGTGATGTGGTCGACCTGAGCACTCTGAAGCAAGCCGGTGTTGTTACTAAGAACATCGTGTTCGCTAAAGTTGTTCTGTCAGGCAACATTGACCGTGCTGTGACCGTTCGTGGTCTGTCCGTCACCAAAGGTGCACGCGCAGCCATCGAGGCCGCTGGCGGTAAAATCGAGGAATAATCAGTACAATGGCTAAGAAACCAGGATTGGATGTTAAAGCACAGGGTGGTCTGAGTGAACTGAAGAGCCGTCTGCTCTTCGTTCTCGGGGCGATTATCGTTTTCCGTGCAGGCTCTTATGTGCCGATTCCTGGTATTGACGCCGCCGTACTGGCCGAGTTGTTCCAGCAACAGAAGGGCACCATCATTGAGATGTTCAACATGTTCAGTGGTGGTGCACTCTCGCGTGCTTCTATTCTTGCGTTGGGGATCATGCCGTACATTTCGGCGTCGATCATTATCCAGCTGCTGACAGTGGTTCACCCCGCTCTTGCTGAACTCAAGAAAGAAGGTGAATCCGGCCGTCGCAAGATTAGCCAATATACCCGTTGGGGCACGCTGGTTTTGGGAACTTTCCAGGCCATTGGTATTGCAACCGGTCTGCCGAATATGATGCATGGACTCGTGACTAATCCGGGTCTAGGCTTCTATTTCACAGCGGTTGTGAGTCTGGTCACCGGTACCATGTTTTTGATGTGGTTGGGTGAACAGATTACCGAGCGTGGGATTGGTAATGGTATCTCGTTGATTATTTTCACAGGTATCGTTGCTGGTCTGCCGCATGCCATTGGCGCTACGGCCGAACAGGCACGTCAAGGGGAATTGCACATCCTGCTGTTGTTGTTGCTGGGCTTGATTGTTTTCGCAGTGACTTACTTTGTGGTGTTCGTGGAGCGTGGTCAGCGTCGTATCGTCGTTAACTATGCCAAGCGTCAACAAGGCCGCCAGGTATTTGCCGCGCAAAGCACACACCTGCCGTTGAAAGTGAATATGGCTGGTGTGATTCCTGCGATTTTCGCATCCAGTATCATCCTCTTCCCAGGGACCATTACCTCTTGGTTTGGTCAGGGCGAGGGTAAAGTAGCTGATATCCTGCAACAGGTCTCTATGGTCCTGCAGCCGGGTCAACCGCTTTACGAAATGCTGTATGCAGCAGCCATTATCTTCTTCTGCTTCTTCTATACCGCGCTGGTGTTCAACCCCCGCGAGACAGCAGATAATCTGAAGAAGAGTGGAGCCTTTATCCCGGGGATTCGCCCGGGCGAGCAGACAGCACGTTACATCGATAAGGTTATGACTCGCCTGACATTGGCAGGTGCGCTCTATATAACCTTTATCTGTCTGGTACCCCAGTTCTTGATGACTGCCTGGAACGTACAGTTCTACTTCGGTGGCACTTCGCTGCTGATTATCGTGGTAGTTATCATGGACTTCATGGCTCAGGTACAAACCCATATGATGTCTCATCAATATGGCGACGTCCTGAGGAAGGCCAACCTGAAGGGCTACGGCCGCTAAAGGTCGGCGTAGTTACGGAGTTAAGCAATGAAAGTTCGTGCTTCCGTTAAGGCAATCTGCCGTAACTGCAAAATCATCAAGCGTCACGGTGTGGTGCGTGTGATTTGCAGCGAGCCAAAGCATAAACAGCGCCAAGGCTAATTTTTTACGGTTAGTACTTGCAACAAATAGTTGTGCTGGCTAATATAGCCAGCCAACTTTTGTTGTGTATTGGTTGACCGCCACGTATCCGCTCACGGGCTTTGTGGTGGTCGTAATCTACTATATGTAGGAGTGAATAGTGGCCCGTATCGCTGGCATTAACATTCCTGACCATAAGCATGCAGTCATCGCTTTGACTGCTATTTATGGCGTCGGTCGTACCCGCTCCAAGGCCATCTGTGCCGCAGCCGGTATCGCTGAGAATGTGAAAATTAAAGACCTGGACGAAGCTCAGATCGAGAGTCTGCGTGAACAAGTAGGTAAATTCACCGTTGAAGGTGACCTGCGTCGTCAGATTTCCATGAACATCAAGCGATTGATGGATCTGGGTTGCTACCGTGGTTTGCGTCACCGTCGTAGCCTGCCTGTTCGTGGTCAACGTACCAAGACCAACGCTCGTACCCGTAAGGGTCCGCGCAAGGCTATCAAGAAGTAACGGGAAGGTAGAAAATGGCTAAAACTCCGACTCGTGCTCGCAAGCGCGTTAAAAAGCAAGTGAGCGACGGTATTGCGCACGTTCATGCATCTTTCAACAACACAATCGTGACCATTACTGACCGTCAGGGCAATGCTCTGTCTTGGGCTACTTCTGGTGGTTCCGGTTTCCGTGGTTCTCGTAAGTCCACCCCGTTCGCTGCTCAGGTAGCTGCCGAGCGCGCTGGTGAGATGGCCAAAGAATATGGCGTCAAGAACCTGGAAGTCATGGTCAAAGGTCCGGGTCCCGGTCGTGAGTCTTCCATCCGCGCCCTGAACGCGGCTGGTTTCCGCATCACTAACATTACTGATGTGACTCCGATCCCGCACAACGGTTGTCGTCCTCCCAAGAAGCGCCGCGTATAACGCTGTAGCTACTTGGTCTAGGATTGTTGGAGAAAGAAGATGGCAAGATATATCGGTCCTAAGCTTAAGCTTAGCCGTCGTGAGGGCACCGACCTCTTCCTGAAGTCAGGTGTTCGTGCGATTGATTCTAAGTGCAAGATTGACACCGCCCCTGGTCAGCACGGTGCGCGTAAAGCGCGTCTGTCCGACTACGGTGTTCAGCTGCGCGAGAAACAAAAAGTTCGTCGTATCTACGGCGTATTGGAAAAACAGTTCCGCAACTACTACCGCGACGCTGCCCGTCAAAAGGGTAACACCGGTGAAAACCTGTTGCAGCTGCTGGAAGGTCGTTTGGACAACGTTGTTTACCGTATGGGCTTCGGCGCTACCCGTGCTGAATCTCGTCAGCTGGTGAGCCACAAGGCCATCATGGTTAACGGTCGCGTTGTGAACATTCCTTCTTTCCAGGTTTCCCCTGAGGACGTGATCTGCGTTCGTGAGAAGGCTAAGAAGCAAGCGCGTATCAAAGCTTCCCTGGAAGTTGCTGGTCAGCGTGAGAAGCCGACTTGGGTAGAGGTTGACGCCGCTAAAATGGAAGGTGCTTTCAAGCGTCTGCCAGAGCGTTCCGACCTGTCTGCCGACATTAACGAACAGCTGATCGTCGAGCTTTACTCCAAGTAAAGCTAGCTTCTAAAGAGAGGACACAATGCTGGGTTCTGTAACAGATTTTCTTAAACCGCGGCTAGTTGACATCGAGCAAGTTAGCCCGACTCATGCGAAAGTGACTCTTGAGCCACTCGAGCGTGGCTTTGGTCACACGCTGGGCAACGCCCTGCGTCGTATTTTGCTGTCATCTATGCCCGGTTGTGCAGTTACTGAAGTCGAAATTGACGGGGTACTGCATGAGTACAGCAGCAAAGAAGGTGTACAGGAAGACATTCTTGAAATCCTGCTCAACCTGAAAGGTATCGCTGTGAAGCTGGAAGGCAAGGACGAGGTAACTCTGTCCCTGACCAAGTCTGGAACAGGCCCCGTTACCGCTGGTGATATCACTCACGGTGATGAAGTCGAGATCGTAAACCCGGAGCACGTAATCTGCCATCTGACTGGTGCCAATGCTGAAATCAGCATGCGCCTGAAAGTTCAGCGCGGTCGTGGTTATGTGCCTGCTTCTGCTCGTGTTCACAACGATGACGAAGAGCGTCCTATTGGTCGCCTGCTGCTGGACTCCGCGTTCAGCCCCATCGTTCGTATTGCCTACAATGTTGAGGCAGCACGTGTGGAACAGCGTACCGACTTGGACAAGCTGGTCATCGACATGGAGACCAATGGTACCCTGGATCCTGAAGAAGCCATCCGTCGTTCTGCCACTATCTTGGCCGAGCAACTGGAAGCCTTCGTGGATCTGCGCGATGTCAGCGTGCCCGAGAAGAAAGAAGAGAAACCCGAGTTTGATCCGATTCTGCTACGTCCTGTCGATGATTTGGAGCTGACAGTTCGTTCTGCGAACTGTCTGAAGGCAGAAGCTATCCACTATATTGGTGATCTGGTACAGCGTACCGAAGTTGAGTTGCTTAAGACTCCTAACCTCGGTAAGAAGTCCCTGACTGAGATCAAGGACGTGTTGGCCTCCCGTGGTCTGTCTCTTGGCATGCGCCTTGAGAACTGGCCGCCCGCCAGCATCGCTGACGAGTAATCCAGATTACGGGTTTCACAGATTTAGTTAGAAGGATAAGGTCATGCGCCATCGTTTGAGTGGTCGTCAACTGAACCGGAACAGCAGCCATCGTCAGGCTATGTTCCGCAACATGGCCAGCTCCCTGGTTCGTCATGAGATCATCAAGACGACTCTGCCTAAGGCAAAAGAGCTGCGTCGTGTAGTTGAACCGCTGATCACCCTTGCCAAGACTGATAGCGTTGCTAATCGTCGCCTGGCATTTGCCCGTACTCGCGATAACGCGATCGTGGCTAAGCTGTTCAATGAACTGGGCCCGCGCTACCTGGAGCGCGCCGGCGGTTATACTCGCATTCTGAAATGCGGTTTCCGTGCAGGCGACAACGCCCCTATGGCTTATATTGAGCTGGTAGACCGCCCGGCCGCTGCTGAAGCAGCTGCTGAGTGATAAAGAAAAAGCCGGGCTTGTCCCGGCTTTTCTTTTAATGAATTCTGATACTGCCTCAACTGCCTCAACTGCCTCAACTGCCTCAACTGCCTCAACTGCCTCAACTGCCTCAAGTGCCTCAACTGCCTCAACTGCCTCAACTGCCTCAACTGCCTCAACTCATTATTCGACTTCTTCTATATAGATATAGAAAGTAAGAGTTGTTCCTGAACCTGGCGAAATGGTGAATTGTCTGCTCATTTCATTCGAACGTCGTCGGCCAGTTCGATATCTCCCACCAGTGTTGCACAGGGGTCTACATACACCCGTTTGCCCAGTTGTGGGCGTTTTCCCTTGTAGGGTCTCAGTCGCAAGTCCATCTCGGCCTCCTTGTTTTCGGCCATTCTAGCAACCTGGAGGCTGTTTCTGTGGATAAGTTTGTATAAAAGCTGTGGTTGGAGATGAATAACTAAAAAAGTGGCCTTTTTTGCAATTTTATTGCCGATGAGGGGTTGCCAGAAAGAATTCACTCCCTATAATGCGCCTCCATCGACAGGGCAAGCGGCAACGCAAACAACCTCGTCGGTAACCTCGAAAAGCCTTTGAAAATAAGGCTTGACTCGAGAAGGCGGTTGAGTAGAATTCCACTCCCGCAGCAACACACTGTTGCGTCGCTCTTTAACAATTTGAATCAAGCAATCTGTGTGGGCACTCACAGCATCGAGCATCAAAAACAATTTTTGATTTTCAATGTCTGG
>NZ_JBFOCM010000028.1:0-13084 GCF_040907825.1 Aeromonas sp. s7(2024)
TGTATCAGTCATTACATGAGCGGTACGGGGTGAAATGCTCGATGACGGATGGGTATGACTGTTACCAGAATGCGTTGGCGGAGCGGGTGAACGGGTTTTGAAAGGAGAGTTATTGCTGCAAAGCCCGCAGGATTTGACGCAAGCGCGGGAAATGGTGCGTGAAGCAGTAGATATTTACAACGCAGAGCGGCCGCATCATGCGTTGAAATACAGAACCCCCGATGCGGTACATAGGGGGTTCTGAGTAGAGAAATGCTAGTTGAAAATGTGTAAACCTATTTCAGGACTAGACACAATGTGGGAATAAGGCTTAGATCGCCAGAAATCCGAGGATCAGAATGGGGCCGAGCAGGCTCAGAATAAAGCCGGAGACGATGGCTACCGGTACCACCTGAATGCCCCCTGATTTCTGGATGACCGGCAGGGTGAAGTCCAGCGCCGTGGCGCCGCCGTAACCGATGGCCGCCGAGGGGTGGCGTCGCATCAGGACCGGGATGATCAGAATGGCGATAAGCTCGCGCCCAAGATCGTTGATAAAGGCAGCAGAACCGAGCACCGGCCCCAGTTTGTCGGCCACCAGAATGCCGGAGAGCGAATACCAGCCGAAGCTGGAGCTCATCGCCAGACCATGGGCAAAGGGCATGCCCAGCAATTGGGCCGCCAGCAGGCTACCCAGCCAGCTGCTGAGGATGACGGTGGCGGCTATCTTCATCCCCCAGGGGTTGAGCAGGATCTGGCGCAGCCGCATGCCGGAGTTGCGCATCTGCACCCCGATGAGAAACAGCAGCAGCATCAGGGCCCACTCGCTCCATTTGTCGATGGGCAGGGCGCGGAGATCCACCAGTAGACCCAGCAGCACACCGCCGAGCACCACAAAGCAGAGCTGCAGGGATTCCCACAACAGGTGCAACTTGCCCGGCATCTTGGCATCGCTCGCCTCGTGGGTCGGCGGCGTACGCTTGTCGAGCCACCAGAGGGCCAGCAGGTTGCAGACCGTGATCGCGGTGAGCATCACCCCGGCGACCTTGAAGATCACCGCCAGATTGCTGCCCAGGTTCTCCACATAGGCAAGCCCGAGCCCCATCAGAAACAGAATGAGGTAGACCATCTTGCCCAAACTCTGGTTGACCAGCTTGATCAGTCGGGCAGAGGAGAGGGGAACCAGATAGCCGATTGCCAGTGGTAACAGGATCAGCAACACATTGAGCAGCATCGAGGCCTCGATCACAAAAACTGATAAAAACACCACCTTATCATTACTTATTGGCTCTGTGTCACATATCTCTCGCTTTCATGGCCAAAAACAGCCCTTTTAGGGGCGGATTGTTACTTTTTTGCCACAACCTCTCTGTTTGAAAAGGTTCTGTGCGAGCCCGAGTGCACCAATGAAATCAAGTTGATCCGATCGGGGGGCCGATATTTCGCTCGGCAAGGGGGTGCATAAAGCCATTTTGGTGCCGGTTTGGCACACATCACGCTTTTCTCTTGCCACTGATATGATTGGGGTATAAAAAGGCGGTATCGGAATAGCCATTGAAACGGCTGTTTATGCAAACAAAGTGCTGAAAAATACGCAAAGAGCGAATAAAAATAGAGCGAATCCCCTGAAGACCCTCGTTCTGTATTGTTTTTTCACTATCCGGGTGATATTTTCGCTGAAGGTTGCCATCGGTTAACTTTTTGTTAAATGGACGATGGTTGAGTCACGCCCCCTGCGGCGTCTAGGGACAGACAAGGTTGTAATGGATGAGCGACGTTGCCGCACTGGAAGTACGTGATCTGCACAAATATTTTGGCACCCACGAAGTGCTCAAGGGCATCGACATGACCGCCCACAAGGGGGATGTGATCTCCCTTATCGGCTCCTCCGGCTCGGGGAAGTCGACCTTTCTTCGCTGTATCAATCTGCTCGAAACCCCCTCATCCGGCACCGTCTCGCTCCATGGCGAGCTGATCCGGATGAAAACCAGCCGCGCCGGCGAGCGGTTGCCCGAGGATATGCGTCAGGTGGAGCGGATCCGCAGCCGACTGGCCATGGTGTTTCAAAGTTTCAATCTCTGGTCACACATGACCATCATGCAGAACATCATCGAAGTGCCGATCCAGGTGCTCAAGGTACCTCGCGCCGAAGCACTGGACAAGGCGGAGCAACTGCTCAACCGGGTTGGACTCTGGGAGCGGCGTGACTACTATCCCGGCCACCTCTCCGGTGGTCAGCAGCAGCGGGCCGCCATTGCCCGTGCGCTGGCGGTAGAGCCCGAGGTGATGCTGTTTGACGAACCCACCTCGGCGCTGGATCCCGAGCTGGTGGGGGAGGTGCTCGGCCTGATGCGCGAGCTGGCCGAAGAGGGGCGCACCATGCTGGTGGTGACCCACGAGATGTCGTTTGCCCGGGATGTATCGAACAAGGTGATGTTTCTGCATCAGGGGCGGGTGGAAGAGGAGGGCAACCCCAAGGAGATTTTCGCCCATCCCAAATCCGAGCGGTTCAAGCAATTCATCTCCTCCATCTACTGATGGTGGGATGCCTGGTTACCCAATCAACTGTTTTATCAAGGAGAGATACATGAACAAGCTGATGCTGGCGACAGCCGTAGTTACTGCCCTCGCGTCCGGTAGCCTGATGGCCAAGGAGTGGAAAGAGGTCCGGATCGGGGTTGAGGGTGCCTATCCCCCCTTCTCCTGGACCGAGCCCAGTGGCGAGGTGAAAGGTTTTGATATCGACATCGCCAACGCCCTGTGCGAAGAGATGAAAGTGAAGTGCACCCTGGTCAAGCAGGACTGGGACGGCATCATTCCGGCGCTGCTGTCACGCAAGTTTGACGCCATCATCGCCACCATGGACATCACAGAAGAGCGCAAGAAGAAGGTGGACTTCACCCAGAAGTACCAGCACATTCCGGCCCGCTTCGCCGCCAAGAAGGGCACTGATGTGCAGCTCGACAAAGCCTTTATGGAAGGCAAGTCCGTCGCGGTGCAGCGTGCAACCTCCATGGATACCTTTATTACCGACAACTTCCCCAATGCCACCATCAAGCGTTACGGCACCGCCGATGAAGCCTATCTCGATCTGAAATCCGGTCGTGTGGACTATGTGCTGGCCGACTCTGCCGCCATCACCGACGGTCTGCTGAAGAAAGAGGGCGGTGATGCCTTCGAATTCGTCGGCCCGAAACTGACCGATCCCAAGTGGTTTGGCGAGGGTGCCGGTATTGCAGTGCGCAAGGCTGACAAGGATCTGAAAGAGAAATTCAACGCCGCCATTCTGGCGCTGCGTGCCAACGGCAAGTACAAGGAAATCAACGACAAGTACTTCGAGTTCGACGTTTACGGAGAGTAAAACAAAGAGACGTTTACGGCGAGTAAGTCCAAAAACGTCTACGGCAAGTAACGACAGGTTGATCCCGTCAGTAGTCATCGGGCCCGTCACCTCCCTGAGGGAGTTTACGGGCCCGCATTGATTGCAATGGAGCTGCACATATTTCATTCGGACTGCTATGGAGCCTTCTGGTTAGCAGGTGCGTGAAGATTCAGTGGCGATGGAGCTGCATATGTTTGATTTGAAAGGATACGAAGCCTCGCTGCTGGAGGGCGCCTGGGTCACCCTGGAAGTGGCGCTGGCCTCCCTGCTGCTGGCGTTGCTGCTGGGGATGTTGGGGGCGCTGGCCAAACTATCTCCCTACAAGTGGGCCCGGGCCATCGCCACCGGCTACACCACCATCATTCGCGGCATCCCCGATCTGGTGCTGATGATGCTGCTCTTCTTTGGCGGCCAGGTGCTGATCAACGGCATCTGTACCTGGGTCAACGAGACTTACAACAGCTGGTTACTGGAGAGTAATCCCAATCAGGAGTGGGTCTCCCTGCTCCCGGACTATATCGACATCAGCCCCTTTGTGGCCGGTGTCGCGACCATCGGTTTTATCTTCGGCGCCTACATGACCGAGACCTTTCGCGGCGCCATTCTGGCGGTGGACAAAGGGGAGCTGGAGGCAGCACGGGCCTTTGGCATGCGGGCAACCCAGGTGTTTGTGCGGATCCTCTTCCCCCAGATGATGCGCCACGCTCTGCCCGGGTTTGGCAACAACTGGCTGGTGCTGCTGAAAACCACCGCGCTGGTCTCCATCATCGGCCTCGATGACATGGTGCGCAAAGCCTCGCTGGCGGCGGGCTCGACCCAGCAACCCTTCACCTTCTACATGGCGGTGGCGCTGATCTTCCTGATCTTCACCGCAGTCTCCACCTCGGCGCTCAAATGGGCCGAGCGTCACTATGCCATCAAGACGAGGTAAGCCATGTCGTACTCAATGCAGTCATCCGTTTACTGTGAGCGTCGCGGTGCCAGTGCCGAGCGTCACTACATCACGATGAAGACGAGGTAAGCCATGGATTTCTCAATCATTATCAAAGAGTGGCCCACCTATTGGGAGGGGCTCTATACCACCGTCTGGCTGGTGGCCCTCTCTCTGATCCTTGGGTTGATGCTGGCGGTGCCCATGGGTATCCTGCGCAATAGCCGTAACTGGCTGATCAAGGGGCCGATCTGGGCCTATATCTACTTCTTTCGCGGCACCCCGCTGCTGGTGCAGCTCTTTATCATCTACTACGGCGCTGCCCAGTGGGAGTGGCTGAAGAACAGTGCCGCCTGGTCGCTCTTCTCCGAAGCCTGGTTCTGTGCGCTGCTGGCCTTCACCCTCAATACCGCCGCCTATACCGCCGAGATCGTGCGCGGGGCGGTGCACAATATGCCGCGCGGCCAGATTGAGGCAGCCAACGCCTTTGGCATGACCCGCTGGCAGACCCTGACCCGGATCATTTTGCCCAACTCGTTTCGTCGGGCACTGCCGGCTTACAGCAACGAGGTGATCTTCATGCTGCAGGGCTCGGCGGTGGCGGGCATCATCACCATCGTCGATCTGACCGGCGCGGCGCGGATCATCAACTCCCGCTACTACAGTCCGTTCGAGGCGTTTTTGACCGCAGGGCTGCTCTATATGCTGCTCACCTTTGTCATCGTCTGGCTGTTCAAGAAGTGGGAAGCGCGCTGGCACGCTCACCTGCGCCCGCGTAATGTGTAAGGTGTGATCTGCCAAGATGAGCGAAAATGGCCCCGCCTGTTGCAGGCGGGGCCATTTTTTATCTTTATCCTACGCCCGTCCGGTTTGCCAAATGGCGGACGAGCAGGGAGAATGCAGCACTCCCGAGCGCCGCCAGCCGTTGGCTGCATGCCTTATCCCCCAGTTCCCGAGTCCCGAGGTTTTATGTACCGGATTTTGTTTGAGCATCCCGCTTTCCTGGTTATCGACAAGCAGCCCGGCATCGGCATGCACGACGAGAAGGGGGACGGGGAGTCGGTCAATCCGGGGCTGGTCAATCGCGTGAAGGCCGATACCGGGCTCACCCTCTATCCGGTGCACCGGCTCGACAAGATGACCTCCGGGCTGGTGCTGCTGGCTCGCACCACGGAGGCGAACCGCGCGCTGAGCATGGCCTTTGCGGCCCGTGAGGTGACCAAGCAGTATCTGGCGCTCTCCGATCGCAAACCCAAGAAAAAGCAGGGCTGGGTGAAGGGGGATATGCAAAAGGGGCGCGGTGGCAGCTGGATGCTGGCTCGCACGCTGGAAAACCCCGCCATCAGCTGGTTTGATTCGGTGTCGGTGCGCGAGGGGCTGCGGCTCTATCGCATCAAGCCCCAGACCGGCAAAACCCACCAGATCCGGGTTGCCCTCAAAAGTATCGGCGCCCCCATTCTCGGGGATGAGCGCTATGGCGGCACGCCAGCCGATCGCGGCTATCTGCACGCCTGGCGGCTCAGCTTTACCCTGGCGTGCGAGCCGTTCGATTTTGTCTGCCCGCCCGATGTGGGGAGTGAATTTGTCACTCCCGAGCTCACGGCAGCCATCGCAGCCCTTGCGCCCTGATGCTGATGCGCCCAGCGTCCGACGCCATTATCCATTCAGCGAAAGAGCGTGATCCTGACGGACGTGCACCGCGCTGGATCCTGGCCGACTTTGACGACACCCTGGCCCCCGGCGACAGCCACGCCGGTCTGCTGTGCTATATCCTGCGCCGCCGGATCTGGCCGCTGCTGCTGTTGCCAGTGATTGCGCTGGGTGGTTTGGTCTATCTTCTTCCCAGCCAGCGGCGGCGCGGTATCTCCCTTATCTGGTGGGCCATCTCGTTGGGACTTTCTCCTTTGGGCTGGCGCAAGCTGGTGCGCGCCTATTGCCGCACCAGGCCGGGGCTGTATCGTCAGGCTCGCGAATTGCTGCAAAGCGAGGGGGCGCGCTGCTGGGTGATCTCCGCCAGCCCCTGCTCGCTGGTGCGAGCCCAGCTCTATCAACAACTGCCCGGCCAGTTGCCCCACCGGATCATTGGCTCGCAGATGCACTACCGTTTTGGCGGCCTGATGCCGCGCTTCTATTGCCACGGCCAGCACAAGCTGTTGCCGGAGATCTGCGCCCTCGATGTCGAGCTGGCGCTTAGCGACAGCCTGCACGATCTGCCGCTGCTGGGGTTGGGGAAAGAGGCGTGGTTGATCAATCCGACGCCTGTGCGACTGCAAAAGGCCCGGGCCTGCTTGCCCCATCTGATGGTCAAAAACTGGCAACTGTAATGCAAAGCTGACAGCCATGCGGGTCGTCACCGTTTGATCCGCAAGGCTGCCGCTTGAATGTCACAATCTATTTACATATTTTGCTGCCAGCTGCGAAAAACTATCTGCAACCCGCCTCTTCTCTTCCTGCTATGCCCTGCTTCTAATGAAACAAGTTGTTAACACTTGCCGCGCCGCTGGGTGCCGCAATCCGTTTTAACCGAATCAAGAGCAAGGAGCGCCCGATGAATGCCACCTCTTCCGCCACCCATACCATCAATCCGTTAGGCACAGACGGTTTCGAGTTTGTCGAGTACACGGCCCCCGATGCCAAGGGGATTGCCGCCCTCAAGAGCCTGTTTGTCTCGCTCGGGTTTGCCGAGGTCGCCAAGCACAAACACAAGCAGTGCTGGCTCTACCGGCAGGGGGATATCAACTTCGTGGTCAATGCTGAGCCTCACTCCCAGGCGGAGCAGTTTGCCAGCCTGCACGGGCCGAGCGTTTGCGGCATGGCATTTCGGGTGAGCGATGCGGGCAAAGCCCAGCAGTACGCCATCGCCAAGGGGGCAAAGCCTTTTGTCGGCAAGATTGGGCCGATGGAGCTCAATATTCCCGCCATCTACGGTATCGGCGAGAGCACCCTCTCCTTTGTTGACCGCTATGGCGACAAGGGCTCCATCTATGACGTGGATTTTGTTTTCTACCCCGACTGGCAGGCCCGGATGGCCGAGGTGGATGCCGGTCTTATGGAGATCGATCACCTGACCCACAACGTCCATCGCGGCAATATGGATGTCTGGTCCAACTTCTACGAGCGGATCGGCAACTTCCGTGAAATTCGCTACTTCGATATCGAGGGCAAGCTGACCGGGCTGCATTCACGCGCCATGACCGCGCCTTGTGGCAAGATCCGCATCCCCATCAACGAGTCGGCGGATGACAAGTCCCAGATCGAGGAGTACCTGCGCCAGTACAAGGGGGAGGGGATCCAGCACATCGCCATGGCCTCCAGCGATATCTACCACACCATCCGCACCCTGCGCAGCCGCGGTACCGGCTTTATGCCGACGCCCGATACCTACTACGAGAAGGTGAACAGTCGGGTCGAGGGGCATCAGGAGGATCTGGCGGCCCTCAAAGAGCTGCGCATCCTCATCGACGGCTCCCCCACCAAGGATGGCATCCTGTTGCAGATCTTCACCGATACCGTGATAGGCCCGGTCTTCTTCGAGATCATCCAGCGCAAGGGCAACGAAGGGTTTGGCGAGGGCAATTTCAAGGCGCTGTTTGAATCGATAGAGCTGGACCAGATCCGCCGCGGCGTGCTGGGTGGCGCCGAGGATGAGAAGGGTGCCCGCAAAGAGGGAGCGAGCGATGCGTAACTGGATTAACTTCCCCCATCGGGAGGGTACTCACTCCCGGCAGGCCCATGCTGACCTGCCGGAGCAGGCCATCTATGAGCGCGAGCTAGGGCGCAGCGGCTTTTTCGGCCCGGCTACCCACATGCACCACAAGCATGCCCCCACCGACTGGAGCAGTTGGGAGGGGCCGCTGCGGCCACGGCTGTTTGACCTCAATGCCCTGCAAGAGGAGGTAAGCTCGCTCTCTCCCTGGATTGCTCCCGATATTCTCAGCAACCCCCACTGCCGCTATCGCATCTGGCGGCTCTCCGAGGCGATGCCGTTTCTGGTGCGCAACGCCGACGGCGACGAGCTGCTATTTATCCACGAGGGGGGCGGCGAGTTTTTCTGCGACTACGGCCACCTGACTCTGCGCGATGGCGACTACGTGGTGATCCCCCGCGGCACCATGTGGCGCATAGAACCCAGTGCGCCCCTGTTCATCCTGATGATCGAGGCGACCAACGATAGCTACCAGCTGCCGGACAAGGGGCTGGTGGGCAATCATGCCATCTTCGACCCGACGGCGCTCGATGTGCCCGCCATCAACGAGCGCTTTTTGGCCCAGCAGGATGAGAATCCCTGGTCGCTGCAGATCAAACGCCACGATCAGGTGTCGGTCATCACCTGGCCGTTCAACCCGCTGGATGCACAAGGGTGGCACGGCGACTTGTGCGTGGTGCGCCTCAACTGGCGGGATATCCGCCCGCTGATGAGCCACCGCTACCATCTGCCGCCGTCGGCCCATTCGACCTTTGTGGCGAGCCGCTTCGTGATCTGTACCTTTGTGCCGCGCCCCATCGAGAGCGATCCCGGCGCCCTCAAGGTGCCCTTCTATCACAGCAATGACGATTACGACGAGGTGCTCTTTTACCACGCCGGGGATTTCTTTAGCCGGGACAATATCGAGCGGGGCATGGTCACCTTCCATCCCGCCGGATTCACCCACGGCCCCCATCCCAAGGCGTTTGCGGCGGGGCAGGCCTATGCCAAGAAGTTCACCGACGAGGTGGCGGTGATGCTCGATACCCGCGATGCGCTGAACGTTGGCAGTCTGTGCGAAGGGATCGAGAACACCCGGTATGTCTCCAGCTGGCAGCGCCCGGACGCTGCTGCCGGCAAATAAGGAATCGCTTATGAAATTGGCAACATTGAACAATGGCAAGCGCGATGGCGCTTTGGTGGTTGTGAGCAGGGATCTGGCCCGGGCGGTGCGGGTGAGCGAGATTGCCCCGACTTTGCAGGCCGCCCTCGATGAGTGGGCCGAGGTTGCCCCCAGGCTCGAGGCTGTCTATCAGCAGCTTAACGAGGGCCGTGCGGTAGAGGCGTTCCCCTTTGATGAAGCGTCTTGCCTCTCTCCGCTGCCGCGCGCCTATCAGTGGGCCGATGGCAGCGCCTACGTCAACCATGTGGAGCTGGTGCGCAAGGCGCGCGGCGCCGAGATGCCGGAGAGCTTCTGGCACGATCCGTTGATGTATCAGGGGGGCTCCGACAGCTTTTTGGCTCCCCGTGGGCCGATTGTGATGGGTTCGGAAGAGTGGGGGATCGATTTCGAGTCGGAAGTGGCCATCATCACCGACGATGTGCCGATGGGAGTAAGCCCGCAGGGGGCCGCCAGCCACGTCAAATTGCTGATGCTGGTCAACGATGTGAGCCTGCGCAACCTGATCCCGGGGGAGCTGGCCAAGGGATTTGGTTTCTTCCAGTCCAAACCGTCCAGCGCCTTCTCGCCGGTGGCCATCACCCCGAATGAGCTGGGCGATGACTGGCGCGATGGCAAGGTGATGCTGCCCCTGCGCACCCATCTGAATGGTGTCCTGTTTGGCGCACCTGATGCCGGGGTGGACATGACCTTCAGCTTCTTCGAGCTGATTGTCCATGCCGCCAAGACCCGTCCCCTTGGCGCTGGCTGCATCATCGGCTCGGGCACCGTCTCCAACTACGATCGCAGCGCCGGTTCATCCTGCATCGCCGAGCGCCGCATGCTGGAAATTCTTGATTGTGATCAAGCTATAACCCCCTATTTGCAGTTTGGTGATAGAGTGTCGATCGCGATGGAAGATCGCTCTGGCCAAAACCTGTTTGGCACCATCTCTCAACAGGTGGTGCCAGCGAGCGGTCAGGGAGGTTGATGGCCAGCGCCGGTTGGCGGCAAGGATATTCGGGATATGTCCGGATCACGACGAGCCCTCAACCGGTGCCGGATACACAAGGAGGCAGGTGGTGAGCACCTGCCGGGCTTCGGGCCCAGATAAGATGCAGGGACAGATTATGTTGCAGTTGTTTGGCTATTGGCGTTCGTCGGCAAGTTTTCGGGTGCGGATCGTGTTGCAGCTCAAGGGGCTCGCCTACGAGCAGCATCCCATCAATTTGCGGCAAGGCGAGCAGAGCGAGAAGGCCTATCGCCGGATCAACCCCCAAGGGCTGGTGCCGTTTCTGGTGGATGGCGATGTGCAGATCGGTCAGTCGGTCGCCATCATGGAGTACCTTGACGAGACCTATCCAGCCTACTCCCTGATGCCCTCTTCCCCCGACGCGCGGGCCCGGGTGCGCCAGATCGTCAACATGATCGCCTGCGATATCCACCCGCTCAACAATCTGCGGGTGCTCAACTATCTGGAAGAACACTTTAGGGCCAACAACGAGCAGGAGGCCTGCTGGTATCGCCACTGGATTGACGAGACCTTCACTGCCCTCGAACAGCTGTTGATGACCACAGCCGGTGTCTACTGCGTCGGCAACGAAGTGACCCTGGCCGACTGCATGCTGGTGCCCCAAGTCTACAACGCCCGTCGCTACGACATGACCCTGAACGATTACCCCACCATCCGCCGCATCGTCGCCAACTGCGAACAGTTGCAAGCTTTTATCAAGGCGGCCCCTGCTAGTCAGCCGGACGCGCAACCCTGATCGGATCGCGCGATGCAGCATTTTGATGGCTAAAGCAGTGAATACTCATTGAGCCAGTGAGATGACTGGCTCGCTCACGAAATATGTTCGCGCTGTTGCCAAAACTCAGCCTGTGTTGTGAACCGCCATGGCTGTCATTCCTGAGTGTTGGAATGGCTGCCATGGTGGGATTGGCCTATTAGTTCTGCATATCCGTGATGTAATAGGTCACGGGGTATGTTGCCGGCTGTTTCATGTCCTGATTCACGAGCCCTACTTTTTTGGCATTTTCAATGTTGTAGGTTGCACGTCGACTCTCAGACGAGGTGATGGCCTTTAGCTCCTCTGCCGGAATTTTGGTGCAGGAGGAGTAAATGGTGCGAAAGAGCGAGTTGTATTTTTCAGCATCGTCCAAAATACGCTGTGCCTGATCCGGCTTAAGGTAATCATTGATTTCATTTGCCGCGGCAGCAGGATGAAGTAAGAAAGATGCCATTGGCATGGCATAACGCTGATTCGATGCACAGTAAATTATAGTTGCAGAAGAGGCCACATTTGATGCGTTAATCATATTCAGCTTCGTCGGATTTTTACGCAAAGCCTCGTAGGCCATATACCCGGAGTCCATATCACCGCCCCCACTATTGAGATATATGTCTATATTTTGAATGTTGCGATAATTGCCGTTAATTTCATCAATAGAGGATAACAGCCAGGCCACGGTCTGCGGGTCTATGCCTGCATTGAAGTAGATGGCTGCATTATCTACATCTGTGTCATTGACCGTATTTCCCTTGATGAAAAAAATGTTGGCGTGCACATGTATCGGTAATGCCAGAGCAAGCAGAATTAGTTTTTTTATCGACATAGATACCTCATGGATAACATATTTGGGGACACTTGGTTGCTGACAATATCACTATTTCAAATATCGGCATCTGAAAAAAGGATTGCTGTTAATTGATACTTACATTAATTCAGTGTCAGCTACCCTGATTTCGCCTCCACATGACGAATGCCATAGTGCCAGTTATGTAGCAGGGGAATACACCACCCCATTCTTCGATACGTGGTGCTCTATCAGAGCCTATGCTCACACTTGCAACGTCGGTTTTATGGGCCATGTTCTGATCGTCTGGGCGTTGTTTCCCAAATCAGCCAGCAAGTCATGACTTCCCCAGCCCCGGGTGACCGCTACACTCGGGGCTTTCTTACAAGCAGACCAAGGGTGTTCAGTTTGTTCATCGCGCTCACATACGCCATCACTTCTCCCACTTGACCATTGTATTTTCGCAGGGTGATTTGGCCTGCCATTAACTGTTTGAACCGGAACATCGCTGTCTCTGCCTGCGAACGAAGGTGATACCCCGACATCTTTTTCCAGTGCGCCAGCCCTTCCTTGCGCATCACCTGCACCGCCTCATTTCTCGGATGGCCCTTTTTCCATAGTCCTGCGTTTTTGCGAGGCGGGATACACGCCGTCGCCCCTTTACGCGTAATCAACCGATGGCTGGCTTTGCTGTCATAGGCGCCATCCGCGTAAACACGCCCCAGCTTGCGACGCAGAGGATTGAGCAAGGTCGGCAACACCTCTGCGTCATGCACATTCTCCAGCGACACTTCTGCCGCCACGATATCGTGAGTCACCGGGTCTACCGCCAGATGTAACTTGCGCCAGACTCGACGTTTCTCAGCGCCGTGTTTTCTGACTTTCCACTCGCCTTCGCCAAACACTTTCAGACCCGTCGAGTCGATAACCAGGTCGGTAATACGCCCCTTAGGGGGCTGCCGATAGGCCACCTTCACTGTGCGTGCGCGCTTGCTGACACAGCTGTAGTCCGGGGCACACAGCGGCACATTCATCAGCTCGAACAGGGAGTCGAGTAGCCCCTGAGTGGCTCGCAGCGTGAGGCTGAAAATCCCTTTGAGCATCAGAAAGGTACAGATGCTCTGGTCGGTGTAGAGCTGGCTGCGTCCCCGTTTTCCGTGATGGACTTGGTGGAACCAGTTATCCATTGCCTCGGCATCAACCCAGAAAGTGAGAGAGCCACGGTTGATCAGAGACCTGTTGTATTGAGGCCAATTGGTGATGGGGTGAAGCGCTTTACCCATGATGCAGACTTGAGGGGGATGGTGGTGATCAGATCACTGGGTTTTCAATTAGTTCCATTCAAGCTGCATCGATTTAGGAAACAACGCC
>NZ_JBFOCM010000029.1:0-4379 GCF_040907825.1 Aeromonas sp. s7(2024)
GGAGTGACGGGCACTGGCTGGCAATGTCTAGCAACGGCAGGCATTTCGGCTGAGGGTAAAAGAACTTTCCGCTAAGCGATAGACTGTATGTAAACACAGTATTGCAAGGACGCGGAACATGCCTCATGTGGCGGCCAGGACGGCCAGCCGGGATCGGGATACTGGTCGTTACCAGAGCCACCGACCCGAGCAAACCCTTCTCTATCAGATCGTTGACGAGTATTACCCGGCATTCGCTGCGCTTATGGCAGAGCAGGGAAAGGAATTGCCGGGCTATGTGCAACGGGAATTTGAAGAATTTCTCCAATGCGGGCGGCTGGAGCATGGCTTTCTACGGGTTCGCTGCGAGTCTTGCCACGCCGAGCACCTGGTCGCTTTCAGCTGTAAGCGTCGCGGTTTCTGCCCGAGCTGTGGGGCGCGGCGGATGGCCGAAAGTGCCGCCTTGCTGGTTGATGAAGTACTGCCTGAACAACCCATGCGTCAGTGGGTGTTGAGCTTCCCGTTTCAGCTGCGTTTCCTGTTTGCCAGCCGGCCCGAGATCATGGGGTGGGTGCTGGGCATCGTTTACCGCGTCATTGCCACGCACCTGGTCAAGAAAGCGGGCCATACCCACCAAGTGGCCAAGACGGGCGCGGTCACCCTGATCCAGCGTTTTGGATCGGCGCTCAATCTGAATGTTCACTTCCACATGCTGTTTCTCGACGGTGTGTATGTCGAGCAATCCCACGGCTCAGCGCGTTTCCGCTGGGTCAAGGCGCCGACCAGCCCAGAGCTCACCCAGCTGACGCACACCATCGCCCACCGGGTGGGTCGCTATCTGGAACGGCAAGGCCTGCTGGAACGGGATGTCGAAAACAGCTATCTGGCCTCGGATGCGGTGGATGACGACCCGATGACACCCCTGCTGGGGCACTCGATCACTTACCGTATCGCTGTCGGTTCACAGGCGGGGCGAAAGGTGTTCACTTTGCAAACTCTGCCGACCAGTGGTGATCCGTTCGGTGACGGGATTGGCAAGGTAGCCGGGTCCAGCCTGCACGCCGGCGTGGCGGCCAGGGCCGATGAACGCAAGAAGCTCGAACGGCTGTGCCGGTACATCAGCCGCCCGGCGGTATCCGAGAAGCGGCTGTCGTTAACACGAGGCGGCAACGTGCGCTACCAGCTCAAGACGCCGTACCGGGACGGCACCACGCACGTCATTTTCGAACCATTGGATTTCATTGCAAGGCTGGCCGCCCTGGTACCGAAGCCCAGAGTCAACCTAACCCGCTTCCACGGGGTGTTCGCACCCAACAGTCGGCACCGGGCGTTGGTCACGCCGGCAAAACGGGGCAGGGGCAACAAGGTCAGGGTGGCTGATGAACCGGCAACACCAGCACAACGGCGAGCGTCGATGACATGGGCGCAACGGCTCAAGCGTGTTTTCAATATCGACATCGAGACCTGCAGCGGCTGCGGCGGCGCCATGAAAGTCATCGCCTGCATTGAAGACCCTATAGTGATCAAGCAGATCCTTGATCACCTGAAGCACAAAGCCGAAACCAGCGGGACCAGGGCGTTACCCGAAAGCCGGGCGCCACCGGCTGAGCTGCTCCTGGGTCTGTTTGACTGACGAGCCTGAAGGCCAACGATACCAATCAAAATGCTGCGTTCACAGCGCCGCGGCAGGGATCCGCCGTGCTGGTTGTCGGAAAAGGAGCCGCTAGTGGGAAAGAGGAGGGTAAATTTTCAGCGTTGCTGGCTCCCCGTCAGCCGGATTGGGTTGCATCGCAGGGGTGTCGAAAGAGTCAACTGCGGTCCAAAGCTGTTGGACTTGGGTGAAAAGGGCGTTTATTCTTCCTATACGTGCCGCGTTCCAGGCGGCGACTATGAGGGCTATGTCGATGCCCATGTGCGCCGGCTGGAGGCGCTACGCCGGGCCGGTATCGTCGAGCGGATCGACGCCGACCAATGGCGCATCCCCAATGATCTGGTCAGCCGTGCCGCCGCCCATGACGCCGGCCGAGACAGTCAGGCCAGCGTTCGCGTCCTTTCCCCGGTCGATCTGAACAAACAGATCGGATCGGACGGCGCGACCTGGCTGGACCGGCGGCTGATCCACGGCGAGACGGCCGACCTTGCGCCAACCGGCTTCGGGCAACAAGTCCGCGAAGCCATGGACCAGCGCCGCGAGCACCATATCGAACAGGGCGACGCCACCCGCAGCCGGGACAGCCGCGTCTTCTACCGGCGCAACCTTCTCGCCATCCTGCGGGAGCGCGAGGTAGCCGGCGTCGGATCGGATATGGCTTTGAGTAAGGGCCTGCCGTTCCGCGCCGCCACGGACGGCGAGAGCGTCAGCGGCAAGTTTACCGGAACCGTGCATCTATCGAGCGGCAAGTTCGCCGTGGTCGAGAAATCCCATGAGTTCACCCTTGTCCCGTGGCGGCCGATCATCGACCGCCAACTCGGCCGCGAGGTTATGGGCATCGTGCAGGGCGGGTCGGTGTCGTGGCAGTTAGGGCGGCAGAGGGGGCTGGAACGCTGAGTGCGCCCATGCCGCATTGCGAAGCAAAAGATAATCGGATAAAATGTAGCAATTCATATTCGTAAGCGTGGAGTAATCAGATGGGAAATTCCAAGTCAGCAGACAAGTAAGCCGCAACAACCAGTATTGTTGTTGCGGCGCTCTGTAAGGCTAGTCTCATCTGATTGCTGACGAGCAGACGTCGCCCGGTATTCCTTAATCGAGGGTTGATTCGTCATGACCACCACACGCCCCGCGTGGGCCTATACGCTGCCGGCAGCACTGCTGCTGATGGCTCCTTTCGACATCCTCGCTTCACTGGCGATGGATATTTATCTCCCTGTCGTTCCAGCGATGCCCGGCATCCTGAACACGACGCCCGCTATGATCCAACTCACGTTGAGCCTCTATATGGTGATGCTCGGCGTGGGCCAGGTGATTTTTGGTCCGCTCTCAGACAGAATCGGGCGACGGCCAATTCTACTTGCGGGCGCAACGGCTTTCGTCATTGCGTCTCTGGGAGCAGCTTGGTCTTCAACTGCACCGGCCTTTGTCGCTTTCCGTCTACTTCAAGCAGTGGGCGCGTCGGCCATGCTGGTGGCGACGTTCGCGACGGTTCGCGACGTTTATGCCAACCGTCCTGAGGGTGTCGTCATCTACGGCCTTTTCAGTTCGATGCTGGCGTTCGTGCCTGCGCTCGGCCCTATCGCCGGAACATTGATCGGCGAGTTCTTGGGATGGCAGGCGATATTCATTACTTTGGCTATACTGGCGATGCTCGCACTCCTAAATGCGGGTTTCAGGTGGCACGAAACCCGCCCTCTGGATCAAGTCAAGACGCGCCGATCTGTCTTGCCGATCTTCGCGAGTCCGGCTTTTTGGGTTTACACTGTCGGCTTTAGCGCCGGTATGGGCACCTACTTCGTCTTCTTCTCGACGGCTCCCCGTGTGCTCATAGGCCAAGCGGAATATTCCGAGATCGGATTCAGCTTTGCCTTCGCCACTGTCGCGCTTGTAATGATCGTGACAACCCGTTTCGCGAAGTCCTTTGTCGCCAGATGGGGCATCGCAGGATGCGTGGCGCGTGGGATGGCGTTGCTTGTTTGCGGAGCGGTCCTGTTGGGGATCGGCGAACTTTACGGCTCGCCGTCATTCCTCACCTTCATCCTACCGATGTGGGTTGTCGCGGTCGGTATTGTCTTCACGGTGTCCGTTACCGCGAACGGCGCTTTGGCAGAGTTCGACGACATCGCGGGATCAGCGGTCGCGTTCTACTTCTGCGTTCAAAGCCTGATAGTCAGCATTGTCGGGACATTGGCGGTGGCACTTTTAAACGGTGACACAGCGTGGCCCGTGATCTGTTACGCCACGGCGATGGCGGTACTGGTTTCGTTGGGGCTGGTGCTCCTTCGGCTCCGTGGGGCTGCCACCGAGAAGTCGCCAGTCGTCTAACCGACGACTGGTAGCAGGCCCGCTCCGATGCGGCGCACTAACCATCGAAACCTCGTGAATGTCGGTATCCTGTCTGGCAGGATACCGCTCATTTCCCTTGTTCAGTTCATCGCCGTCGCCGAGCATCTGAATTTTCGGCATGCGGCCAAGGCACTTGGTATCAGCCAGTCGAGCGTCAGCGCGCGTGTGAAAGCGCTGGAGGATAACCTTGGTGTCCTGCTATTTGAGCGCCATGCGCGGGGCGTTCGGCTAACAGACGCAGGCAGGCACTTCATGGAGCGTGTCACGGCGGGTGTCGATCAACTCGATCACGCAGTGAAGACCGCGGAGTGACGGGCACTGGCTGGCAATGTCTAGCAACGGCAGGCATTTCGGCTGAGGGTAAAAGAACTTTCCGCTAAGCGATAGACTGTATGTAAAC
>NZ_JBFOCM010000003.1:0-1722 GCF_040907825.1 Aeromonas sp. s7(2024)
TCAAGAGCGAACCTTCTCCCGAAGTTACGGTTCTATTTTGCCTAGTTCCTTCACCCGAGTTCTCTCAAGCGCCTTGGTATTCTCTACCCGACCACCTGTGTCGGTTTGGGGTACGATGACTTGTAATCTGAAGCTTAGAGGCTTTTCCTGGAAGCAGGGCATCAATGGCTTCCACACCGTAGTGTGTTCGTCTCGTGTCTCAGTGTTGTGTCTCCGGATTTGCCTAGAAACACCACCTACGCACTTTCACCAGGACAACCGTCGCCTGGCCCACCTAGCCTTCTCCGTCCCCCCATCGCAATTACAAGTCGTGCAGGAATATTAACCTGCTTCCCATCGACTACGCCTTTCGGCCTCGCCTTAGGGGTCGACTCACCCTGCCCCGATTAACGTTGGACAGGAACCCTTGGTCTTCCGGCGAGGAGGCTTTTCACCCCCTTTATCGTTACTTACGTCAGCATTCGCACTTCTGATATCTCCAGCATACCTCTCGATACACCTTCGCAGACTTACAGAACGCTCCCCTACCACTCACACATAAGTGTGAATCCGCGGCTTCGGTGCCTGGTTTGAGCCCCGTTACATCTTCCGCGCAGGCCGACTCGACTAGTGAGCTATTACGCTTTCTTTAAATGATGGCTGCTTCTAAGCCAACATCCTAGCTGTCTGAGCCTTCCCACATCGTTTCCCACTTAACCAGAACTTTGGGACCTTAGCCGGCGGTCTGGGTTGTTTCCCTCTTCACGACGGACGTTAGCACCCGCCGTGTGTCTCCCGGATATTACTTACTGGTATTCGGAGTTTGCATGGGGTTGGTAAGTCGGGATGACCCCCTAGCCCAAACAGTGCTCTACCCCCAGTAGTATTCGTCCGAGGCGCTACCTAAATAGCTTTCGGGGAGAACCAGCTATCTCCGAGTTTGATTGGCCTTTCACCCCCAGCCACAGGTCATCCCCTAACTTTGCAACGTTAGTGGGTTCGGTCCTCCAGTTGATGTTACTCAACCTTCAACCTGCCCATGGCTAGATCACCCGGTTTCGGGTCTACACCTTGCAACTAGACGCCCAGTTAAGACTCGGTTTCCCTACGGCTCCCCTATACGGTTAACCTCGCTACAAAATGTAAGTCGCTGACCCATTATACAAAAGGTACGCAGTCACCCCGAAGGGCTCCCACTGCTTGTACGTACACGGTTTCAGGTTCTATTTCACTCCCCTCACAGGGGTTCTTTTCGCCTTTCCCTCACGGTACTGGTTCACTATCGGTCAGTCAGGAGTATTTAGCCTTGGAGGATGGTCCCCCCATATTCAGACAGGATGTCACGTGTCCCGCCCTACTCGATTTCACATCAAGGTTGTTTTCGTGTACGGGGCTATCACCCTGTATCGCCGGCCTTTCCAGGACCGTTCCACTAACTTCCAAGATGCTTAAGGGCTAATCCCCGTTCGCTCGCCGCTACTGAGGGAATCTCGGTTGATTTCTTTTCCTCGGGGTACTTAGATGTTTCAGTTCTCCCGGTTCGCCTCTGTTACCTATGTATTCAGTAACAGATACCCGAGTTATCTCGGGTGGGTTTCCCCATTCGGAAATCTGTGAGTAATAGCGTCTCTTACCGACTTCTCACAGCTTATCGCAGGTTAGTACGTCCTTCATCGCCTCTGACTGCCAAGGCATCCACCATGTACGCTTAGTCACTTAACCATACAACCCCAAGAAGTGTCG
>NZ_JBFOCM010000030.1:0-2758 GCF_040907825.1 Aeromonas sp. s7(2024)
TTGGAGAAATTCTTCAAATTCCCGTTGCACATAGCCCGGCAATTCCTTTCCCTGCTCTGCCATAAGCGCAGCGAATGCCGGGTAATACTCGTCAACGATCTGATAGAGAAGGGTTTGCTCGGGTCGGTGGCTCTGGTAACGACCAGTATCCCGATCCCGGCTGGCCGTCCTGGCCGCCACATGAGGCATGTTCCGCGTCCTTGCAATACTGTGTTTACATACAGTCTATCGCTTAGCGGAAAGTTCTTTTACCCTCAGCCGAAATGCCTGCCGTTGCTAGACATTGCCAGCCAGTGCCCGTCACTCCCACTCGATTGTAAACAAGCACACAAAACCCTTTAGTGACAACAATTTGCAAGAACTATCAGGCTCAGTGCCATGAAAAATACCATGACCAGATCATGAGGTTGAACACGGCTTGCGCCGGCAGCGTTCACGCTCCTGGTCGGCGATCTCGCCCGGCTGCAATGCTAGCTCAGCATCGGTCATGCGCTCCAGCACGTCGCGTAGGCGGATGGTGCAAGGAA
Organism: Aeromonas sp. s7(2024); assembly: GCF_040907825.1. Taxonomy (NCBI): domain Bacteria; kingdom Pseudomonadati; phylum Pseudomonadota; class Gammaproteobacteria; order Aeromonadales; family Aeromonadaceae; genus Aeromonas; species Aeromonas sp. s7(2024). The sequence continues at coordinate 528 of NZ_JBFOCM010000030.1, forward strand.
TGGGCGGCAGCTCGAACTCATAGCCGCCGGCGATCATTTCGGCCGCAATCTCCTCGGTGATGAAAAACGGCTCGTCGTCTTGGTTCGGCTTCTTCATGCCCTTTCCTCCTGGCGCTCATCCTGGCCGACAGCGGCCAGGGCATCGGCTTCCGTCAATGCGTCCTCCACGAACGCGCCGTGCTGCTTCGCTTCGGCCTGGCTGACCTCGGCCCATATCCGTTTCACCTGGGCCGCACTGTACCCGGCCAGCTCGGCGGTCTTGTTGATGCTGTAGCCGGACTTGCGCAGCGCGACAACTTGGGCGCGGCGCTTCGGATCAGCACGGCGGCCCTTGTACCGCCCGGCCTGGCGGGCCAACTCAATGCCTTGGCGCTGGCGTTCGCGCCTGTCCTCGTAGTCGTCGCGGGCCATCTGCAAGGCCAGGCGAAAAAGCATGATCTGCACGGCTTCCAGCACGATCTTGGCGACGCCCTGGGCCTCGGCCGCCAGGTCGGATAGATCGACCACGCCAGGGACGGCCAGGCGTGCGCCTTTGGCCTGTATCGAGGCCACCAGGCGCTCGGCCTCGGGCAAAGGTAGGCGGCTGATGCGGTCGATCTTCTCGGCAATGACCACCTCGCCGGGCTGTAGGTCGCCGATCATGCGCAGCAGCTCAGGCCGGTCGGCGCGTGCGCCGGATGCCTTCTCACGGTAGATGCCGGCGACGTAGTAGCCGGCGGCCTTCGCGGCCGTAGTGATCGCCTCTTGGCGTTCCAAGTCCTGCGCGTCGGTGCTGACGCGCAGATAGACCCGCGCCACCATCGGCGCGGCTACTGGCTTCGTCCTGCGCATACTTGCGGGCTCCTTTGGGCATACGCAAAGTGTCCGGTCATGCTACCCCCGGCCAAAAAGGCCGTCATGCGATTTATCTTGGCCGGGTCGTTATTGGCGGGTCTAAATGGCCGCTCCGTGGATCTCATCGCCAGAAATGGCGATGCGAGATCCAGGGCAGGGCGGCCGCCATCGTCAGACCTGGCGATGGTCGACGCCGGCGCGCATCGTCGGATGTGGCGATGCGAGCTCGAGGTCGGTGGCCACCGCCGGCGACCTGGTGCCATCGTCGGCAATGGCGATGCTGCAGCTCGACGTGCGCGGCCTGGTCGTCTCGGCATCGTCGGATGCGGCGATGCTCGAGCGAGGCGAAAAAAAACCGCCTCGGGGTGTCCGAGGCGGCAAGTCTGCATGCGGTTCAGGGAGGAAGAAACCGCGCCGGCGATCAGGGAGGAAAACCGCGCGGCCTGATGTGCAGCTCGGCCACTTTAGCCGGATTTTTCGACTTATCCGATGCGAGCGGCCCGCCGTGGGCGCTGCTCGATCTGCTGTTGCTTTTTCTCGACGTGCTTCTGCTCCTGGTGCTGCTGCTCGTCGCGCGGCACTGTTGCAAAGTTAGCGATGAGGCAGCCTTTTGTCTTATTCAAAGGCCTTACATTTCAAAAACTCTGCTTACCAGGCGCATTTCGCCCAGGGGATCACCATAATAAAATGCTGAGGCCTGGCCTTTGCGTAGTGCACGCATCACCTCAATACCTTTGATGGTGGCGTAAGCCGTCTTCATGGATTTAAATCCCAGCGTGGCGCCGATTATCCGTTTCAGTTTGCCATGATCGCATTCAATCACGTTGTTCCGGTACTTAATCTGTCGGTGTTCAACGTCAGACGGGCACCGGCCTTCGCGTTTGAGCAGAGCAAGCGCGCGACCATAGGCGGGCGCTTTATCCGTGTTGATGAATCGCGGGATCTGCCACTTCTTCACGTTGTTGAGGATTTTACCCAGAAACCGGTATGCAGCTTTGCTGTTACGACGGGAGGAGATATAAAAATCGACAGTGCGGCCCCGGCTGTCGACGGCCCGGTACAGATACGCCCAGCGGCCATTGACCTTCACGTAGGTTTCATCCATGTGCCACGGGCAAAGATCGGAAGGGTTACGCCAGTACCAGCGCAGCCGTTTTTCCATTTCAGGCGCATAACGCTGAACCCAGCGGTAAATCGTGGAGTGATCGACATTCACTCCGCGTTCAGCCAGCATCTCCTGCAGCTCACGGTAACTGATGCCGTATTTGCAGTACCAGCGTACGGCCCACAGAATGATGTCACGCTGAAAATGCCGGCCTTTGAATGGGTTCATGTGCAGCTCCATCAGCAAAAGGGGATGATAAGTTTATCACCACCGACTATTTGCAACAGTGCCC
>NZ_JBFOCM010000031.1:0-111924 GCF_040907825.1 Aeromonas sp. s7(2024)
TATCAGTCATTACATGAACGGTACGGGGTGAAATGCTCGATGACGGATGGGTATGACTGTTACCAGAATGCGTTGGCGGAGCGGGTGAACGGGATGTCCCGTCCTGAATAGTCTTGCCACTCATCACGCAGTTATTGCAGCCACAGCACCTGAACTCACACAACAACCAAGGAAACAACCCTTATCCGGCAACCACATCATGATGTTTCAGGGCTTCGCACCGAACCTCGACCAACAAAAATGCCAGTCGGGTAAGCGACTGGCATCTCTTGATAAACACGCACTATCTCTGGCTGATTAGAGTGGTTGCGCTTCCAACAGGAACGGCGTGATACCGGTGATTTCCGGAATACCGAGCACCAGGGTGTCTTTCTGACCATTGCTACCCGGTTTCATGGTCAGATATGCAGTGACACTGGCGTTGCGATCGGCAAATTCGCGCATCCTTTTTTCCCAGAGCCCCTCATAAATTTTTCCCTCTTTGATATCAGCAGGCCCTGTCAAGGTATTGAAACTGCATGACCGATTGTTCCAACCAGTCAACGTCAGCTTGTTCAAACCTTGAGTGTTGGCCTCTGTCTCACCGCTTACAGAACACCCTTCTTTAAACAGGATGGTCAGCTTGATCCCCAAACCATTGTTGCTGCGCTCGGTTTTGAAATCTTGAAACAGTGCACTCTCCCCAAGGTTGTACCAGGAGTCCGCGTTGATAGGCGCAGTGACCATCGGCTGCAATGCCACTTGGCCGCCCCAATTCTGAATAGTGAGTGCAGAATCGATTTTGGCTTTGACGGGTCGATAATCGAGTACCCAGAGTGACTGGCTGCTTCCCGCCGTATCTGGTACAGACGCCACCTTGACCAACCCATCGACATTGGTATTGGACTTTTGCTCAGCCGAGTCGAAGGTACTGGGTTGGCTTTTGTTCACCAGCAACGACAACGTCAGTGGGTAACCCTCACCTTTATTCAGAGAAGAGAAGCCTTGAGGGAAGGTATAAGTGCTGACTGTGGCACTTCTTTTCTCAGCAATGTTCATCGCCCAACCCGTGCCCTCTGTGGACGCCGGATAGACAAGACCGACCGCACGATAACTGTCGTTGACCGGACGGTTGATTAACTGCCCCTGAGCGTCCATCAGGACGGGGAGATAGACGCCAGCCACCGGCAGCGCCCTCGGTTGCGGCTCCGGTGGCGTGGTACCACCACCACCACTATCTCCGCCACCACCACCGCAACCAACCAAACCTAATGCACCAATAATTGCCCACGAAAGCGTAGTTTTTTTCATTATTTAATCTCGTTTTTTAGCCTGAACCTTATTATTCCGCAGCTATTTTAACGGGGCAGCACCCGCACTGTCTGTCGGCTATTTGTAACCAAACATTTCATCAAAATGAATGTTTTCTTGCGCACTCCTCTCCTCAACACATTTAGGCCCGCTGATATAAAAAGCCCCTCACAGAGAGGGGCTGAATCGAAAAATCGAGCTACCGGCTCACGCCTCGCTGCTGGGCAGCGCGGAAGGTTCCAGCAGGGTTTCATCTTCGGCCATGCAAGCTGCAGCGGTGAACAGCACGTCGGTGGAGCTGTTCAGCGCTGTCTCGGCAGAATCCTGCAACACGCCGATGATAAAGCCGACGGCCACCACCTGCATGGCGATGTCGTTGCTGATACCAAACAGGCTGCACGCCAGCGGGATCAGCAGCAAGGAGCCACCGGCTACACCGGACGCGCCACAGGCACTGACGGTAGCTACCACAGAGAGCAGCACGGCCGTTGCCATGTCCACTTCCATCCCCAGGGTATGTACCGCCGCCATGGCGAGCACAGTGATGGTGATGGCCGCACCCGCCATGTTGATGGTGGCACCCAGCGGGATGGAGACAGCGTAGGTATCTTTGGGCAGGCGCAGTTTTTCACACAGCGCCATGTTGACCGGGATGTTGGCGGCAGAGCTGCGGGTAAAGAAGGCGGTCACACCGCTCTCTTTGAGGCAAGTCAGCACCAGCGGATAGGGGTTGCGCTTGATCTTCCAGAAGACGATCAATGGGTTGACCACAAAGGCGATAAACAGCATGCAGCCGATCAGCACCACCAGCAGTTGAGCATAGCCAAACAGGGCATCGAAGCCGGTCTCTGCCAGAGTGGAGGCAACCAGACCCAGGATCCCGAGCGGGGCACAGCGGATCACCGCTTTCACGATGGCGGAGACACCGTGAGACAGGTCAGTGATCAGCGCCTTGGTGCTCTCGTTGGCATGGCGCATGGCGATACCCAGACCGATGGCCCACGCCAAGATCCCGATATAGTTGGCATCCATCAGCGCCTTGACCGGGTTGGTCACCACGTTGAACAGCAGGGTCTGCAGCACCTCGGTGATCCCGCCTGGCGGGGTGATCTCGGCAGTATTGGCCACCAGATGGAGGTTGGAGGGGAACAGGAAGCTGGCAATCACCGCGACCACAGCCGCAGAGAAAGTACCAAAGAGGTAGAGCGCCAGCAGCGGGCGAATATTGGTCTTCTGACCCTGCTTGTGACCAATGATGGCCGCCATCACCAGTACGAATACCAGCAGCGGGGCTACCGCTTTCAGTGCACCAACAAACAGACTGCCGAGCAGACCTGCCGTTTTCGCCCACTCGGGGGCAAACAGAGCCAGCAAGATACCGAATACCAGACCAACCAGGATCTGGCTGACCAGACTGGTGCTATTGACCAGCCGAAGGAGGGGGTGTTGTTGTGTCATCAAAAAAGTCCCTAAGCACCGTAGTGCATGAATCATGAGTCCTGTCTGCAACCACTCATCGGAAGACCCCTGTCGCCCGAATGTGGTGTCTGTGGCCAGCCTTCTGTCGGGCCGATCCGCCAGTCACCGGATTGCATGACGGAATATCCCATTCGCCATCTTTTTTTTCCAGAGACTCACCAAAAAATATCCCGTTTCCATCACAAAAAACCGCAACAAAACCTTAACCACAGCGCAACCACCCATTTTTGTACGTTTTATCGACACTCTCTGCCCTCACCCTCACGACCATTCCTGTGTCATCCATGACCGGAATCGCTGTGCTATCATCCCCCATTTGCTGCGGAGCCTTGCCATGATCACATCCCTGCTCAACCAATATTTTGGTTTCTCCGCACTCAGGCCAGGTCAGGAGGCGGTGATCAGCCGGGTGCTGGCTGGTCAGAGTGCCGCCGCCATCTTTCCCACCGGCTCCGGCAAGTCCCTCTGTTATCAACTGCCTGCCCTCGCCCTGCCTCACCTGACCCTGGTGATCTCGCCGCTGCTGGCGCTGATGCACGATCAACTCGCCTTCCTTAAAAGCAAGGGAATAAGCGCTGCTACCCTCGACTCAAGCCAGAGCCCGGAGGAGAGCCGACGAGTGATGCAGCAGGCGCTGGATGGACAGCTCAAGATCCTGATGATCTCGGTGGAGCGACTCAAGAATGAGCGCTTTCGCCGCTTTATCCAGCAAGTGCCGCTCTCGCTGATGGTCGTCGATGAGGCGCACTGTATCTCGGAGTGGGGCCACAACTTTCGCCCCGACTACCTCAAGCTGCCGAGCTATCGCCATGACCTGAAGATCCCACAGGTGTTGCTGCTGACGGCCACCGCCACACCGGCGGTGATTCAGGATATGCAGACCAAATTCGGCATCGCGCCGGAGGGGGTCGTGGTCACCGGTTTCTATCGCCCCAATCTTGATCTGGCCGTCATTCCCCTGTCGCCCGACGCGCGGGATAGCTGGCTCGCGCAGGAGTTGGCCAACGATCCGACGGCCCCCACCATCGTCTACGTCACCTTGCAACACACCGCCGAAGCCTGTGCCGAGCACCTCATTAGAGAAGGGATCAACGCCCGCGCCTATCATGCCGGACTCGACTCGGCGCTGCGCAGTCAGATCCAGCACGACTTCATGGCGGGCAAGGTGGACTGCATCGTCGCCACCATCGCCTTTGGCATGGGGATCGACAAAGCGGATATCCGGCGGGTCATTCACTACGATCTGCCCAAATCTATCGAGAACTACAGCCAGGAGATTGGCCGCGCCGGACGGGATGGCCAGCCATCGCGCTGTATCGTGCTGGCCAACCAGAGCCAGCTGCCGGTGCTGGAGAACTTCGTCTACGGCGATACGCCGGATTTGAGTGCCATCCTCCAGCTCCTTGCCATCATCAAGCAGAGCGGGAGCGAGTGGGAATTCACCCTGCTGCGCCTCTCCAACGACACCAATATCCGCCAGTTGCCCCTTAAAACCCTGCTGGTCTATCTGGAGATGGCAGGCATCATCACCCCGGCCTACAGCTACTACGCCGACTACCGCTTCAAGTTTGTGCTGGATAAAGGCGAGATAGTGAGCCGCTTCAATACGGATCGCCGCCAGTTTCTGGAGCAGCTGTTCGCCTGCGCTCCACAAGCGCGCAGCTGGTGCACCATGGACTTTGACGCCCTCTGGCAGGGCTATCAGGGGGAGCGGCAGCGGGCCGTTGCGGCGCTCGACTACCTGCAGCAGCAAGGCTGGATCGAGCTTGAAAGCAAACAGATGACCGAGGTCTACCGGATCACCCGTCAGGGGTGGGACAACGAGCAGGAAGCAAAAGTCCTGCACGCCCTGTTCCTGCAAAAAGAACAGAGTGAGCTGGCCAGACTGCAAGCCATGCTCGACTTTTTCACCTCAAGTGAGTGCCTGAGCCACCGCCTCGCCCGCTATTTTGCCGATGAGGTGGCGCCGGTTCATTGTGGCCACTGTTCGGTTTGTCGCGGCGAGGTGGCACATCTTCCTCCCCTACCCTCACTGACCATGCCAAACGAGGCGGGGATCCGCGCCTGGTGCGATCCGCTGATTGCCAAGACAGGTTCGGTGGATGCGCGTGTTCTGGCCCGTTTCCTGTGCGGCATCACCACACCGCTGACCAGCCGGGTCAAGGCCAAATCGCTGGCGGGCGCAGGCCAGTTGGCCGCCCACCCGTTTGCCCGCGTCCTGGCGGCAGTGCAACAAGCCTACCCTTGATAGATGAGTGCTGGTGGCTTCAATAGCCACCAGCAGAAACAAGCGTTTACAGACGCAGAAAAAGAAGACCCTCGCGGTTGCGAGGGTCAAGCCAACGGAAACGTGCTTAAACAGAGCTTGGTGAGGCAACAGTCAACTCTCTTGCTAAAGCATCTTGCTGCTCACACATCGCCAATCTAGGGCACTCAAAATGTAGCGTCAATGTAAAAATTAGAGCCAAAACTCCAAACAAAGTGATTTACGTTAACGTTCACGTAATGACATTCTCATCCATAACCCCGCCAACCCGCAGCCCCATTGCCTTTCGTCAAACCCCTTAATCTTTTCGCAATAAGTTCCCTGTTTCCCATAAACATTTATTTTTTATGTCTTTGACATTTACCTCACTATCGTGGCAAAAATAATTTAACAGTCAGTAACATAGCGGTGTTGTTGACTGACCCTCCCCGCACAAGGATCGGGCAGGTTTCTTCAGAATTTAACCTATCAACCGTGATGGATTACTGGAGTCTGTTGACTAGGCTTTAAAAGCGCACAACACAAAAGCAGTCATCCACTTTTTTCAGGGTAAGCGACTATAACGAGGGCAAAGTTATGGGCATATTCGAGCATTACCAACAGCGATATGAAAAAGCGAGAGAAGAGGAATATACCATCCAGGAGTTCCTGGATATGTGTAAGCAGGACAAAGCCTGCTACGCCTCCGCAGCCGAACGTCTGCTGACCGCCATCGGTGAGCCGGAGATGGTAGACACCTCAGCCAACCCCAGACTGAGCCGACTCTTCTCCAACCGCGTAGTGGCACGCTATCCCGCCTTCAAGGATTTCTACGGGATGGAAGAGGCCATCGAACAGATCGTCTCCTACCTCAAACACTCCGCCCAAGGGCTGGAGGAGAAGAAACAGATCCTCTATCTGCTGGGCCCCGTTGGCGGCGGTAAATCCTCGCTGGCAGAGAAACTCAAATCCCTGATGCAGAAGGTGCCCATCTATCGCATCAAGGGCTCACCGGTCAACGATCACCCCTTCTGCCTGTTCGATATCGAAGAGGATGGGGAGATCCTGGAAAAAGAGTACGGCATCCCGCGCCGCTACTTGCGTCCCATCATGTCCCCCTGGGTGGCCAAACGCCTGCATGAATTTGGCGGCGACATCACCAAGTTCAAGGTGGAGAAGGTCAACCCCTCCATCCTCGATCAGATTGCCATCGCCAAAACGGAACCGGGCGATGACAACAACCAGGATATCTCCTCACTGGTCGGCAAGGTCGACATCCGCATGCTGGAGCACTTCGCCCAGGATGACGCCGATGCTTACTCCTACTCAGGTGCGCTGTGTAAAGCGAACCAGGGGGTGATGGAGTTTGTGGAGATGTTCAAGGCGCCGATCAAGGTGCTGCACCCGCTGCTAACTGCAACTCAGGAGGGTAACTACAACGGTACCGAAGGGCTCTCAGCCCTCCCCTTTGACGGCATCTTGCTCGCTCACTCCAACGAATCCGAGTGGCAGCAGTTCCGCAACAACAAGAACAACGAGGCCTTCCTCGACCGGGTCTACATCGTCAAGGTGCCTTACTGCCTGCGCGTCTCCGAAGAGGTGAAGATCTACGAGAAACTGCTGATCAACAGCGAATTGACCGAGGCCAAATGCGCCCCGGGCACCCTCGAGCTGCTGGGCCAGTTCTCTGTGTTGTCACGGCTGAAAGAGCCGGAAAACTCCAGCATCTACTCCAAGATGCGGGTCTATGATGGCGAAAGTCTGAAGGACACCGATCCGAAGGCGAAGAGCTATCAGGAGTATCGCGACTACGCCGGTGTGGACGAGGGGATGAATGGTCTCTCTACCCGCTTTGCGTTCAAGATCCTCTCCCGCGTCTTCAACTTCGACCACGCGGAAGTGGCCGCCAACCCGGTGCACCTCTTCTATGTGCTGGAGCAGCAGATCGAGCGCGAACAGTTCCCGCAAGAGCTGCACGATCGCTACCTTGAGTTCATCAAGGGCTATCTGACCCCGCGCTATGTGGAGTTCATCGGCAAGGAGATCCAGACCGCCTATCTCGAGTCCTACTCCGAGTACGGTCAGAACATCTTTGATCGCTACGTCACCTACGCCGACTTCTGGATCCAGGATCAGGAGTACCGTGACCCCGAAACCGGCCAGCTGTTTGACAGAGCGTCCCTCAACAGCGAGCTGGAGAAAATTGAAAAACCTGCCGGGATCAGCAACCCGAAAGATTTCCGCAACGAAATCGTCAACTTCGTGCTGCGTGCCCGGGCCAACAATGCAGGCCGTAACCCCAACTGGACCAGTTACGAGAAGCTGCGCACCGTGATCGAGAAGAAGATGTTCTCCAACACGGAAGAGCTGCTGCCGGTTATCTCCTTCAACAGCAAAACCTCGGCCGAGGAGCAGAAGAAGCACGATAACTTTGTCGAACGGATGATGGAGAAAGGCTACACCCGCAAACAGGTGCGACTGCTCTCCGAATGGTATCTCAGGGTACGCAAGTCATCCTGACCCTGACTGTTCAAGGGGGAGTTATGGCGCATTTTATCGACCGCAGGCTCAACGGCAAAAACAAAAGCGCTGTCAATCGGCAGCGCTTTATCCGCCGCTACAAGAAGCAGATAAAACAAGCGGTCTCGGATGCTGTCTCCAAGCGCAGCATTCAGGACGTAGACAAGGGCGAGAGCATCAGCATCCCGACCAAGGATATCGGCGAGCCCCATTTTCATCAGGGGCACGGCGGTAAACGGGAGATGGTGCATCCCGGCAATGATCAGTTCGTCTCCGGCGACAAGATTGACCGCCCCAAAGGAGGGGGCGGTGGACAGGGTTCCGGCGAGGGGCAGGCATCCAATCAGGGTGAAGGGGCCGATGATTTCGTGTTCCAGATCTCCAAGGATGAGTATCTCGATCTGCTGTTTGAAGATCTGGAGTTGCCCAGGCTGCAGAAAACCCAGCTCAATCAGCTGATGGAGGTCAAAACCTATCGGGCGGGCTACACCTCAAACGGGGTGCCCGCCAACATCAACGTGGTGCGTTCCCTGCAAAATTCGCTGGCGCGGCGCATGGCGCTGCAAGCAGGCAAGAAACGCCAACTGCATGAACTGGAAGAGCGGCTGGCTCTGCTGGCCAACGATCCCAACGAGCACTTTGCCGAAATCGCCCTGCTCGAGAAGGAGATCAGGGAGCTGAAACGACGGATCGATGCGGTGCCGTTTATCGACACCTTCGATCTCAAGTTCAACAACTTCGTCAAACGGCCCGTCCCCTCCAGCCAGGCGGTGATGTTCTGCCTGATGGACGTCTCGGGCTCCATGGATCAGGCCACCAAGGAGATGGCCAAGCGTTTCTATATCCTGCTCTATCTGTTCCTGAGCCGGACTTACAAGAACGTAGAAGTGGTCTATATCCGCCACCATACCCAGGCCAAGGAGGTGGACGAGCACGAGTTCTTCTACTCCCAGGAGACTGGCGGCACCATCGTCTCCAGCGCCCTCAAGATGATGAACGACATCATCAACGAGCGTTACCCCGCCAACCAGTGGAACATCTATGCGGCGCAGGCGTCGGATGGTGACAACTGGGCCGATGACTCGCCGCAATGCCGGGAGATCTTGGCGCGGGACATCATGCCAAGGGTGAGGTACTACTCCTACATCGAGATCACCACCCGTGCCCACCAGACCCTGTGGCACGAATATGAATCAGTAGCCAGCCAGTTCCCCCACTTTGCGATGGAGCACATTCGCAAGGTCGAGGATATCTATCCGGTGTTCCGCGAGCTGTTCAAGAAACAAGCGGCGTGAGGAGGTCACATGATCGAAACAGAAAAACGTGTAGCGCCACTGGATGACGGACCAGACTGGAACTTCGATCTGCTGGAGACCTATCACCAGGAGATCGCCCGGGTCGCCCGTTTCTACAAGCTGGATACCTACCCCAACCAGATCGAGGTGATCACCGCCGAACAGATGATGGATGCCTACTCCAGCGTCGGCATGCCCATCGGCTATCAACACTGGTCGTTCGGCAAGCGCTTTATCCATACCGAGCGCAACTACAAGCGCGGCCAGATGGGGCTGGCTTACGAGATCGTCATCAACTCGGATCCCTGCATCGCCTACCTGATGGAGGAGAACACCATGCCGATGCAGGCGCTGGTGATGGCACACGCCTGCTACGGCCACAACTCCTTCTTCAAAAACAACTACCTGTTCAAGGCCTGGACCGATGCCTCCTCCATCATCGACTACCTGCTGTTCGCCAAGAACTACATCACCCAGTGTGAAGAGAAGCATGGCATCGAGGCAGTGGAGCAGCTGCTCGACTCCTGCCATGCCCTGATGAACTTCGGGGTGGATCGCTACAAGCGTCCCCAGAAGATCTCGATGGCCGAGGAGAAGAGGCGTCAGAAGGCGCGGGAAGATTATCTGCAGACTCAGGTCAACGAGCTGTGGCGAACCCTGCCCAAACAGCATAAAGCGGCTGGCGTGGAGGACAGGCGCTACCCCGCAGAGCCCCAGGAGAACATTCTCTACTTCATCGAGAAGAATGCCCCCTTGCTGGAGCCCTGGCAGCGGGAAGTGGTGCGCATCGTGCGCAAGATAAGTCAGTATTTCTATCCACAAAAGCAGACCCAGGTGATGAACGAGGGGTGGGCCACCTTCTGGCACTACACCATCCTCAATCACCTCTATGACGAGGGCAAGTTGAGCGATCGCTTCATGATGGAGGTGCTGCACAGCCACACCAACGTGGTCTATCAACCGGCTTACAACAGCCGCTACTACTCGGGGATCAACCCCTATGCGCTGGGGTTTGCCATGTTTACCGACCTGCGCCGCATCTGCGAGAACCCGACCGAGGAAGATAGATACTGGTTCCCCGACTATGCTGGCAGCAACTGGGTCGAAACCCTCCACTTTGCCATGCAGAACTTCAAGGATGAGAGCTTTATCAGCCAGTTCTTAAGCCCAAAAGTGATGCGGGATATGAAGCTGTTCGCCATTGATGACGACGATCTGAAGAACTATCTGAAGGTCTCCGCTATCCACAATGACGAGGGGTACCGTCAGGTGCGCAATACCCTGTCGGCCCAATACAACCTCAGCAATCTGGAACCCAATATTCAGGTCTACAACGTTGCCGTGAAGGGGGATCGCTCCCTCACCCTGCGCTATGTGCCCCACAACCGCATACCCCTTGGCGACTCACGCCATGAGGTGCTCAAGCACCTGCACCAACTGTGGGGATTTGACGTGGTGCTGGAACAGGATAACGGCGATCTACCTGCAGATATCATCGGCCGCTGCCCGGAGCGCAAACCTGGGATCTGACCCGTGATCAGATATATCTACGGCCCACTTCGGTGGGCCATTTTTTCGGCCTTCGCCTCTGCCTGCATCATCGCAGCACCACCTGAATAACCCGAACAAACCACAATATAGAAAGAGGCCCGCATGGGGTGCGGGCCTCTTTGCCTTGCGGTCACTCTGCAGCGGTTATCAGTAGAAGGTCTGCTGCTCTGCGGCCATCGCCTTGAGACGGGCACAGGGGGCGAACCGGTCGCCGTGGCGCTTCTGGTAATACTCCAGACGGCCAACCAGATGATCGATCCCGAGCGTGTCCATATAACGGAACGGGCCGCCAAGGAAAGGCGGGAAACCGATGCCGAAGATGGCGCCGATATCGCCATCACGGGCCGACGCCACCACACCACTATCCAACGCCATGGCCGCTTCGTTGAGCATCAGCAACACGCAGCGCTCGGCGATCTCCTGACGGGCCAGCTTGGCAGAAGGCTTGATGCCGAGCACGCCATAGACGCTCTCGTCCACCGTCTTCTTGCCCTCTTTGCCAGTCAGCTTGTTGCGCGGTGCCGCCTTGCCATAGAGGTAGAAGCCCTTGCCGTTCTTGCGTCCCTTGCGATCATTTTGCAGCAGTTTGTCGAACGCCTTGGGCGCCTGGAACTGCTCGCCGCCCAGCTCTTTCTCAAGGATGGGGGAGATCTTGGCGCCCACATCGATCCCCACCTCGTCCAGCAAGGTGATGGGGCCAACCGGGAAGCCAAAGTCCAGCAGCGCGCTATCCAGCACCTCCACCGGCTCCCCTTCCAGCACCAGTCGCGCCGCCTCATTCATGTAGGGCGCCAGGATGCGGTTGACGTAGAAACCGGCTTCGTCCTTCACCACGATGGGCGTTTTGCCCTGGGCACGGGCAAAAGCCAGGGTGGTAGCGACCGTCTCGGCACTGGTGCCAGCGTGGGGGATGATCTCCGCCAGCGGCATCTTGTCCACCGGGCTGAAGTAGTGCAGCCCCACGACTCGCTCCGGGTGCGCCGCCTCTGCCGCAATCTGGTTGATGGGCAGGGATGAGGTGTTGGAGGCAAACACTGTGTGCTCACCGCACTCACGCTCCACGTCCTTCACCATCTGGTGTTTGAGATTGAGATCTTCAAACACCGCCTCCACCACCATGTCCACCCGGTGAAAACCGGAGTAGTCGAGGGTGCCGGTCAACAGGCTCATCTGCTTTTCCAGCTCGCTGCGCAGGATGTGACGGCGCTTGAGCTTCTTGGCCAGAATGTCATAGCTATAGCGCATGGCATTACCGATGCCACTACTTGCCACATCCTTGATCCGCACCGGCACTCCCGCCTTGGTAGCGGTGACGAACGCAATGCCGCCCCCCATCAGACCACCGCCCAGCACGGCGGCATGGGCCACCTTGCGCGGCTCGGCCCCCTGATAGGTGACCTCTTTCTTCATCTCAGTGGTGGCAAAGAAGATGGAACGCAGGGCGGCAGACTCAGCAGTCATCACCAGCTCGCCAAAGTGGCGGGATTCAGCGGCCAGACCGGCCTTCATCCCCTCCTCCACGCCGATGCGCACAACATCCAGGATCCGCTCCGGCGCCGGGTAGTTGCCACGGGTCTTGGCTTTCACCCCCTTGCTGGCCTGATCGAACAGCACCTTGCGACCCAACTTGTTGGTCTCCAGCACCTTGCCCTGCAGATCCCGTTTCAACTGATGGCGCGGTTTGCCCTTCTTGGCCAGCTTGATAGCGGCATCCAACAGGATGGAAGGGGGCACCACATCGTCCACCAGCCCCAATTTCTTGGCCTGTTTGGCCCGCACCTGCTTGCCGGTCAGCATCAGATCCAGTGCCTTGGCCACCCCGATGAGACGTGGCAGACGCTGGGTACCGCCAGAGCCCGGCAGCAGACCGAGCTGCACTTCCGGCAATCCCAGCACGGTTTTACCGTGATCGGTCACCACCCGACCATGACAGGCCAGCGCCAGCTCCAGCCCGCCACCGAGGCAGGGGCCGTGAATGGCGGCGATCACCGGAATGGTCAGCCCCTCGATCTCGGCAAAGATCTCCTGCCCTTCTCGTGACAGGGTCTCGGCATCCTTGGCACTGGTGCAGGCGGCCAGCATGGTGATATCAGCACCGGCGATGAAGGAGTCCTTCTTGCCGGAGGTGATCACCAGACCGATCAAATCCTTGTTGCGTTTCACTTCGGCCAGCACGGTGCGGATCTCCTCCACAAAGGCGGCCTTCAGGGTATTCATGCTCTCACCCGGCACATCCATGGTGAGGATGCCGATGCCATCTTTGCGAACATCCAGGGAAAAAGTCTTAGCGCTCATCATTCAACCTCCAACACCATAGCCACGCCCAATCCACCCGCTGCACAAGCGGTGTTGAGCCCCAATCCCCCGCCGCGACGACGCAGCTCGTGCAGGGTCTGGGTGATCATCCGCGCACCGGTCGCGGCAAAGGGGTGGCCATAGGCCAGCGAACCACCGAGGACGTTGAACTTCTCCATGTCCACCTCGCCGATGGCCTGATCGCGGCCCAGCTTGTCACGGGCAAAATCGTGGCTGGCAAACATCTTGAGGTTGGCCAGAGTCTGGGCGGCAAAGGCTTCGTGCATGTCGATCAGGGTCAGATCACCGAGCGTGATACCAGCTCTGTCCAGCGCCAGCGGCGTAGCGTAGGAGGGCCCCATCAGCATGTCTTGCCACACATCGATGGCCGAGAAGGCGAAGCTGCGGATATAGCCAAGCGGTTCGAGGCCAAGCTCTTTCGCCCGACCTTCCCGCATCAGCAGCACGGCGGCGGCGCCATCGGTCAGCGGGGTGGCGTTGGCCGCCGTCACTGTGCCATGAACCCGGTCAAACACCGGCTTGAGCTTGGCGTAGCTCGCCAGATCCGAGCTTTCACGGATATTGTTGTCCCGCTCCAGCGGTGACTTGTAAGGCGGTACATGGGCAGTAAACACCTCGCCGCTCAGCTTGCCATCAGCCCAAGCCTGCGCGGCCAGGGTGTGGGAGCGATGAGCCAGCGCATCTTGCGCCTCGCGGCTGATCTGGTGACTCTTGGCCATCTGCTCAGCGGTCTGTCCCATGGAGAGACCGGTCGAATATTCCGCCACAGCAGGCGGTACCGGCAGCAGATCCTTGACCCGCAACTGACGAAGAATATTGAAGCGCTGCTGCAGATTGCGCGCCTTGTTGAGATCCACCAGGGCGCGGGCCAGCTTCTTGCTCACTCCGATAGGGAGCACGGAGGAGGAATCCGCACCACCGGCGATGGCGATGTCTACCGTACCGGCCATGATGGATTCGGTGACGTTGGCCACCGCCTGAAAGCTGGTGGCGCAGGCGCGGGAGACGCTATAGGCATCGGTATTGACGCTCATGCCGGTACCGAGCACGATCTCGCGGGCAATGTTGGGGGCTTCCGGCATCTGTACCACCTGACCAAACACCAGCTGGTCGATAAGCTTGGGGTCGAGATCGGTACGGGCAAGCATCTCGCTCACCACCAGTTTGCCGAGATCGACTGCAGGCACGCCATGAAAGGCGGTGGCCTGCTTGGCAAAGGGGGTACGCAGCCCCGCCACGACGGCAATCCGTTCGCCCTGGCGAGTCGTCAGTTTCAATGGCTGTTTCATCCTGGCTCCTTGGTTTAAAAGGCAGAGGTCTGACCTCATTGCGCCACATCTTAACAATCCAATCACAAGTTTCATACAGCTGATTGAAACTAAATTAAGCACGGCAAGGCCCCTTTGCTCGCCCTTGGGGAGCAACTGGAGTATAAAAAGATCAACTTCCATAAAAACAACGGGTTTATCACATGGCAGCGGCCGAGTTCAGAGCACTTAGGGACTATCTTGGCAGTCAGATCCTGGGGCAGGAGGAGCTAGTAGAAGGGCTCCTGATTGCCCTGTTATGTGAAGGACATGTGTTAATCGAAGGGGCTCCCGGGCTGGCCAAAACCCGCGCCGTCAAGGCGCTTGCCGGCGCCGTCGAAGGGCGCTTTGCCCGTATCCAGTTTACCCCCGACCTGCTTCCTGCCGATCTCACCGGCAGCGAGGTGTTTCACCCGCAGGATGCCAGTTTTGTTTTCCAGCCAGGCCCCCTCTTCAACCATCTGGTGCTGGCGGACGAGATCAACCGGGCGCCGGCCAAGGTGCAATCAGCGCTGCTGGAGGCCATGGCCGAACACCAGATCACCGTGGGCAAAAAGAGCTGGCGGCTGCCACCCCTCTTTATGGTCGCCGCCACCCAGAACCCCATCGAGCAGGAGGGGACCTATCCCCTGCCGGAGGCCCAGCTCGATCGCTTCTTGCTCAAGCTGCTGGTGGACTACCCGAGCCCCGCCATGGAGCTGGCCATCCTCCAGCTCAACGCCAGCGGTGAACAGCTTGGTGCGGCGCCGGTGACCCTGAGCCAGACCAGCTTGCAACGTGCCCGCAGCGAAGTGCTGGCGGTGACCATGCAAAGCCGACTGGAGCACTATCTGGTGGAGCTGGTCTGCGCCACCCGCCCAGGCAGTGGCCTTTGCCCTGCCCTTGAGCCATTGATTGCCGTGGGGGCCAGCCCCCGCGCAACGTTGGGGCTGGCTCGCTCCGCCCGCGCCCGAGCCTGGCTCGCCGGACGTGATTATGTGCTGCCGGAAGATATCCAGCTGCAAGCCTATCCGGTGCTGCGCCACCGCCTTATTCCCAGCTATCAGGCACTGGCCGACAATCTGGATAACGATATCCTGATCGCCCAACTGCTGGATCAGGTGCCATGTCCCTAGAACCCGGTCTGCATCCCGACATCGCCATGTCACTGCCACGGCTGCTCAATATCCGGCTCTGGGCCAAGGCCAAGAAGCCACCTCACGCAGGCAGAAGCAGCAGCGAACGCGGCAAACCGGGCCGCTCTCCCGGACTCACGTTTCGGGAGCTGCGCGCCTATCAGGCTGGTGACGAGGTACGCCATATCGACTGGCGAGTGACGGCGCGCCTCGGTCGTCCCTATACCCGCCTCTATAGCGAGGAGCTCGATCAGGCGCACTGGCTGCTGCTCGATCTCTCTCCCGCCATGTATTTCGGCTCCACCCTGCAGCTCAAGGCGCGTCTGGGTTGCGAGCTGGCAGCAGCCTTGATCTGGCAAGGGGAGAAGCAGCACAACACCCTGATCTGCCACGGGCTTATCCCCCATCACCAGAGCCAGCGCGGCAGCGTGCTGCCCCTGCTCGAATCCCTCTGCCATCACTATCAGCAAGGGCTGGCCCGTCGGGAGTTTTCTCAATCACTGGCCGATACCTTGTCCGGCGTGAAGCTGCCTCACGGTGCCAAGCTGACGATCATCACCGATCACAGACCCTGCGAGTCGGCGCTCTGTCAGCAATTACAGCTGCTTTCACGGCGCCACGATATTCACTATTGGCAGATCCGTGACCCCCTCGAGGCTGCCCTTCCCTCTGATGGCCAACTGCCAGTGGCCATTGATCGGCCAGGGCAACACTATCAGGGCTGGCTGGATGGGGGCCATGCCGGTTTCTCCCGCCGCTACCAGCAAGCTGCCGAACAGCAGCTGGCCCACGGCAGGCAGCAGCTGTTGCCATTGGTGCAGCGCCTCTATCTGCTCGATAACAGCCAGACGCTGCAACAGCAGTGGCAGGAGGGGTTATGTCATCAGGGATGAGCTCGCCCGCCGAACTCGACAGCGCCAGTCCCACCTCCGAGGCTATCACCCCGCCGCTGGCCGCCCTGATGCGAGACATCCACCCGGGGCCGGATCTGATTGAACAGAGTCTTGATCCCAGAGTGCTGGCGCTATTGTGGCTATTGATCACAGGGTTATTGCTGCTGCTGATCGTCCTGATTGCCCGCAGGGTGATACGTTACCGCCGCTGGTGTCGTCAGCTGGAGGGAGATCCCGCACTGTTGGTGGCACGCATACAGGAGGCCCTGCGTCATGAAACACTGCAACGCTGGTCCGAGGCGCGCCAGCTGCAGGGAGAGGCGTGGCTCGCCTTCGTCGATCGTCACGGCGGCAGCGATTTCAACCAGTTTTCGTCTCACTGGAGCAGTTGGCTCTATGGCAACCAGAACCCGACTCGCGAGCAGAGCGAACAGCTTCGGCAACATTATCGCCGCTGGGGTCAGACCCTCTTCTTGCAACGCTCTCCCCGCTCGAAGCGTAAAGCCGCGCGGAGGCATCCATGATCCTGGCCTGGCCCTGGTTTGCGCTGGCGCTGGTGCTGCCCTTGCTGGTGCGCTTCGGCTTGCCGCCCCTGCGCCGCGGCTATCTGGCTCACCCCGGGTTTGCGCTGCTGCGTCCTCAGGCCGGATTGCCGCTCTGGCGCGCCATGCTGCTCTGGTGCGCCCTTATCCTCGCCCTCTGCCGCCCCCAGTGGTGGGGGGAACCGGTGATCAAATATGAGGGGAGTCGGGATCTGCTGCTGGCGGTGGATCTGTCAGACAGCATGCGCACCCCTGATATGCTCGATAACGGCGAGCAGCAAGCACGGCTGACGGCGGTGCGCCAGCAGATCAAGGCGCTGATCGCCAAACGGGCCGGAGACAGGGTGGGCCTCATCGTCTTTGCCGATCACGCCTATCTGCTCTCTCCCCTCACTCAGGAGATCCCGGCGCTGTTGACCTTGAGCGACGAGCTCGATTTTGATCTGGTCGGCCGAACCACCGCCCTTGGCGAGGCGATCCAGCTGGCACGTCAGCATGGGGATCCTGGTCGCCCCACCGCCCTGCTGCTGGTCACTGATGGCCGCAATACCGCAGGCAATGCCGACCCGCTGCAGGAGGCCAAACTCGCCGCAGCGCAGGGAATACGGATCTACACGCTGGGGGTCGGGGCCGATCCCGATACCTTTATCCAACCCTATGATGAGGCAGGCAGCGGTCAGACCGATCCCAGCAGCGAACTTGACGAGCCGCTCCTGAAAGAGCTGGCACAGACAGGCCAAGGGCGTTACTTTCGGGCACGCACCCAGAGCGATCTCGATGCCATCAACGTGACTCTCAATGCCCTTGAACCTGCCCCCATGCCGATTGCCCAGTACCAGCCGGTGATCGAGCTCTACCCCTGGCCGTTGGCACTGCTTTGTGGCTTGCTGCTTCTGCCATCAGGACACGGCAGACTGGAGTTTCGCATGGTGCGTAACTGGCTGGCACGAGGCGCGCGCAGATGGAGCTGATCTTGCTCCGCCCCCTGTGGCTGATCGCACTCATCCCCTGGCTCTGGCAAGGGTGGCACCGTCGTCGCCAGTCCCCGCTGCTCGCACCTGCGATGCAGGCTTATCTGCTGCCAGCATCCCGTCCTCAACGTCCCTGGCTCTGGCTGGCAACCCTGCCCGTCATTTTGGCCCTGAGTGGACCGGCACTGCGCGGTGAGCTGCAACAGCAGCCTGCAGCACCGCTAGATATCTGGCTACTGGACTTGTCACGCTCGATGACCGCCACCGATCTCAAACCGGATCGGGCAACCCGGGTCAGATGGCAATTACAGCAGCTGCTGAGCCGCGCCAAGGGCGAGCGCATTGCGCTGATCCTCTACGCAGGTGACGCCTACCTCGCCATGCCGCCCACCCGAGATCATCAAGCCCTTTCGCTGCTACTGCCCGACTTGCGCCCCGATATCATGCCGTTGCAGGGCAGCAACCCGGCACGGGCGGTGGAACTTGCCATGAAGCAGCTGGCCCCTGGAGAACAAGCGCGTCTGCTGCTGGTCACCGACGACCTCACCCGGAATCAGATGACCCAAATCGCCGCCCTGTGGCCCTGCCAGCAACGCCTTCTTTGCCGCGACACCCAGTCGGCACGCCTCGATATTCTGCTTGCCAGCAGCGGTCAACCGGCCCCCATGCCCGCCATTCCGGCCAATGAGTTGGGGTTTGCCACCCGTATGCCCGCGCAGTTGCCCGCCCCCGATAGTCAGGCTATTGCCGCCCTGGCCAATCGCCTCGGTGGTGAGCTGCAGTGGCTTGGCAACGACGTCCCCCGCTTTGCCCCCCTCCCCACCACGACCTCGGCCCTCACCCCGGCACCACTGGATCTTGGCCCCTGGTTGCTGATCCCCTTGTTACCACTGGCCTTGCTGGCCAGAGTCGGCGCCCGGTTGATGATAGCGCTGATGGTGGGAGCTCAGCTGCTTGCGCCGCAAGATCTGCAAGCCGCAGAGAAGGGAGATCTGCAAGCGATGCAGGCTTATCAAGAAGGGGATTTTCAGCGGGCTGCCCATACCTTCAACGATCCAGTCTGGCGCGGCAACGCCTGGTATCGGGCCGGAGCCTACCGGCAAGCCATCGCAGCCTATCAGGAAGTGGCGAGCGCCACCGCCCACTACAACCGCGGCAATGCCCTGCTGCAACTGGGGGAGTTTGCGGCCGCCAAAGAGGCCTATCTGGCCGCTCTGGCACTTGAACCCGGCCATGAAGATGCGCTCTATAACCTCTCTCTGTTACAGGGCGCAGCGGCGGCTGCTCCCGATACCAGCAACAGCAAGCAACCCGAACCATCGGCTGCTCAGCAGGCGACGGCAATGCCCCTGCCTCCCTCGCCACCCGTATTGCTGCTGGAACAGCGGCTGCGCAAAGAGGCGCTGCGCCGGGACCTGATCAAAGTGGAGGAGCCCTGGTGACGCGGGCAGGATGGGGACTGTTGCTCGCACTCGCGAGTCCACTTTGCTGGGCCTTGCCCCCTCGGGCAGAGCTGCTACCCGGGGCCGAACCCAGCGATTGGCTGCTGATCATCGAAGCGGATGGTGAGCGCCAGAGCAGCGAGCTGGAGATCACCCCCCTACTGCGCCAGTTTGCAGTGGGCAGAGTGACCATGAGCCGGGTCACCACCCCGGTACAACAACTGACTCGCTGGCAGATCCCGCTGCACCAGAGCGACTCACCCGCTAATACAAAGGTGGTGATTGCCCCGCTCAAGCTCGGAAATGAGTTCACTCCCTCGCTCACCCTGCCATTGAGAGAGGTGAAAACAGCGGCGCTGCCGCAACCCGCAGCCCCCTCGCCCCTCGAGATGCAGGCCCGCCTTGAGCATCAGGGCCCGCTCTATCCCGGCCAGCCGGTGATCTACCGCCTGACACTGTGGCTGCCCACCAGTATGCAAAACCCGGCCCTGAGCGAGCTTAGCTCTGCCCACTTCACCATCCGTCGCCTCGGTAGCGACGAGTGGATCGCCCCCGTTCAGGCAGGTCTGCCTGGCCGGCTCACCCGCAGCTGGCTTATTCAGGCAAAAGCGCCTGGGCTCTGGCATCTCGACTCACCCCGCTTGCAGGGGCAGCTCACGCAGCAAGGGGGAAAAGCGCAAAAACTCTCGGCCCGCGCGGCACCACTCGAGGTTCGGGTCGACAAAGCCCCCGCCACGCCGGTGGCCACCCGGCTGACCCTGAGTCAACGGCTTGAACCGGCCTCCACGGGGGAAGTGGGTGAACCACTGATCCGTATCCTCACCCTGACCATGGAAAATGGTGACAGCGGCCAGATACAGCTTGCCCCCCTGATGGCCCATCAACTGCCAAACGGCATACAGGCACATCCGGATGGCGAGCAACAGCAGGAGCGTTACCGTGATGGCAAGCTGCTGTTTGAGCGACAGTGGCGCCAGACTCTGGTCGCGGAGCAGAGCGGCGACTATCAGCTCCCCCCCATTGATCTGCCCTGGTTTAATACCCAAAGTGGCCGGATTGAGCAGGCCAGCCTGCCTGCCATCACGCTGACGTTTCAGGCAACGACAAATCGGCAACCTGATCAGCAGACATCACAGATGGCACTGCGAGATAGCCTTTGGTGGGTCGTGCTGGCCGTGGCGCTGCGTACGCTATGGCGCCACTGGCCCCGCTGGCGAGCCTTCTATCAACTGCAACGTGCCCTTGCCCAACACCAGCCGGATGCCAGTCGCAAGGCACTGATCCGATGGGCGACCTTGCGCTGGCAGGTCTCCTATTATCAATTAGGCCAGTTGCCCGACGCTGGGCATAATCGGCTCGGCAACGCGCTCGCCGCACTCGAGCGAGCCTGTTTTGCACGGCCCTCTTCTGGCCCGCCCATCGAGTGGCGCGCTCTGGCGCGTACCCTCAGGTCTGATGAAACGGCCGGTATTGCGCATCTGATTTACCTGCTGGCGCACGGGAGTTCCCGCTCCCGCCGCTACGCGCCCTGACAAGGATTGCCCTATGGCACTGCTGTTTTTTAGAAAAAAACGTGCTCAGCAGCATATTGGTGGAAATGATCCGGCCACTTCGCCGGTCTCTGATCCCATGGCTGACAAACAAACCAAATTTGAAGCACTGGTTCATGCGCTGCATGGCGATCTCTACCGGTATGCCTACTGGCTGACCCGGGATCCCAACGTGGCGGAAGATCTGGTGCAAGAGACCTTCCTGCGTGCCTGGAAGGCTATCGACACCCTGCAGGATGACAAGGCGGCCAAAGGGTGGCTGATCACCATCCTCAGACGGGAGAACGCCCGCCGCTTTGAACGCAAACAGCTGGAGCTGGTGGATCTCGACGATCACCCTCAGCCCCAGCACGATGCGCTGCACAGCGAACAGGAGATGGAGAACGAGTGGTTGCACCGTCACATCGCCCGGTTGCCCGAGGAGTACCAGGAGCCACTGCTGCTGCAAGTCGTGGGAGGATTCAGTGGTGAGGAGATTGCCGAGATGCTCGGCCTCAACAAGAACACCGTCATGACCCGACTGTTTCGCGCCCGCAACCAGATCAAGGAGGCGATGGAGCAGAAGAACCAAGCAAGAGGACACGGACATGGATGAACTCGAATTTCGCCGCAATGCCATGATCCAGCCCCACGATCAACTGCCGGATTTTCTCAAAGCTGCTGAAGCCAGCCAGGCCAATCGGAACTATCTCGACGAGATGAAGCAGCTCGACAGAACCCTCAAGCGCACCATGCAGGTAGAGGTCCCCGCCGGACTGGCCGAGCGGATCCTGCTCAGGCAAGCCATGCTGCATGACAGTGACGCGCCAGATGATATGCCGCCATCCCGCCCCCTTGGCACGGCGCCAGTCAAGCTCCGGACATCGACATCCTGGCGCCAGATCGCCCTGGCTGCATCGGTCGCCTTCCTGCTGGGAATGAGCACCCGCTGGATCACGCTGCCAGAAACGGCTCCTGCGGCCCTCTCCCTCGCACAGGTGGCGATGGCTCATGTCTATGGCGAAGAACCCTTTATTGAAGGTGTCGATGAGCAGGTCAATCTGCATAACATCAATGCCAAGATGGAGAAGTATGGCGCCACCTTAAGCGGGATGGATGGGCTCAAGGTGACCTATGTCAATCACTGCTCGTTTTATCAGGGACCAGCCTTGCACATGGTGATCCAAGGAAAGATGGGGCCAGTCACTCTCTTTTTAGTGCCTAAACATGTGCCATTAACCCTGCAACAGGCCACCTTTGAAGATGGCACCCTCAAAGGGGAGATTGTCCAGCTCAAAGGCGCCAACATGGTACTGATTGGCGAGATGAAAGAGCCACTTGCCCCCGTTGCCAACGCCCTGCAGTCACGTCTGCAGTGGGACATTTAACATCGCTGGTTAACAACCTCAGAGCCATCCTCAATAGCAGGCGGCGGTCACGAGCCGCTGCCTGTTCCCTCCCTGTTTACTCCCCTTTGTCACTCATTTGCCTCAAGATTTCGAAAAATCGACAAAATTATTTTTGTGACGGAGATCGGCAATCCAGGTCAATATTCCGCCTTTAGACCCTGAAAATGATGAATTAAACAGCAAGTTAAAACAAATGATTAACACATCGATCACTTTTATGTATTCTGCTGTCACTGGTCTGATTTCTTACCTCCTACCAGATCCATAGAATCACGCCAGAATTGATTGGGAAGAAGCTGAAATAAAAACGGATTTTGTCGAGGTTTGCATTGAACGTGCAGCCAATATCGGCAAAAAAATCTGCCTACAAGAGAGAACACCATGACGACAACTATTTTCAAGAAGAGCCTGATTGCCGCCACCATCGCGCTGGCCACCGGTCAAGTCCATGCCGCGGCATTCCAGTTGAATGAGCACTCGGCCTCCGGTCTGGGTCGCGCCTATGCCGGTGAAGCGGCTATCGCCGACAACGCCTCCGTGCTGGCCCGTAACCCGGCCGCCATGACCACCTTCGACAAGATGGCAGTTTCTGTCTCTGGCACCTACATCAAACCGGATGTGGATGTAGATGGTGCTGTTTACGCTGGCGCGAACAAAATGGCTCCAGCCAGCGAAAGTGGCATTGCTCCGGCAGCCTTCGTTCCCGCCTCCTACTTTATTCAGCCGCTGAATGACCAGTGGGCTTGGGGTATTGGCATCTTCTCCAACTACGGTCTCTCCACCGAATACTCCAAAACCTTCCCGGCTGGTGCCGGTGCAGGTGATACCGAGTTGATGACCTTCAATATCAACCCGAACATTGCCTATCGTATCAACGAACACTTCAGTGTCGGTGCCGGTATCAACGCCGTTTACGGTGCCGCCGAACTCAACCGCTATGCCGGTCTGCTGGGTCCGCTGAACCCACCTAGCCAAGGTGGCCCGCTGCCGACAGATACTCGCCTGGCTCACCTGAAAGGCGACACCTGGGGCTTTGGCTGGAACGTTGGCACTCTGTACGAAGTCAATGAGAACCATCGCTTTGCTCTGACCTACCGTTCACAGGTCGATATGAGCTTTGATGGTGACTTCCAGGGGCTCACTTCAGGGAACCGCACTGTTGATGGCAATCTGAAACTGGATCTGCCTGCACAAGCCGAGTTCGCCGGTTACCATCGCCTGAGCCCGCAGTTTGCTGTTCATTACTCTGTAAACTGGACTGACTGGAGTGCCTTCCAGGAGCTGAAAGCAACCAGCGGCCAATGCGCTGGCGGCGTATGTCTGCAAAAAGATGAGAAGTTTAAAGACTCTACTCGCTACTCCATCGGCGGTACCTGGTATATCAACCCGGCATGGGAAGCTCGCATGGGCTTTGCCTATGACAACACCCCGATCGAAGCTGACTACCGCAGCCTGAGCATTCCCGACTCAGACCGTATCTGGTACAGCGCCGGTGCCACCTACCATATCAACACCGATATGAGCGTTGACTTTGGTATGGCTTATCTGGACGGTAAAGAAGTTGACGTCAACGAAGGTCTGCGTAGCCACTCCGACAGCCTCCGTTGGAAAGGTACTTCCCACGGCAACGCCTTCCTGGCTTCTGCCCAGTTCAACATGAAGTTCTGATTATTGATAGAACGGAAAGAGCGCCGGCAGGCGCTCTTTTTTTATCCGAAAAAACCATCTCAGCGCACACATGTAGCACACACGTGTATATTTTTCTTTTCTAATCAATCTATTAGAGTGCATCATCCCAGCATTTAATCTCGTTTTATCCAGATACTGGCCATTATCGTTGCCTTACTGGTCATACCATATAAAATCCTGCCTCCATTCATATGACCGATTGAACCTTCGGGTAACAGCAAGGATTTTGCCATGCATCCCATCATCAAACCGTCCGCCATCGCCCTGCTGGTGATCGCGGGTCAGACTCATGCCGCCGGGTTCCAGCTGGCTGAACAGTCCGCTACAGGCCTGGGACGCGCCTTTGCCGGTGAGGCCGCCATCGCGGATAACGCCAGTGTGCTCTCCCGCAATGCAGCAGCCATGACCCGCTTCGATCAGATGGCGCTCTCTGGCGGAGTCATCTATGTCAGTCCTGACGTCAATATTGAAGGTAACACCCGCTTGCCGACCAAAGCCGGTATCGTCACCTCCGATGCCAGTGCACACGATATCGCCGCCGCAGCCTGGGTACCCAACGCCTATCTCATCATTCCACTCAACGAGCAGTGGCGACTCGGCTTCTCGGCAACCTCTTACTACGGCCTTGGCGTCAAGATGCCGGATAACTACAGCGCGGGACACTTTGGCAATGTCTCCGATATCAAGACCATGGATCTGGGTACCTCACTCGCCTATCGCATCAATGAGATGTGGTCAATTGGTGCCGGGATCTCTGCTATTCAGGGCGAAGGCGAAGTCGGTGGCACCTTCCCTTCTCGCAATCTGATCGCAAAACATTTGCAAGGGGATGGCTGGGCATGGGGCTGGAATGTCGGCACCTTGCTGGAGTTGTCCAAACAAACCCGAATTGGCCTATCCTACCGTCACGATGTCAATTTGACCCTCTCGGGAGATGCTATCGTGGGCCGACCCAATGCAGATGGCTCTGTTACCGAGATCAGAGATACCGGCAGTCTGGATCTGCCGTTGCCAGCGACGGCAGAGTTGGCGGCATTCCATCAGCTGACTGACAAGCTGGCTATCCACGGCAGCCTGAACTGGACCAACTGGAGCAAATTCGTTCAATTGGAAGCTGATCTCAACAATTTGCAGAACATGCACATCAAGGACGAGCACTGGGAAGATAGCTGGCGCTACGCCATCGGTATGACCTATCAGGTCACTCCCAAGTGGCAACTGCGCTCCGGTGTGGCCTATGACGCCAGCCCGGTGCCAGCCGATCGTCGTACCATCTCCATCCCGGATGCCGATCGGCTCTGGTACAGCCTGGGAATGGGGTATCAGTTCACGCCCAACCTGACCGTGGATCTGGGGCTGACCCTGATCGATGGCAAAAAGGTGGATGTCACTGAAAAAATGGAGCTGCAACCGGGTAATCTGATGACGACCTCCACCTTCCAGGGCACTTCCGAAGGGGATGCCTGGCTGGCTGGTGCACAATTGAGCTATCTCTTCTAAATTCCTTCCCTGCAAAAAACGCTATGCCAATTATTGCCTTACTCAATAAGGTGAACACTGGCATAGTGTTCTGCAACACCATAAAATCAACCCAGTACCTTTACTGGAGCAAGGCATGTATTCCTACGTAGCAAGACAGCCGATCCTCGACAGAGACCTCAAAACTCATGCCTATGAGCTGCTCTTTCGCGATAGTCTGAATAATGTCTTCCCGAGCATCTCCTCCCAACAGGCGACGTCACGCCTGGTGGTCGAACAGTTCCTGCAACAAAATATCGATCAGCTCTTGGGCGGCCGCCCCTGCTTTATCAACTTCCCCCACTCACTGCTGCTGGAGGGATTGGCAGAGTGCCTGCCGCCCGAAAAAGTGGTGATTGAGATCCTGGAAGATTCCCCACCGGATGATGCCCTGCTGGAAAAGGTGAAACAGTTGCACAAGCTGGGATATCAACTGGCACTCGATGACTTCACCATGTCACCGGATTGGGAGCGCTTCCTCCCCTTTATCCACATCATCAAGTTTGATCTTCGTGCCACCCCCCTGATGCAGATCAAAGTGTTTATCCAGCGGCATCAGACGCTGGGGCTCACCTATCTGGCGGAAAAAGTAGAGGACAAGGCGGAGTTCGAGCGGGTCAAACAGCTGGGGATCCAGCTGTTCCAGGGCTTTTTCTTCAGCAGACCCGAGATGGTCAAGCAAGCCACCATGGAGCCAGCGCAAGTCGTGGTGATGCAGTTACTCAACGTGGTCAACGAGGCAGAGCCTGATATCAACAAGATTGAGCAGCTACTCGGTCAGGATATCTCCCTCTCCCTCAAGCTGCTGCGCTATGTCAACCATCTCAAAGGTCACACCAACCCTATTTCGTCATTTCGCCAGGCTGCCATCTATCTGGGCAACACCCAGCTAAAGCGCTTTGTTTCGCTGGTAGCCGCGACCAGCGCCGGCAAGGGCAAGAGCGCCGAACTCTACCAGATGTCGATGATCCGTGCCCGATTCTGTGAACTGCTGGCCCACGCCCACGCTCCGAGCCAGCAGGCACAACAAGCCTTTATCACCGGCCTCTTCTCCTTGCTGGATGTACTGATGGAGCAGCCGATGGACAAGCTGCTCGGCACTATCCCTCTTATCGACGATATTCGGCTGGCGCTGCTGGAGCGAAAAGGCAATCTCGGTTTCTACCTCGCGTTTTGTGAAGATTACGAGAGCGCCAACTGGTCACGGGTAACGGCCAGAACAGCCCGCCTGGGGCTGAGCGAGGATAAGGTGAGTCACCTCTATCTGGCCGCCACCACCTGGGTCACGGAACAACTGCTGGCGATGGAAGCCACCAATTAATTCGCCTCATCATTCACTTCGACCGCGATAGCGGTCGCCTCCCCGCCCCCGATACAGAGCGCGGCTACGCCTCGCCGCAGACCCCGTTGCCGCAGCGCGGCGATCAGCGTCACCAGAATGCGCGCGCCACTCGCCCCCAACGGATGACCGAGTGCACAGGCCCCACCATGCACATTGACCTTGTGATGAGGGATGCCGACCCCGCTCATGGCCAGCATGATGACCATGGCGAAGGCCTCGTTGATCTCGAATAGATCCACCTCTTCCACCGACCATGCAAGACGCGCCAGCAAGCGTGAAATGGCGCCAATGGGCGCAGAGGTAAACTCGGCGGGCAATGCTGCATGGCTCTGATAACCGACGATCCGTGCCAGCACTGGTACCTGCCAGGCTTGCGCCGTGGCGCCATCCATCAATATCAGCGCCGCCGCACCGTCCGAGATAGAGCTCGAATTGGCTGCCGTAATGGTGCCCTCCTTGCCAAACGCTGGCTTCAGGGTCGGGATCTTCTCCGGTCTGCCCTTGCCGGGCTGCTCGTCTTCGGCCAGCAACAAGCGCTCACCGCGATAGACGCTTGTCAGTTCGGACACAAACGCACCGGCTTGCTGCGCATCGCGGGCACGCTGCAACGACGCAAGAGCAAACTCATCCATGGCAGTGCGGGTCAAACCGGCCAGATCGGCGCTGCGCTGGGCATGCACCCCCATCAGCTGGCCATCATAGGCATCTTGCAAACCGTCGAGGAATAGGTGGTCCAGCACCTTTTGATGCCCCATCCGAAAGCCGCTGCGGGCATTATCCAGCAGATAGGGGGCACGGCTCATACTCTCCATCCCCCCCGCGACCACTACCCTGTTGTCCCCAAGGCGGATGGTATCCGCCGCCAGCATCACTGCTTTCATGCCGGATCCGCACACCTTGTTGACCGTGGTAGCAGGCACACTATCTGGCAACCCTGCTTTCAACAACGCTTGCCGGGCTGGCGCTTGCCCCACGCCCGCCGCCAGCACATTGCCCATAAACACTTCATCGACCTGCTCCGGACTCAGCCCACTTTGCTGCAGTGCCGCCTCAATGGCATAGGCACCCAACTCAGGCGCAGTTACCTCTGCCAATGCCCCCTGAAACGCCCCCATCGGAGTCCGTTTTGCCGCCACAATTGCAATATCCATTTGCCTGCCTCTGTTTGTTACATGGCCATAACATAGGGGTTCTGACGCGATGGAACAAGAGTTGCAGTGCAGTTTACGTTTAGGTAAGGTGCAGACAGGATTTAGTTCGCCAAGAAGTCTGTATGAACAACAAGGATGAAGGACGGCGCTTCAGCATCAGTGAGCTGGCCCGGGAATTTGATATTACGACGCGCAGTATCCGTTTCTACGAGGATCAGGGGTTGCTCAATCCCGCCCGAGAGGGACAAACCCGCATTTACAGCAAGCAGGATCGGGTTCGCCTCAAGCTCACCCTGCGCGGCAAGCGGCTCGGATTCAGCCTCGCCGAGATCCGCGAGCTGTTTGATCTCTATGATGCCGACAAGAGCAGCCGCACCCAGTTACAGACCATGCTGGGACTGGTTGAGGAGAAACGGGAGACACTGCAACAGCAGATGGAAGATATCAGGATGGTACTGCTGGAGCTTGATGCCGCCGAGCAGCGTTGCCAACGAGCCCTTAGCCAGCTGGGATAACCGCCTTGCTGGCTTATCAGGCAAGTCCCTTCAGCCTGCTCACAAGATGCCAGATAGCAAAAAGCCACTCCTGAGAGTGGCTTTTCTTCGACCTGACGGTTCGCTATTAAACGCGAACGAAGTCCAGGTGGATCAGCTTGTAACGTACCGGGTGACGCTGGATAGCTTTCACTTTTACGTTAACTTCTTCACCGTTGATAACCAGAGTCAGTACAGACTCATAGAATTCCGGCTTCTCTTGAGCCAGGATCATTTTCTTGTGGTCAACAGTGATGGACAGGGCTTCTTTGCCTGCACCGTAAACGATGGCAGGAACTTGGTCAGCTTGACGCAGGCGGCGGCTCGCACCTTTCCCCAGGTCAGAACGGACTTCAGCTTGGAATACGAAAGACATAGTATGTATCTCTTTTGGATGAATTTATGGTGCTAACTGCGACCGGTCAGCACCTCGCAAAACGAGCGCGAATACTACCACGGGCCAAATTCGGATACAAGGTACCGACTCTGCATTTAGCGCCCCTGCTCCAACCGGGCGAATTGCTGCTGACGCTGGGCCGGGCTCAGGGCATCAAACCGCGCCAGGGTCTCGGCGCGCGGGCAGTAGAGACCCTCCCCCGTTCTGACTCGAATGCTCTTGCCAAGCCGCGGCTGATTCTCCGCCACCAGCGCCAGCAAATAGCTGTAGGTATCTGCTCCCTGGGCGCTGGATAACTGGTTCGCTATACGCCACAGGGTCTCCCCTGCGGCGACCAGATGACACACGGTTTGTGGACCGCCGGCCGCAGGAGCCGAGAGGGTAAGCATGGCGTCACTGCCTGCGGATAAGCTAGCCGTGTGGCTGGCGAGCGCCATATCGGCGCTCGCTACTCCCTCATATCCTTTGGCACCACTCAACCCCGCGGTGCGAAAGGTCACCCCCAGCTGAGCCAGTAGAGGTTCGCTCTCGTCGGGGTCGCTGGGCATATCAACACCACCGAACGCGTCTTGGGGTGTGCGGAACTCGGCAATAAAGGGCGCGACAGGTTGCGCGTGATAAGCAGGGGACCCACTCCCCTGCTGCACGATTGCACCAGCCGCAACAGCCTGCCCGGGGACAACCCCGTAAGCCATCTCGTCGATGCGCCGCAGCCTTGCCAGATAGGTTTTGGAGAGCTGCGCCTCACCCTCGAACAGATCGAAGGGGGGCACCAGCCTGGCTGGAAAGAGGATCTGCCAGCGACCCTGCTTCTGCTTTTGGGCCAGCGGCGGAAACTGATTGCCACGCCAGGCCACAAACATCGCAGGCGGCGTGCGCGCCAGCGGGTAATATTCCGGGTTCAACTGCACCCAGGTTTGTTCCGCGATGGGTTGATAACCGCTGATCACCACCTGCGCCACACTCAACCAGATCCCCAGCATCCTTGCCTCCCTGACTTGCGGTTTGAAGGGGCTACCTGACCGGCAACCCCTTCTCAGCACCCGCTATCATGCTGTTAAAACAGTTGGATAGCAGCTTAGCACTGAGCGATGGCGTTAAGCACCCGTTTATCGGAGACCGGATAAGGGGTCCCCAGATTCTGGGCAAAGAACGACACCCGCAGCTCTTCGATCATCCAGCGGATATTGGCCACCTCGGTGGGAATAAGCTGGGATTTGGGGATCTTGGCCAGCAGCGCCTTGTACTCCGACTCCACACTGTGCACCTTGAGCATGTAGACCCGATCCCGGTTGGGATCGATAGCCAGCTTCTCCAAGCGACGCTCGATGGCCTGCAGATAGCGCAGCAAATCAGGCAACCGCTGCCAGCCGGTCTCGGTGACAAAGCCCTTGTGAATGAGGTTACCCAACTGCTGCTGGATGTCCGACATGGCAAAAGCGGTGTCGAGCTGCATCTTGCCCTTGAGCCGTTTCTTGATCTCATGGGAAAGGGTCAGCACGGCTTCCACCTGCTTGGCCACCTCCACCACCGCATCGTTGAGCTCGGCGCGGACATATTCCTTGAGCGCCTCGAAACCGGCCTCGTCCCAGGCCATGCCGCCATGCTGCTCAATGAGCTTGTCACAACCGCAGGAAATGCAGTCATCGATAAGCTCGGCCACCTTGCCAAACGGGTTGAAATAGAGGCCCAGCTTGGCCTTGTTGGGCAGCTTCTCCTGCAGGTACTTGATAGGTGATGGTACGTTGAGCAGTACCAGCCGACGCTGACCGGCCCACATCAGCTGCTGCTGCACCACCGGGCTCTCCACCAGCTGGATGGCAACCGAATCCTTCTGATCCACCAGGGCCGGATAGGCCTTCACCTCGAACCCGCCCCGCTTCTGACTGTACTCCTGGGGCAACTCGCCAAAGCTCCACAGAGTGAGGCCGGACTGCTCGATGTCATCGTCCGCCACTTGCGACAGTGTCTCCTGTACCTTGCCACGCAGCGACTCTTTCAATGCCTCCAGATCTTTGCCTTCCGCCACCTTCTTGTGTTTGTCGTCCACCACCCGGAAGGTGAGTTTCAGGTGATCGGGCACCGCAGACCAGTCCCAGGATTCACGGGGCACGGTCACGCCGGTCATCCGGCGCAGCTGGCGCTCCATCTCGTCAAGCAGCGGCCCCTGTTCGGGGTTGATACTGGCGAGTAGTGCATCGGCATAGTTCGGCGCCGGCACGAAGTTCTTGCGCATCGGCTTTGGCATCGACTTGATGAGGGCCACCAGCAGCTCATGACGCAGACCCGGGATCAGCCACTCGAACCCCTTCACCTCTACCTGATTCAGGAGCGGCAGCGGAATATGCAGGGTCACGCCATCGGCGGCCTCCCCCGGCTCGAACTGATAGGTCAGCTTGAGCTTGAGGCGCCCCTGCTGCCAGAAGTTGGGGTAGTCGAGCTCGCTGATGTGGGCCGTATCTCCCTTCATCAGCATCTCTTTTTCGAAGTTGAGCAGCTCGGGATCCCGCTTTTGCGCCTCTTTCCACCACTTGTCGAAGTGACGGCTTGATATCACATCCTCCGGCAAGCGGGCATCGTAGAAGCGGAACAGATCCTCGTCATCCACCAGAATGTCGCGACGACGGGATTTGTGCTCCAGCGCCTCTACCTCGGCCAGGAGCTTGCGGTTGTCGCTGAAGAAACGGTGACGGGTCTCGAAATCCCCCTCCACCAAGGCGCGGCGGATAAACAGCTCGCGGCACAACGCCGGATCGATACGGCTGAAGTTGATGGTGCGCTCGTTGACCAGGGTCAGGCCATAAAGGGTCACCTTCTCCTTGGCCATCACGGCGCCGTTTTTCTTCGACCAGTGGGGGTCGCTGTGGTGCAGCTTGATAAGGTGCCCCGCCAACGGCTCCACCCACTCGGGTTCAATCCTGGCGTTGATGCGGGCGTAGAGGCGCGAGGTTTCCACCAATTCTGCGGCCATCACCCACTTGGGTGGCTTTTTAAACAAGCCCGAAGCCGGGAAGAGGTGGAAACGGCCATTGCGAGCACCGAGGAACTCCGGCTTTTCCAGATCCTTGTTGCCGATATGGCTCAAGAGGCCGGTCAACAGGGCGCAGTGCACCGTCTTGAAATCCGCCGGTTCATGGTTGGCTTTAAAACCAAGCTCTTTCACCGTCTGGCGCAGCTGGAAATGGATGTCCTGCCACTCCCGAACCCGCAGGTAGGAGAGAAACTCCTTCTGGCACATGCGGCGGAACGGGTTGCTGCCAAGGGCGTCCTGCTGCTCTTTCAGGTAATTCCACAGATTGACGAAGGCGAGGAAGTCGGAATCCTTGTCCTCAAAACGTCTGTGCTGCTCATCGGCGGCCTGCTTCTTCTCCATGGGCCGCTCGCGGGGATCCTGAATGCTGAGGGCCGCGGTGATCACCATCACCTCGCTCAGACAGCCGGTCTGCGCTGCGCTGATCACCATCTTCGCCAGACGCGGATCAAGGGGGATGCGCGAGAGCTGGCGTCCGGTCTCGGTCAGCTGGAGTTTTGCCTCGCGATCGCCCGTGGCGGGCAGCTCGCGCACCGCCTCCAACTCTTTCAAGAGGGTCAGGCCATCCTTGATATGGCGTGACTCGGGTGGCTCGACGAAGGGGAACGCCTCCATATTGCCAAGGCCGAGCGCCAGCATCTGCAGGATGACGGAGGCCAGGTTGGTGCGCAGGATCTCGGGGTCGGTAAAGGCGGGACGGCTATTGAAATCCTCCTCCGAGTAGAGGCGGATACAGATACCGTCTGCCACCCGACCGCAGCGCCCTTTACGCTGGTTGGCGCTGGCCTGGGAGACCGGCTCGATGGGCAGGCGCTGCACCTTGGTGCGCCAGGAGTAACGGCTGATGCGGGCGGTACCCGGATCGATGACGTAGCGAATGCCCGGCACCGTCAGCGAGGTCTCCGCCACGTTGGTTGCGAGCACGATGCGCCGTCCGGTGTGTTGCTGGAATACCTTGTTCTGCTCGGCGTTGGAGAGGCGGGCGTAGAGCGGCAGCACCTCGGTATTGCGCAGGTTGAGCTTGCGCAGGGCATCGGCGGTATCGCGGATCTCCCGCTCGCCGTTCATGAAGATGAGGATATCCCCCAACCCTTCGCGGGCCAGCTCTTCCACCGCGTCGAAGATCCCCTGCAGTTCGTCGCGCTCTTCCAGCCCTTCGCTCTTGTCACTGCTTTTTTTATCAACAAATAGCGGACGGTAGCGCACCTCCACCGGATAAGTGCGGCCGGAAACCTCGATCACCGGCGCCTTGTTGAAATGGTGAGAGAAACGCTGCGGGTCGATGGTGGCCGAGGTGATGATCACCTTGAGATCCGGGCGCTTGGGCAGCAGTTGCTTGAGATAGCCCAGGATGAAGTCGATATTGAGGCTGCGCTCGTGGGCCTCATCGATGATGATGGTGTCGTACTGGGTCAGCATCCGGTCATTCTGGATCTCTGCCAGCAGGATACCGTCGGTCATCAGCTTGATGTGGGTCTGCTCGCTCACCTGATCGGTAAAGCGCACCTTGTAACCCACGTAGTGGCCAAGCTCGGACTCCATCTCCTCGGCAATACGGGCCGCCACGGTGCGGGCCGCCAGACGGCGCGGCTGGGTGTGGCCGATGAAGCCCTTCACTCCGCGCCCGAGCGCCAGACAAATCTTGGGGATCTGGGTGGTTTTGCCCGAGCCTGTTTCCCCTGCAATGATCACCACTTGATGTTCTTGAATGGCCTTGGCGATCTCAGCCTGCTTCTGGCTGACCGGCAGGTTGTCCGGATAAGTCACCTTGGGTACTCCGGCCAGACGGGTTTGATAGCGCGCTTGCGCGGCATCCAGATCGGCAGCGATGGTCTCCAGCACGGCGGCCTGTTTGCCTTCAGGCAGCTTCTTGACCCCGTGCAGACGGCTGGAAAGGCGGCGGGCGTCGAGATTCATGCAGGCAGAGAGACGGCGGCGCAGCGCCTCGATAGAGAGAGACAAGGTACGAATTCCTTAAATAGGTGCCCAAAGGGGCCATATCGATTAGCTGCGAGCGATCCTAAAGAGCCAGCGGGAACGGTGCAAGCCTTAACGTAGCGTTATATATGGGAAGGCAGATAGATTGGCCGATCCTCAAACATGACAAAACAATCATTGTAAGATGGCATAACATGAATAAATGGCTGCATATGAAATATGCCAAGGCAAGCCGAAGCTTGCCTTGGGAGAGAGAAAAACAGGGTTAACCGTGGGTGTGATGGACAAAACAGGTGGTGAGCTGAGCGTGAATGGCCTGCATGACGTTGTGGCGATTGATGACACCGAGCAGACGTCCCTCCTCCACCACCGGATAGATCTTCGGCTTTTGTCCCATCATCATCTCCGCCAGACTCAAAATGCTGGTATCTGGCCCCACCGACAACACCTCCTTGCGCATCACATCCTTGACCTGCGCCACCTGTTCGCAGTGATAGGCCTCCTTAAGCAGCACTGCGATGCAATCCTGCTCGGAGATCCAGCCAATCAGATGGCCCTGGCCATCCACCACAGGTCCACCGAGCTGATGACTGTTCAGAAATTTCTCGACCGCAGCTTGCACCATCATGTCGGCAGTGAAGGTGATGGGTCTGCTCTGCATATAATCCTTGGCTTTTAGCGATTCCATATCTGCTCCCCTACGGTAGTCCATCAAGCTGGCGTCTTGTGCGCCGGTACCGGCACCATGCTCGGCTTGTTCCAAGCATAGCTGGCTCGCGGCAGTATGAGTCAGCGGCCAGCCTCTCCCTCAATTGGTGGCATGATCCGGCTCGCGATCCGGAATGGCTGCCATCATCATCTGCGGCAGGTGATCGGCCAGCACCGCCACCACAGCGGGATCGACCCGCCCCTGATCCGCCAGTTGCTGCATAAAGGTCAATGCGTCACGGGCAGGCAGGCCGCGGCGATAAGGTCTGTCCTGCACCATTGCCTGAAAAATATCGGCAACCCGCAGGATCCGCGCTTCGAGCGCCATGGCGGATGCCGGCAGGTGGAACGGATAACCCTCCCCATCAGGCTCCTCATGGTGATAGGCCGCCCAACAGGCGATCTCCTCAAACCCTTCGATATGACGCAGGATCTGGTAAGTCTCGAAGCTGTGGGTATTGATGATGGCCCGCTCCTCTTTCGTCAGGCTGGCAGGCTTGTCGAGGATCTCGTCCGGCACCCTGAGCTTGCCCAGATCATGCAGCAAACCGGCGATCTCCAGCATGTCACAATGGATGGCACTGACTCCCATCTGCTCGGCCAATGCCCGAGACAACCTGCTCACACCGAGTGAATGCGTCATCGTGAATGGGCTTTTGGCGTCAACAATGCCGGAGAAGATCTGCGCCAGCGCTTTAAGCTCCCCGTTGAAGGTCAGGCAAGGCTCCCGCACCTGCAGCATCTCCAGCATGTAATCATTGATGGAGCGGGCTTCCAGCTGCAGCCAGAATGCCTCAGAGCGAGACGCCTTGAGGAAGGCATCCACCAGCTCGGGGGCAAAGAACTCGTCACGGAAATCCTGCAGGCGTGCGCGGATCTCGTGGGTATGCATCAACAATGAACCATCGCCATAGTAGGGCGCCGCCAACGCATCGCAGCGATCCACCAGAAAGATAAGGTTGGCCTGACGGGCCACATTGGGGTCCACATCGGCCATCTCACGCAACAGATGCCAGTGGGTGTGGTGATAACGGATAGGC
Source organism: Aeromonas sp. s7(2024) (assembly GCF_040907825.1). Lineage (NCBI taxonomy): Bacteria > Pseudomonadati > Pseudomonadota > Gammaproteobacteria > Aeromonadales > Aeromonadaceae > Aeromonas > Aeromonas sp. s7(2024). The sequence continues at coordinate 35,252 of NZ_JBFOCM010000031.1, forward strand.
AAGGCCAGTGGGGCCAGCAAACGGAAATCCTTGAGCAGCTGATATCCCACCTCGCAGTGGCGCTGGGAGGACTCCCAATCGAACTCGCTGACCAGATGATGATGGGTGATGGTCGAGGAGACACCGATATCATGCAGCACTCCGAGCTCGAACAGCAGACAGCGTTCGGCCTCACTCATCCCCAGCTCCCGGCTGCACTCGGCAGCCATAATCCCGACCCGTTTACCGTGGGCCACATCGCCAATGCCCACCAGATCCAGCGAGGCTGACAGGGCATACACCACCTGCCTTAGATCCACTTGCAACGAAAAGGGGGCTGTGCCCTGCGCTCTGTCCATGATCCGGGTCCCATGCGATGTTGTCGTATCAAACTGGCGCTGTTTTATGCTTCGCCTTCTATCAACTTAGTCAATAGCCGAGCCTTTTACCTTGTTTTTATAGGCATTTATGAACCTGCGCACCTTGAAAAGACAAAGATCACAGCTGGATTTATTTGTCCACTCCCATTCAAGTCATATTTATCCATTCAAAAATATGCAAGTAGACTTTTTAAATCTCGCGTAGAGATTGTGAGCAATTTTAAAACTCATATCTGAACGAAACAATCAACACCTCCACTTTACTTAATTATGACTTAATCAGAATTAAAGAGTGCTCGGTTTGCCAGTAAGAATTTTGAATAAAGGCACACCACAACCCTCATAACTGCCACCATCCCCAAATTAATTAACCAAACTGTGAACTCCATCACCCATTTATTCGCCTTGTCGCCATCGATAGCGGTAGACACCTCACGCTTTCTGGATACAGCTTCCCATGCTCGCTCGAGCCCACCCGATAGCCTGCGACCGAAAGGTTGGAGAAGAAATATCGGATAACCAGCGGTTATATTCGCTATAAGGCGACAAGGATAAACGGGATTTATAGAGTGAAACTGTTGAAAGCTGATTTCCAAGCGGCGGTTAACTCGGGCTATTCAGGTCATATCACTCTTTGCTGGTCATAACGACAGCGATAAAGGGGAATGTGCCCATCCGGGTATTCCATCCCCTCCAACAGCCTGCATGGGATGATATTTCCACCGCGTTAAACGCACGCTGCTTTCATCGCCCATTTTGTGTACTAATTCACATCAGATTAGGAGTGGAGCCAATAATGGCCATTCAAATAAACAAAATAGCCATGAGCCTTGCCTTAATGGCCACCGCTGGTAGTGCCACAGCAGCCGCCAAGCCCAATATTCTTGCCATCATGGGCGATGACATCGGCTACTGGAACATCAGTGCCTACAACCAGGGGATGATGGGCTACCAGACCCCGAACCTGGACAGGATCGCCAATGAGGGTCCTCTTAACCGGTCACTACAGATATCACTAAACAATCATCATATCCTGAGAGATAGATTGGCCTTATAGTCCCGGTGTGCCAGACAGAAGTGCATAAGATATCGGAAGCAACCGCCCAATAAACCACCACCTGCACGGCTCGCCCTTCGTTCTGCCTGCGCTATGGTTTACCATGCACACAATTGTGGTGCCTGGCACCGCCCACCCAGGCGCTAGCCGCCGTCATCGGATACCTCATCTCGAGCAACATGAGCAAAACAGCACACGCGGGCAACGAGCCAACATTCTATTTCCACGACTACGAAACCTTCGGCATCAGCCCCGCCAAGGACAGGCCGTCGCAGTTTGCCGGTATTCGTACCGATGCGGATTTCAACCTCATTGGCGAGCCGCTGGTCATCTACTGCAAGCCACCGGCGGACTATCTGCCGGATCCGGAGGCGTGCCTGATTACCGGTATCACGCCGCAAAAGGCGATGAAGGATGGGCTGTGCGAGGCGGATTTCATTCGCCAGATCCACGAGCAATTCGCCACGCCGAATACCTGTGTGCTGGGCTACAACAGCATCCGCTTCGATGATGAAGTAACCCGCTACACCCTCTATCGCAACTTCTATGACCCCTATGCCTACAGCTGGCAGAACGGCAACTCCCGATGGGATATTCTCGACATGCTGCGGGCCTGCTATGCCCTGCGCCCGGAGGGGATCGAGTGGGCCTTTGACGATGAGGGCAAGCCGAGTTTCCGGCTGGAGAAGCTGACGGTTGCCAACGGCGTCGCCCACGCCAATGCTCACGATGCACTCTCGGACGTGCTGGCCACCATCGAGATGGCCAAGCTGGTGAAAAAAGCCCAACCCAAGCTGTTTGGTTATCTCTTTGATCTGCGTAACAAAAACAAGGTGAAGGCGCTGATTGACGTGGTGACCATGAAGCCGCTGGTGCACGTCTCCGGCATGTTCTCCCCCTGGCAGGGTTGTGCAAGCTGGGTCTCGCCACTTGCCTGGCACCCCACCAACCAGAACGCGGTAATCATGGTGGATCTGACCCGTGACCCCACCCCGCTTATCGAGCTCACGAGCGAGGAGATCCGCGAGCGCCTCTACACCAAGAAAGAGGAGCTGGGGGATCTGGCGGGCATTCCGGTCAAACTGGTACACATCAACAAGTGCCCGGTACTGGCGCCGGCCGCCACCCTGACCGCGGAGCGCGCCAACGAGCTCGGCATCAATCGGGAGCAGTGCCGCAAGAGCCTGGATCTGCTGCGCGCCCACCCCGAGGTGCGGGAAAAACTGGTGGAAGTGTTCAATCAGGAGTTCGCCGGCAGCAATGAGAGCGACCCCGATACCCAGCTCTACGCCGGATTCTTTGGCCATGGCGACAAATCCACCATGGATCTGGTGCGTGCCACCCCCGCGGACCTGCTGGGTGAACGGGAGTTCGCCTTTACCGACTCCCGGCTGCCGGAAATGCTGTTCCGCTACCGCGCCCGCAACTGGCCGCACACATTGAGCGAAGCAGAGCAGAAACGCTGGCGCCTGCACTGCAGCGACTACTTCAGCCGCCGTCTGCCGGACTACGTGCCCCGTCTCGAGGCACTGGCCGAGCAGAACCAGAGTAACGAACGGAACTTTGCGATTCTAAAGAGTCTCTACCACTATCTGGAAGATTTATGAGTTGTGAGTAGTTTCACAATAAATCCTTCCCGCCCATCCCCTTCTTCAGGTCATAATGACGAAGGGGATTTCCCCAAAAACCAATATCTTGCAACATCCTGAGCGGATGTCTCCCAAGCAAGAGTTCTCTTTGGCCGAACGGAAGCCATTTGCTGATGCCTCGTCACCACGCACTGCTCGGATTACTGGCCCTGCTGCCGCTGGCAGCCAACGCCGCATACCGGTTCGATGTGCCGGATTATCTTGCTCGCCTGCCCGAGCAGACCTATCGCATCGTAGAACAGAACTTCAATACCCTTTATCAGCAGACTGATTTCACTCCCCTGATCACCAACAGCTACTTCAACGGCTCCCATCTCTACAAGTTTGTCGGGGTACCGCTGGCCATCAGCGCCCAGTCAGGTTTCCAGCTGGAGGTGTTTGGTCAGCTCTATAACCGCGCTTCGCAAGCCTATATGCACCTGAGCGAGGATATGTCCCTTTATCGAGTGATGCGGGTCGATCTGATGGGGAACCCCAATGATCAACTGGCCATCGGTTTTGGTCTGGGGGTGCCCATCACCCCGTTGCTGACCCTCAAGGCGATCGCCTCCGGCAGTGATATCCCGGGCTATGGCTCCGCCAAATACGCTGTCGGTTTTGAGTGGCGTTACTGAAAAACGTGACTGATAACCGCTGATTGAAACAATTCAGGCTCCGTGATGGAGCCTGAATTGTATGTGGTGATGCGGTGATCAGGTGTAGCGGATCACCCGCCCCTCGCCCCCTTGCAGGGTCACGGTTGTGCCGACTGCCTGCCCCTGCCAAAAATCGGTTCCCCCTTCTGGCAGCAGAAACTCCTGTGGTTGCCCCTCCCAGTTGAACAGGCAGAGCAGAGTGCCCCCCTCGGGCAGGCTTACTTCGCCGCAGGCAAAATCCATCGACTCGAAGCGGGCAGAGGGTGCCCGGGCCGCACAGAGCTCAAGCAGCTTGCGCAGTTGCGCAGCCTGCTCCTCATCGAGATCCTGCAGCCGATCACCGGCCAGCATCATGCCGCCGCTCGCCACCAGTGCAGCCAGATGGAAACTGTAATCCGCCTTGCTGGCCTGTTGGGTCGGCAGATCCCGCAGGCAGATACAGTCGGGATCGAGGGCCCAGAGCTTGTCATTTTGCCAAGCACGGCAGAAGGCTTCGCGAGCGATCTGGCGATAGCGGTGGCCGTTGCGCTCCACGTCATCGCTCACCCGCATGCCGTGCACCAGGCCAATGCTTGGCCAGATGGGCGCGTTGCAACCGAGCAGGAAAGCGCCATCGCCAGCACCGCGCAGGATGGCGGCCATGCCGCGCCGATAGGCTTCAACCCGTGTGGCTGCCGGATCGTGGAAACGGCCACCGTGGATGGCGCCCCAGAAGTTGGCATCGAGCTTGAAGTAGTGGATGCCCCACTGTTCGCGCAGGGTGCGGAACACCTGCTCAAGGTGCGCCTGCACCTCGGGGTGGGTACCATCCAGCACATACCAAGGGGTACAACGCCAACCACCATAGGTGACCCGCTCGGAGGGCAACGGCAGACCGTCATCCCCCTTCACAAACCAGTCGGGGTGATCCTGAAACACCTGCGAAGTGGGTTCGGCAATAAAGGGAGCGACCCAGAGGGCAGGCTCGCAGCCAGCCTGTTTGATCTCGGCAGCCAGTGAGGCTACACCTTGCTCGAACTTGGCCGACGGAGTGAGCCAGTCACCCATTTTGGCCTGATAGCCGTCGTCGATTTGCACATAGCGCAACGCAGGGAAACGCTCGGCACGCACCTGCAGATTCTCGCGAATATCGGCGGCACTTACCTCGGCGTAGTAGTGATACCAGGAGCACCAACCGCTCGGGCGATCACTTACCTTGCCGATCAGCGAGCCGTGCTCGACCTCGATCATCCGCGCCAGCTCGGCCAGCAGATCCTCGCGCTCCGCTCCTTCGAGGCAGATCAGCGCCTCGCTCTGCCAGTGCTCACCGGCCGCAAGTTTTCGCCCTTCGCAGTTCATCAGGATCTGCAAGCGACCATCAGGGTAGAGACGAAACTCCCCGCCAAAACGGTGACAGCTGGCAAAGGCGAGCAGCAGCCACCCCTTGTTATGCTCTACCAGCAACAGGTTGTGAATGGTGTGATAGCCATTGTCATCGGTGATGCGATAGACGCTGGCATCGGGACAACGGCCGACATGTTGCGGTGATTGCCAGCTACCCATGGTCTGGGCCAGCATCTGGAATCCTTCGCCATAGATGGCGCTCTCCACCGGCAGGCCAAGCTTGCCGTCAAAAAGCACCCAGCGCTCAACCGGAGTGGCATCAGCGCCGGTGTTGTCGAGTCTCACCCGGCATAGAGGCCCGTCCCACTGACGGGTTTGCAGCAGCTGGGGTGGCAACGCATTATCGTTCGCCAGCTGGCGAACTCGGGACAAGAGGGATGTCATCACTACTCCTTGTAGTTCGAAAAAGGGTTCTATCAGACGATGTTCAACAGATAATCTGCATACAAATCAGCTTCAAACGAACTGATTTCAGTTGTTATTGTTTTAATGCCGCGACCCGGCCTCTCTGGTAAACTGCGATTTTGCTTCCCAGTCGATGAGGTTCACGTGATCGCGCAACGCGCCTTGCTGTACTTTCGTGACTTTATGGTCATCGTCGCCTGCCTGCTGGCAGGTAAATCCGTGGCAGCCATCCTGCCGTTCGCCTTTCCCGGCAGCATCATCGGCATGCTGCTGCTCTTCGTGCTGCTCTCCCTGCAACTGATCAAGCTGCACTGGGTCGAGCTTGGCGCAGGTTTGCTGCTGCGCCACATGGGCGTGCTGTTCGTGCCGGTCGCGGTCGGGCTGGTGGCCTGGCTTGAGCCCCTGCGCCAATCCTTCGGCGTCATCATGCTCTGCATCGTGCTCGGGATCGTGCTGATCCTCGCCACCGTCGGCCGGCTCTACCAGAGGATGAACAAATGATCTTCTGGCTAGCCATTCCCCTGACCCTGGCGCTCTATTTCGCCACCCGTGCCCTCTATCGCCGCCTGCCCTGGCCCATCATCAATCCGGTGCTGGTGCCGACCGCGGTGATCATCGGCCTGCTGCTCTGGTTTGATCTGCCCCTTGAGCAGTACGAGCGCGGCAGCAGCCCCATTACCATGCTGCTGGAGCCCGCAGTAGTGGCGCTGGCGCTGCCGCTCTATCAACAGGCGCGCCAGATCCAGGCCAAGCTCAAGCCCATCCTAATCTGTACCCTCGCCTCCGTCTTGATCTCGGTGTGCACAACCCTGCTGATCGGTCATTTTATGGGCACAGATCCGGCGCTGCTCGCCTCCCTTGCCACCAAATCCATCACCACCCCGCTCGCCATGAGCGTCAGCCAGTCCATCGGCGGCATTCCCGCCATCGCGGCCGCCGTGGTGGTGGTGGTGGGGATTGTCGGTGCCCTGATCGGCTACCCGTTACTCAAACTGCTCAAAGTGACCGATCCGGAAGCGCAAGGGCTCGCCATGGGGGCCTGTGCCCACGCCATCGGCACCGCCACCTCCGCCGAGAAGGGGATCACCCAGGGGGCATTTGCGTCGCTGGCCATGGTAGTGTGCGGGATCCTCACCGCTGCCGTCGCCCCGCTGCTGTTTGCCATCTATCACTGGCTGATCTGATCACCCCATTGACCACCTGTTGACCATTCCGGGGGGCCTGCTGGCCTCTCGGGGTGCGACCTGCCGCACAATTTGCACAAGACAAACGTTTCCATTACCATCCCCCTCCGTTTGCCCGTCAGGGTGTGAGCCTGCTCACACATTTACCCGAGCTTGCTCCCTACAATGGCCGCCCAATTGGCCTTTGAGGACACACTATGCATCCCCGTTTTGCCAAGCCATTCGATACCCTCTCTGCCCCGCTCAAAGCAGCCGTGCAGCCCATGCTGGATAGTGCCGACTTCAACGCCCGCTTCACGCCGGAGCAAGTCGCCACCCTGAAAGCCGCCACAGGTCTCGATGATCGCGCCCTGCGCCTCGCCCTGTTGCCGCTGGCCGCCGCCTGTTCTGTGGCACCCATCTCCAAGTTTTATGTCGGTGCCATCGCCTGCGGCCTGAGCGGCACCTGGTACTTCGGTGCCAACATGGAGTTTGCAGGGCAAGGGTTGTTCCACTCGGTCCACGCCGAGCAGTCCGCCATCTCCAACGCCTGGTTGGGTGGCGAGACCGGGATCTCTGAAATCACCGTCAACTACACCCCTTGCGGCCACTGCCGTCAGTTCATGAACGAGCTGAGTACCGCCAAGATCCTGAAAGTCTCTCTGCCCGATGACCTGAGCGCCCTGCAATCCTTCCTGCCCCACTCGTTTGGCCCGGCTGATCTCGACATCACGGATGCGCTGATGAGCCCGCAGGATCACGCAGAGCTTGAGCTTCAAAGCGAAGACCCGCTGTGGCAAGCCGCGCTGGCCGCCGCCCGTCAAAGCTACGCCCCCTACAGTCAGGGCTATGCCGCGGTGGCGCTGCAGTTTGCCGATGGCCGCATCTTCTCTGGCCGCTACGCCGAGAACGCCGCCTTCAACCCCAGCCTGCCGCCGATGCAGATGGCCTGCGCCCATGCAGTGCTTAATGGCGAAGATCTCGCCACCATCCGCCGCGCCGTACTGCTGGAGAACAAAAACGGCCAGATCAGCCAGCGTGACTCCGCCCAGTCCACCCTCAAGGCACTGGGCTCCATCGAGCTGGAGTATCAGGCGGTCTGACCCCCGCTTCGCTTCGATAAACGAAAGCCCCCGCACCAAGGTGCGGGGGCTTTTTTACTGGGCCGTTTAACCGGGAGCGACTGGTGATCTGCACAGTTTGTGCGCGGTTGATCACCCCATCTGACCGGTTGCTGATCAGACAGGTTTCAGCCGCGCGGTGAAGTGGCGCAGCAACGGCGGCTCGTAGTCAAAGGTGAGCCCGCGAATGTGGCTGGCCCGCGCTTTCACCGCGATCAGGCAGTCGGCCACATAGTCCATGTGATCCCGGGTGTAGACCCGCCGCGGAATGGTGAGCCGCAACAGCTCGAAATCTGCCGCCTCCTGCTTGCCTGTGGCGGGATCACGCCCCAGCAATAGGGAGCCAATCTCCACCCCGCGCACGCCCCCTTCCAGATAGAGCTCGCAGGCGAGCGCATGGGCAGGGAACTGCTCGGCCGGAATATGGGGCAGCAGCTTTTTGGCATCCACAAACACCGCATGGCCGCCGGTGGGGGTCTGGATCGGGATCCCCGCCTCGGCCAGCCGCTCGCCGAGATAGGCCACCTGACTGATGCGATAGGTGAGATACTCCTCATCCATCCCCTCGCGTAGGCCGATGGCGAGCGCCGCCATGTCCCGTCCCGCAAGCCCGCCATAAGTGACAAAACCCTCCATCGCTACGCAGCGCACCTGCACCGCGCGGAACAGGTCGAGATCCTCTTTAAAGCAACACAACCCGCCGATATTGACCAGTCCGTCCTTTTTGGCCGACATGGTGAAGATGTCCCCCAACGCGAACATCTCGCGCACTATCTCCTTGATGCTGCACTTGGCATAAGCCGGATCCCGCTCCTTGATAAACCAGGCGTTCTCGGCGAAACGGGCGGCGTCGATCACCACCGGAATATGGTGGCGACGGGCCAGTTCGGAAACCGCCTCCATATTGGCCATGGAGACCGGCTGACCACCGGCGCTGTTGCAGGTGACCGTGATGATGATACCGGCCACGTTGTCGCCTCCCAGCGTCTCGATGGTGTCGGTCAGGCGGGGAAGATCAAAATCCCCTTTCCAGGCGTAGGGGGCCGTGGTGTCGAGGGCTTTCGGGGTGAGCAGATTGATAGCCCGCGCGCCAGCCAACTCCACATGGGCCTTGGTGGTGTCGAAATGGTAGTTGGAGATAAAGACCGGCGCCTTGCCCTTGCAGCGCTTGACCAGCTCGGGGAAGAGGATCTGCTCGGCCCCGCGCCCCTGGTGGGTGGGCATCACATGCTGGTAGCCAAAAATCTCGCGCACCGTGCGCTCCAGCTCGACGAAGTTGCGGCTGCCCGCATAGGCCTCATCCCCCATCATGATGCCGGCCCACTGGCGGTCGGACATGGCACCGGTGCCGCTGTCGGTCAGCAGATCGATATAGACATCCTCGGCCAACAGCAGGAAGGGGTTCCAGCCAGCGGCCTCGAGGGCGGCACGACGCTCGGCGCCAGTGGTCTGTTTGATGGGCTCGACCATCTTGATACGAAACGGCTCGGGTATACGACGCATAAAAGACTCCTCACCGGCGCGGGGCCAGTGTGTTTGAAATCAGGATTGGCAAAGAGGCCGGGGCGATCAGGGTCGTCCGGCTGACAAATTCAAACGGCGGGTGCCGCCAATCAGCGGTGAGGAAAGTCGAAGGTGAGAATGGGATCCCGGGTATACCAGTGGGCGAGCAGGCAAGCTGCCCGGGGCGTAGCTGTCATGATTGGCATCACTCCCCTCCATATTGGTTGTAGACAGTCGGTGGCCAACAAGATCCATTGATGGGTGCTGCCAGCGGGCAGCCTCGCCACGTTAACGGTTGGTTAATTGGCAAACAAGGGGCGCACCGACGGGCTGTGCGCCCGCTCACAAAGTGCGCATCTGAGCGGCAAACTGGCAGTGAGGTTGATCCGCTCGCGCCCCCGCTTCGTTATTCTCCCTACCCACAAGCCACATACCCCATCAGCCAAGGCCGGAAGCCATCATGCATCGCAAACCCCATCTCCCCGAGAAGATCTGCCCCGTCTGCCAACGCCCCTTCAGCTGGCGGCGCAAGTGGGCACGCAGCTGGGAGGAGGTTCGCTACTGCAGCGAGCGCTGTCGCCACGCTCGTCACCGCAGCCAGCAACCTGAGGGGGATCGAGTCTGATGGAGCTGCGCCTGATTCTCGGCGATCAGCTGAACGCCGGTCACAGCTGGTTTCGCACACCGGATCCAGCAATCTGCTATCTGATGGCGGAGCTGCGCCAGGAGACCGACTACTGCCGCCACCATCGCCAGAAGGTGCTGGCCTTCTTTGCCGCCATGCGCGCCTTCGCGGCAGCCCTCACCCAAGCGGGCCACCGCGTCTGTTACCTGACCCTTGATGAGAGCGCCCGCTGGCACGATTTGCCCGGCTTGCTGGAGGCTCAGCTCGAAGCACATCAGGCCAGCAGCTTTGCCTGGCAGAGCCCGGACGAGTGGCGCCTCGCCAACCAGTTGAAAAGCTGGGCGGCGGGCCTTGCCATCCCTGTCACCGAGGTGGAGAGCGAACATTTTCTCACCCCCCGCGATGGCTGGCAGCGCTATCCTCACAGCCGGATGGAGTTCTTCTACCGCGCCCTGCGAAAGCAATACCAAGTGCTGCTCGATGAGCGCGGCCAACCCCTTGGCGGGCGCTGGAATTTTGATGACGAGAACCGCGCCAAGCTGCCGGCGAGCCAGCCCATCCCGGCGCCCCTCACCTTTGCCAACGAGGTGAGCGAGATTGATGCCATGCTGACCCGCCACGGGGTCAGCACCATCGGCGAGGCGGATGCCAGCGCCCTACCGTGGCCTATCACCCGGCGCCAGAGTCGCGAGCTGCTGGCCCATTTTCTCACCCACTGCCTGCCTCATTTTGGCCGCTATCAGGATGCCCTGAGCGAGCGGGGCTGGAGCCTGTTTCACAGCCGTTTGTCGTTTTCCCTCAACAGCAAGATGCTTCATCCGCTTGAGGTGATTCGGGCCGCCGAGACCCACTGGCAGGCCAATCAGGCAACCATCACGTTGGCGCAGGTGGAGGGCTTTATTCGCCAGATCCTCGGCTGGCGCGAGTTTGTTCGCTCCCTCTACTGGGAGAAGATGCCCGACTACAAGCAGACCAATTTTCTCGGGGCCGACCGGCCGCTGCCCGGCTTTTTCTGGAGCGGCGAAACCAGAATGGCTTGCGTGCGCCACGCCATTGGCCAGTCTCTGGAGCACGGTTACGCCCACCATATCCAGCGGCTGATGGTGACCGGCAACTTTGCCCTGCTGGCGGGGCTCGATCCTGACGAGGTGGATCAGTGGTATCTCGGCATCTATGTGGATGCCATCGAGTGGGTGGAGCTGCCCAACACCCGCGGCATGAGCCAGTTTGCCGATGGCGGCCTGATGGGCAGCAAGCCCTACGCCAGCAGCGGCGCCTATCTCGAGCGGATGGGCCACTACTGCAAGGGGTGCCACTATCAGGTGAAAGCGCGCCACGGCGACGGAAGTTGCCCCTTCAACAGCCTCTACTGGCACTTTCTTTGGCGCAATCGGGACAAACTTGGCAGCAACCCTCGCCTCGCCCTCCCCTATGCCAACTGGGATGGCCAAGCCGCAGAACAACAGCAGGCCATTCTGGCGACGGCGGAGCACTACCTGATCAAGCTGGAGCAGTTGTAAGCGGGCCATGTCCCTCACAACAGCGCAGCGCTTTGCGCTGGCAATCAGGCTCACCATCGCACCAAACACCAGCTTGTGACAGGCAAGCAGACGGAGATCCCAATCCTGCGCAGAGCGGTTGAATATCCTGTGGCGGCTGATTATGGTGGTGGCCACATCAGGAGATCAGTCAAGGAAAGACGATATGGAGATAGTGGTTCTCGGTGGCGGCGTGATAGGGGTAACCAGCGCCTGGTATCTGGCCAAAGCAGGTCACAAAGTAACCCTGCTGGAGCGACAAGGTGGCGTCGCCCTTGAAACCAGCCATGCCAACGCCGGGCAGATATCCCCGGGTTATGCAGCCCCCTGGGCGGCCCCCGGCATTCCCCTCAAGGCCGCCAAGTGGATGCTGCAAAAGCATGCCCCCTTCACCGTGCGCCCCACTGCCGACCCCTTCCAGCTACGCTGGATGCTCAGAATGCTCGCCAACTGCACCCCGACCGCCTATGCCACCAACAAGGGGCGCATGGTGCGTCTGGCCGAATACAGCCGCGACTGCATGAAGCTGCTGCGTGACGAGCTGAACATCGATTACGAAGGGCGCCAGCTCGGCACCCTGCAGCTGTTTCGCAGCCAGTCCCAGCTCGATGCCAGTCAGCGCGATATCGAGGTGCTGGAGGAGTATGGCGTCCCTTACCAGTCGCTGGATGCCAGCGGCTGCGAGGCGGCAGAGCCTGCGCTAGCGCGGGTGCGCGGCAAAATCGTCGGCGGCTTGCGTCTGCCCGGCGACGAGACCGGCGACTGCTTCCGCTTCACCAAGGCCCTTGCCCTTGAAGCCGAGAAGCTCGGGGTCAAGTTCGTCTTCAACTGCGACATCGACGAGATTGAGCAAGCCCGCGGCCGCGCCGTGGCGGTACGGGCGGGCGAGCAGCGCTATCGTGCCGATGCCATCGTCTGTGCGCTCGGCAGCTATGCCACCGGTTTTCTACGGCCGCTGCTGCGCCCGCTCGGGCTCGAACTGCCGGTCTATCCGGTCAAGGGCTACTCCCTCACCCTGCCGATGATCAATGCCGAGGCCGCGCCGCGCAGTACCGTGCTCGATGAGACCTACAAGGTGGCCATCACCCGTTTTGACGAGCGGATCCGGGTCGGCGGCATGGCGGAGCTGTCGGGCTACAACCTCGCCCTTAATCCGAGGCGCCACGACACCCTGGCGATGGTGGTGGGCGATCTCTTCCCCGAGGGGGGCGATATCAGCCAAGCCGAGTTCTGGACCGGCCTGCGCCCCATGACGCCGGATGGCACCCCGCTGGTGGGGCCGAGCCCCATTCCCGGCCTCTGGCTCAATACCGGCCACGGCACCCTGGGCTGGACCATGGCGGCCGGTTCGGGTCAGCTGTTGTGCGATCTTATCAGCGGCAGCGAGCCCGCCATCAGCGATGAGGGGCTCACCCTGGCCCGTTACGGCTAAGCGCCCAAGCTGTCGGGCTGTTTCACTCGCCAACTAAGCCCTCAGACAACAGCAGAGGACGTACTCAACCGCTTTATTGACAGGCCACCGCCAATAACGGTGGCCTTTTCGTCTGATGTTGACCTTCTCCCTCCCCGTCTGCCTGAGCGGTAGTCTGGCTGCCGGTTAATGCAGCAAACGGCACAGAATATTGCGCAATTCGACTTGCGCAAGCCGTCACAATCCGTAATGTGGATAGACGCATTTTTCGCAGCGCATATTTTTTAAATGGCCTGTAAACCGCTTGTAAACAGGCGTCGCCAGACAAGGGGTTACGGGTGTCACCACGAGTTTCTTTAGCAGCAATCCAGGGTAGGACAATATGAAAAAAGTAGGTTTGGTCGGTTGGCGTGGCATGGTGGGATCGGTTCTGATGAGCCGGATGCAGGAAGAGCAGGATTTCGCCCATATTCAACCCACATTCTTCACCACCTCCCAGGCCGGTGAGGCCGCTCCCAACTTCGGCGTCGATGCCGGTACTCTGCAAGACGCCTTCGATATCGAAGCGCTGGCCAAGCAGGATATCATCATCACCGCCCAGGGCGGCGACTACACCAAGGATGTCTATCCGCGCCTGAAAGCCGCTGGCTGGCAGGGTTACTGGATTGACGCCGCCTCCTCCCTGCGGATGGAGAAAGACGCCGTCATCATTCTGGATCCGGTCAACGGCGACGTCATCGAGCAGGCCCTGAACGATGGCATCAAGACCTTCGTCGGCGGCAACTGCACCGTCAGCCTGATGCTGCTGGCCCTCGGCGGCCTGTTCAAGGCCGATCTGGTGGAGTGGGTGAGCGTTGCTACCTATCAGGCGGCCTCCGGTGGCGGTGCCCGCCATATGCGCGAGCTGGTCACCCAGATGGGGATGCTGCGCGACGAAGTGGCGGTCGAGCTGGCAGACCCTGCCTCCGCCATCCTCGACATCGAGCGCAAGATCACCGAGAAGACCCGCTCCGGCACCCTGCCGGTAGACAACTTCGGCGTGCCGCTGGCCGGTGGCCTTATCCCCTGGATTGACACCAAGCTCGACAACGGCCAGAGCCGTGAAGAGTGGAAGGGGCAGGCCGAGACCAACAAGATTTTGGGTATCGAGAACGCCGTCATTCCGGTGGATGGTCTGTGCGTGCGGATCGGTGCCCTGCGCTGCCACAGCCAGGCCTTCACCATCAAGCTGAAAAAAGATGTGCCGCTGGCAGAGATCGAAGCGCTGCTGGCTGCCCACAACGACTGGGTAAAAGTGATCCCCAACGATCGCGATATCACCGCCCGCGAGCTGACCCCTGCGGCCGTTACCGGCACCCTCAGCATTCCGGTGGGCCGTCTGCGCAAACTCAATATGGGCCCTGAGTATCTGGCCGCCTTTACCGTTGGTGACCAACTGCTGTGGGGCGCCGCCGAGCCGCTGCGCCGCATGCTGCGTATCTTGCTGGCGCGCTAATCCGCAAGCTATAGGCAGATACAACAAGGGCGGGGAGTCACACTCCCCGCCCTTTTTGATTGCCTGTTTTTATGACCCGTTTAACGGGTTCACGGCCTTGCCATTACTTGAGCAGGATTCGCTGGCAGCCGCTGTAGATCTCGGCCCGCCCGGGGCGACAAAAACCGACCAGGGTGAGCCCGGTCTGCTCGGCCCGCTCGACCGCAAGCTCGGTGGCGGCGGAGATGGCGAGCAGGATCTCCACCCCGGCGCTGGCGCACTTTTGTACCATCTCGAAACTGGCGCGGCTGGTCACCAGAATGGCGCCGTCGCGCCGACCCGTGCGGCACAGATGGCCCACCAGCTTGTCCAGCGCAATATGGCGCCCCACATCCTCGCGGATGGCGAGAATATTGCCCTCACCATCCAGATGCACTGCCGCATGGGTAGCGCCGGTGCGCTGACCCAGCAACTGGAGCGGGCGCAGCGCGCTCAATACCTTGTCGATATGGCCCACCGCCAGACGCTGACTGTCGGGCAAGCTTGGCTGGGTGCGGATCACCTGCTCCAGACTCTCGCTGCCGCAGATGCCGCAACCGGTGCGCCCCGCGAGCGTGCGCCGCTTCTCTTTGAGGCGATAAACGCAGCGATTGGCCAACGTGATATGCAGCTCAATCCCCTGACAGCCGTCATGCTGCTCGATGTCGTGGATATCGAGCAGGCTGTCGATGATCCCCTCGGATAGCGAAAAACCGATGGCGAAATCCTCCAGATCGGAGGCCGAACACATCATCACGCTGTGGGCGATGCCGTTGTAGACCAGCACCACCGGCGTCTCGGAGGGGAGCGCCATTTCGCTGTCGCAGGTCAAGGTATCGGCGCGGTAGTGCAGCACCTCGCGATGGATGGCGCAGCGGGCCAGCTCGCTCTGCTCAGGTTTCAACTCCGGCAGAGCCGCATCTGCTCCTCCCCTCATGGTGCGACCCCGTCAATGATCTCGGGATCTCGGGCTGAAATGCCGAGCCGCTTCATTTTGGAGAGCAAGGTGGTGCGCTTCATGCCGAGACGGTTGGCCGCCCCCCGCTCGCCAGCGACGATGCCGTTGCAGTCACGCAGGGCGGTGATGATCGCCTCGCGCTCATCAATCGGACCCTCCTCGGCAAAGAGCGGCGTGGCGGGCTCGTCATAAACCAGAGTCTCAATCTTGTGGTAACCCTTGAGGGGCATCAGCTCATCAGGCGAGAGGTTGAGCACATGGCCGCGGGTCATCACCACGGCGCGCTCGATGACGTTCTCCAGCTCGCGGATATTGCCGTACCAGGGCAGCGACACCAGCATTTTCATGGCATCGGCGGGGATCGAGGTGATGGTGCGGCGCATCCGCTTGGCGATCTTCTTGATAAAGAAATTGACCAAGAGTGGAATGTCCTCGCGCCGCTCGCGCAGGGGCGGCAGCTCGATGGGAAAGACGTTGAGGCGGTAGTAGAGATCGCTTCTGAAACGCTTGTTCTTGACCATGGAGAGCAGATCACAGTTGGTGGCGGCCACCAGCCGCACATCCACCGCGATGGGGTTGCTGTTGCCCACCCGCTCCAGCTCGTGCTCCTGCAATACCCGCAACAGTTTGGGCTGCAAGTCCAGCGGCATATCCCCCACTTCGTCGAGGAACAGGGTCCCCTTATGGGCCCGCTCGAAACGGCCGATCCGCTGGGTCAAGGCGCCGGTAAAGGCCCCCTTCTCGTGGCCAAAGAGATCGCTCTCGATAAGGCCGGTGGGAATGGCG
Source organism: Aeromonas sp. s7(2024) (assembly GCF_040907825.1). Lineage (NCBI taxonomy): Bacteria > Pseudomonadati > Pseudomonadota > Gammaproteobacteria > Aeromonadales > Aeromonadaceae > Aeromonas > Aeromonas sp. s7(2024). Next base: position 51,358 of record NZ_JBFOCM010000031.1, read on the forward strand.
GCGCAGTTCACCTTCACCATCTCGTGGTCGTGGCGGGCACTCAGGGCGTGAATGGCCTGGGCGATCAGCTCCTTGCCGGTGCCGGTCTCGCCGAGGATCAGCACGGTGCTGTCGCTCTCGGCCACCAGCCGCACCTTCTCCAGCACGCTCTCCATCACCGCGCTCTGGTAGATGATGTGGGGGAACTCCCCCTGCATCTGCGGCTCGTTGATGCGAATGGTCTTCTCGCGGGCCCCCGTGGTGTTGGAGATCTCCTGCTGCGCCTGCACGTTGTTCATGGCAATCGCCGTGCGCGCCGCTACCTGCTCCAGCAAGGAGATATCGATATCGGCAAAAAAGTCGGCGTTGGGGTGCGAGAGGATCAACACCCCCAGCAGGTTGCCCCGATAGCGCAGCGGCAAAATGCAGGAGCTGTCAGCCTCGGGCGGCAGGATCTGGGAGGTAAAGCGGCAGCGATTGCTGCAGCAGTGGCCGTGTTCGCGATAGACAAAAAACGGCTCGCTATGACCAAGGGCCCCCTGCAGACACTTCTTTTCAAAACAGGAGTGATCGATGATGCCCGGCTGATCGCTCTGGTGCTGATTGACCAGATAGCTCTTGAAGCTGTCGGAGGTGGCGTTGTACTCCGCCAGACACAAGCTGCTGATGCCAAAGTGGTGGTGCAGGATGGCAAACAGGCTCTTGGGCAGCTCGGCGATGCGCACCAGTTTGATTACCGCGTTGGTCACATCCACCAGAATTTTGCAGCTGTCGCGCTCAAGACGCAGGGAGTTGGCCTGCTCCAGAGTGCGCTCCTTGTCGAGCACGTTCTCCAGCGCAATGGCGATAATGGCCGCCAGCTGGGTCAGCTTGGCGAGTGTCTCCATGGTGAAGCTGTCGAGCTGGGTGTTGATAAACTCGACCCCGCCCAGATGGCTGCGGGCGGTGGTAATGGGGAGCTGGCAGTAGGAGCGCAGCCCCCCGTAGACCCCTTCGCGATCCAGCGCCGGGCAGCGATTCTCAAAGCGGGCGGCAGCGAGAATGATGGCCTGTTCCGGGGTCTCTTTGGTAGGACGGGGGGAGAGGTGCAGCTCTGCCTTGGGGCAGACCAGATGCTTTGGGCCGGAATGTCCCATGAAGTAGAAGATGGCCTCCTCGTCCGCACCCATGTTGAGGATCAGGTTGACCCGGGTCACGCCGCCGAAGCTGGCATCTATCTTGTTGAGTTTGTGGATAAAATCATCGAGCGTCACGGCCGACAGGAGGGATTTGGAGAGCAGGAGAAAACCGTCGTCCCAGATGGGAGAGATCTCGTCCAGGGGGATGGCACTCACATTTAGCATTGCGGCCTCACGTTATATCGATTTAGTCACCAGTCAGGCTGTCCATGCCATCGCATCACGACAAGCACTCGTCACCAAAATAAATAGCCGCAGCCCGTAAAAGCGGCTGCCAATAAGAAAAGCGGTGACGAAAATTGTCGCATGTTGCAATTCCAGAGTTGTTATTAACGAACGACAACAAAAAGTAACATCGTTATCGGGGGATATATTGGAATGGCGACTCATCATAGATGAGCTCAAATTTCATTACAATCCGATTTAATATATCTGATGGCCATATTTAACCGGTTATTTCATCAGTTCTTGATCTCAATTAAGGCGCCTGAAAAGTGGGCCGCCGTCAACTGTCAGATCTGCCCTTTCCTCTTCGCTGGCTGCGGGTTTCAAGATGGCGTTTGCTGCCCATCCATCGGCAATTTACGAGGTGATGATCCGGCTGTGGCAGCACTTCAGGCCACCGAAGATAAAGAGGGCCGACAAGCTCTGGAAGGCCATCAGCAGCCAGCTGGCGTTGTCGGCAAGCTCGGCGGTGACGCTCTGGTGCGTGAGGTAGATCAGCAGGGTGATCACCCCCAGCAGCAGGCCGTTGATCAAGGTGGTGGAGATAAACCCGATCAGCCAGGCACTGGAAATACTCAAGGCAGAAAATACGCTGCTCATGGCGAGCCGCGCTGCCATAAAACAGCCGAAAAAGCCGAAGCCGAGCAGAAATGTCATCTCGTCGCGCCAAATATAGCAACCTATTCCCAGCAATATCGCCGCCAGATAGGTACCAATATAGAAAATTCCGAATAAGCGACCAATTTCATGTTGCATCATTTATCCCCTATTTTTGGGTAATAAAAGGGTGCCCGACTCGATAAATCCGAGTCGGGTTCCCTTATTTGTGCAGAACGTCCTTTTTTAGGGCGGGTCAGCCTTTGGCTGCGCTGCGCAATTTCGCCTTGAGCGCGCTGTATTCAGTCTGGACGTACACTTCCGCCTCAGGCTGATTGTCGATACGCTCGATCTTCACCGCGCAGTACTTGTACTCCGGCGTGTGGGAGACGGGATCGACGTGCTCGATGGTGAGCTCGTTGCAGGCCCCGATCCACCACTGGTAGGTCATGTAGACCACCCCGGCGTTGACCCGGTCGTTGTAATTGGCCCGGGTGATCACCTTGCCACGGCGCGACGAGATCCAGACCAGCGCCTGATCCTTCACCCCGAGCTTTTTGGCATCGCTCGGGTGGATCTGCACATAGCCAGGCTCATCGGCCAGGGTCTGCAGCGCCGAGCAGTTGCCGGTCATGGAGCGGCAGGAGTAGTGACCCACCTCGCGCACGGTGGAGAGCACCAGCGGGTACTCGGCACAGGGCTGCTCCAGCGGCGGCCGCCACTCGGAGGCAATCAGCTGACCCTTGCCGCTCGGGGTGGTGAACACGTTCCCCTCGAACAGAGTGCTGGTGCCCGGGTGACCCTCGGTCGGACAGGGCCACTGCACACTCTTGAGGTCGGCCATCTTGTCGTAGCTGACCCCGGCATAGAGCGGGCAGAGCGCACGCATCTCGTCCCAGATCTCTTCGGTGTTATGGTACTCCATGGGATAACCCATGGCGGTCGCCATCAACGAGAAGATGGCCCAGTCCGGCTTCACGTTCTCGGGGGGCGTCACCGCCTTGTAGAAGCGCTGGAAGCCGCGATCCGCCGAGCTGTAGACCCCTTCATGCTCGCCCCAACTGGTGGCGGGCAGAATGACGTCGGCCATCTCGGCGGTCTGGGTCATGAAGATATCCTGCACGATCACCAGCTCCATCCCCGCCAGAGTGCGACGGAACTGACCGAGATCTGCCTCGGTCTGGGCCGGGTCTTCACCGAAGATGTAGAAGGCCTTGCACTTGCCCTCCTCCACCTTGTGGCCAAGCTCGGTCAGGCGGTATCCCGGTTTCTGGGACAGCGACTCCACGCCCCACGCCTTGGCGAACTTGGCGCTGATCTCGGGATCGGCCACCGACTGATAACCCGGGAACTGGTGGGGCAGCATCCCCATGTCACAGGTGCCCTGCACGTTGTTCTGACCACGAACAGGCCCGCAACCGGTACCGCGACGACCAAAGTTGCCGGTCAGCAGCGCCAGACCCGCCAGCCCCTTGACCACGTCCACCGCCTGACCGTACTGGGTCACCCCCATGCCCCACAGGATCATGGACGCAGGCGACTCGGCATAGGTGCGAATGGCGGCGCGGATATCGGCGGCTTTGAGGCCGGTGATCCCCTCGACATATTCCGGGGTGTACTTGGCCACCGTCGCCTTGAAGGTCTCGAACCCTTCGGTGTAGTTGGCGACAAAGGCCTTGTTGTAGAGCCCTTCGTTAATCAACACGTTGGCGAAGGCGTTAACCAGCGCCATGTTGGAACCGTTTTTGAGCGGCAACCACTGATCGGCGATGCGGGCGGTCTCCACCATGCGGGGATCACACACAATCACCTTGGCCCCGTTTGCCTTCGCCTTGAGGATATGGCGGGCGACGATGGGGTGAGAGTCAGCAGCGTTGTAACCAAACACCAGCAGGCACTTGGTCTCTTGAATTTCGGGAATGGCGTTGCTCATGGCGCCGTTGCCTACAGTTGTCTCCAGACCGGAGACTGAGGGTGCGTGTCACACCCTCGCGCAGTGGTCGACGTTGTTCGTCCCAATCACCGCACGGGCAAATTTCTGCATCACATAGTTGGCTTCATTGCCGGGGCCACGGGCAGAGCCGGTGGTCATGATGGCGTCCGGGCCATATTTCGCCTTGATGGCAACCAGACGGCTGCTGGCGAACTCGATCGCTTCATCCCAGGAGACCGCCTCGAACTTGCCACCGCGCTCGCGGCGGATCATCGGGCTCTTGAGACGGGGGGTCAGCAGGTTGGTGTCGTTCAAGAAATCCCAACCGTAATAGCCCTTGAGGCAGAGCTGCCCCTCGTTGGTCCGGCCGTTGGCGCCTTCGGCCCCCACCACCTTGTCGTTTTCAACCAGCAGGTTGATTTTGCAACCGGTGCCGCAATAGGGGCACACGGTAATGACTTTTTTCATGACTCACACTCTTGTTTGTTAACGAAAAACGGCTCGGCAAGCCCGCTCACACCCGCGCCGGCATCGCCAGCAGTGCCTCGGCACTGGCCAGCTGCTTCTGCCGGTTCAGGTTTTCAAGATGCTCCGGCGTGACCAGCCGCAGCGCCTGGGTCGGACACACCTCGACACAGGCCGGGCCCGCCTCGCGGTGACGGCAGAGATCGCACTTGAGCGCCTGCGCCTTGGTCTGCGGCCGCTTGAAGAGCGAATCGGCAGTCGGGGGCACCTCTTTGAGCACCACCGCCATGGCGCCGTAAGGACAGGCCACCACGCAGGACTTGCAGCCGATGCAGCGCTCCTGCAACACCTTGACGCAACCATCTTCGCTGACGATGGCATTGTTCGGGCAGGCCATGGCGCACGGCTTGTCTTCACACTGGCGGCAGAGTACCGGTGTGGTCACCTTGCTGCCCACGATCACCTTCAGGCGCGGCTGAAAGTAGCTGTCCCTGGAGACCAGATGTCCATCCTCGATGGCAAGATGCAGGCCGCCCTCCCGCTCAAGGGTCCCGCTGCAAGACCCTGACTGGTGTGAAACGGCGCAGGCCACCTCACAGGTACGACACCCAATACAGAGACTGGGATCTGCAATCACGAAGCTGTTCATAGAGAGGGATCCTAAATGGTTCGTTACACCGGGCCGCCCGCCGACAGGCAAAGAGGCGGCCAGCCCCCCACAAAGCATTTATCAGACCAAAACGGGCAAATGGCGCGATAAAAATTTACAAGCAATTGAAAATAAAGGAGTAATCAGAAAGAAGATCGTGCTGATTGCCACCCCTGACGAGGGTGACGACGGGGTGGGAAGTGTGATCGACACGACAAAAGTGACGAGCTCGACACCGGCTGACCAGCCCCTGCCCCAGCCGTGTGGCGGAGACGTTCAGAGGCGTTTGCAGACAGGATCGGCCGCCCCAAACCGGACAAGCGGAGCAACGAAATCCGGGGAGAAAAGCCATACCAAGGGCCAAAAATGGGCTGTGCAGCACGCCAAAGCCGCTTGGGGCGATGGCAAGTTGTTTGGTTTTGCTATCGAGCTGGCAGGTCATCATCAAGCCAAAGCCAAATCGAACAAAAATAAGCCGATTATTGACTGATTTATTGAGCCAGAGCCGGTTTTAGGCCCCTGCCCCTTCAGTTTTCTATCCCTCCGGTTAATATGTGCCACTTGGAGACTGGTTCCGAAGGGACTCCTCAGTGAATCACGAGTTCAGTCAACATAAGTTCAATGCTGCAAACTAAATGTAAGAACTCTAGATTTCAGTATTAGAAGACATAGGGAGATATAATGAAAACCATGCATGAATGTGAACAATTTTTAAGAAAAATAATTGAAGAAAATTCAGATCTTGAAAAAATAAGAAATGAAGCACAAACAAGACACCACATCATAAACAAGATAATTACAGATGTTTTTGCATGGCCAGATGATCAAATAGAAGTAGAGGAATATGAACAAAATACGTTTACGGACTATGAGCTAGGCTCTCCAAGGCAAGTAATTATCGAAGCCAAACGAGAAGGTAGAGTTTTTGAAATACCTGCAGGATTATCCAAGAAAAATATTATAGACTTACCCACTCTATTAAAAGCCAACGACGATTTAGGTAACGCAATTAGGCAGGTTCAACATTACTGCGCTTCTAGAGGAACACCTATTGCCGTTGCTACAAATGGTCACCAATATATATCTTTCATTGCAAGCAATCAAAATGGCTGTTCTCCTCTTGATGGAAAAGCACTAGTCTTTGATAGTTTATCTGATATGCTTGATAATTTTACTCTAGCATGGAATATGCTTTCTTATTTTGGAGTAAAAGAACAGCGCTTAATAAAGTATTTGGCTTCCGATGTGAAAGGAATACCTAATAAATTATCATCATACCTTACAATGTATCCTAAAGTTAGATATGCAAGTGAAATTCAAACATCTCTACGCCAAATATCGGAGTTGATAATACAAGATGCACTAGAAAGCACAGAAAACGAGGAGATTTTTTATAAAAAATGTTATTGCGAAAGTGGTGCCCTTTCAAAATATGCTTTATTAAGTAAAGAAATGATCCAAGCTCGTTATGCTGCCTTATTTAGTGATAGTGAGGCGTCACCTAAACTCACATCCGTAAAACCAGATAAACGAGAACACGGGTTAGATCCTAGCATAATGGCAGAGGCTTTATCCAAAAGGCCAATTGTACTGATTGGTGATGTGGGCGTAGGCAAAACATCTTTTGTAAAAAATCTTATTTACTCTAGCGCGTTTAAAGAATTCAATGAAGCGATATACATTTATATTGATTTAGGTGCAAAAGCCACATTAGCTACAAATCTTCAGCAATTTATTCTGAATGAGATTGAAGAGCAATTGCTCTGCAAATATAACACCGACACATCAGAATTAAAATTTGTAAGAGGCGTATACTCAAGAGACATACAGCGATTTGCCAGTGGTATTTGGGGGGGGCTCAGAGAGACGAACAGAGAAAAATATGAAGAGAAGCAATTAGAAATGCTATCATCAAAAATAAACAATAAAGATGAGCATTTAAAAAACTCTATTGCACATTTATCCAAACAAAGCAAAAAACAAGTAATAATCTGTATTGATAATGCAGACCAAAGAGACTTTGACACACAACAACAAGCTTTCGTCATTTCTCAAGAGTTGGCTAAAGAATGGTGCTCACTAGTCTTCATATCTGTACGACCACAAACGTTCTTCAAATCAAAATCCTCAGGTGCCCTGACGGCTTATCCTCATAAAGTATTTACTATTTCTCCCCCAAGAATTGATCAAGTTTTAGATAAAAGGCTTCAGTTTGCTCTTGAAATGTCCGAGGGTAAGATCCCATTGGAAAAAGCCGAATTCGTAAGAATAAACATCGACAACTTATCTATTTTTATAAAGGTTTTACTCGAATCATTGAGAAGAAATAAATCACTTGGTGAATTTATAGAAAACATCACGGGGGGAAATGTAAGACAAGCTCTCACTTTCATAACTGGATTTATTGGAAGCCCTAATGTGGAAGCAGAGAAAATAATTAGAACATATGAACACGAAGGTAGATATATCATTCCTGTACATGAGTTTTCAAAACAGGCACTGTTAGGTGAATTTTCTCATTTTGATCCAAACACATCTTTAGCAATGAACATTTTTGATATATCAATAGCTGATGAATCTGAGCATTTCCTTGTCCCGTTTATTCTAGCTATTTTATCAGATAAAAGTGAACTACAAGACCGAGATGGATTTTGTAATACAAAAGAAATAATTTCAGAAATGCAAGGTACTGGATACATACCTGCACAAACAGAGCATGCGTTAAGAAGAGCTACCAACAAGAAACTAATTGAAACCTCGCAACGTTTTACTTTTGATGAAGACGAAACAGGTTTGATTGGTGAAATGCCCGTGAAGTTTAGAATTACATCGACAGGGCAATATCATCTTAAACGCTGGATTAGTGACTTTGCATATTTGGATGCAATGTTATTTGACACTCCTATATTCAATCCTGAAATAGTAAATAAGATGCGTGCAGGATGCGAGTCATTCAACATTGAAGATAGATATAATAGAACTGTAGCATTTAGAGAGTACTTGCTGAGTGCTTGGAATCGACTTGTTATCAAGCCTAGTTACTTCGACCTTGTTGAGGCTTTAAAAATGGGAGAGTCATCGTTTGATAATGTGGAAAGGGTGGTTGAAACAAATATGTTTAAATCACATGATTATCCGTTGAAAGCATAATTTTGTAGTGCCGTAGGGTGCAATAAGCGCAGCGCATTGCACCTCTAGCCTCTTTTAATACTTGGTGCAATTCACTTCGTTCATTGCACCCTACGATTACATTTTAATGGAGTAAGATTTGATGAATATAAAAATCCATAATGAAAACCAAGATGAAGCATTCAATTTACTTGTTGATAACCTTAGACAATTTAACTTTGATAAAATGGGTGAGGAACGCTCCCAACCTTTAATTGTTGCCATTCATGATGATAATGACGAAGTTGTCGGTGGCATTGCCGGACGTACTATTTATCATCAACTGTTGATCGAAGTACTTTGGGTACACAATGACAAGAGAGGACAGGGGCTTGGCATTCAATTAATGGAGATTGCTGAACGCGAGGCAAAAAAACGGGGATGTATTGCTGCTCAAGTCGACACCCTTTCATTTCAGGCTCCCAAATTTTATGAAAAAATGGGATTTAAAATAGTCGGTAAAGTAAGCGGCTTTAAAAATAGTCCTGATCGCTACTTTTTATTGAAGCACTATCATGGAGAGTAATAATTACCGTAGGGTGCAATAAGCGCAGCGCATTACACCTCTTGCCTCTTTAAATACTTGGTACAATTCACTTCGTTCATTGCACCCTACCTTCCCCTCTGGCGAATAAAGACGACATCGCGGCCCAACTGCATCCCATTAGCCATCCTGCCAGCAATTAATTAGTGATTACTTTATCGTCTATTTATTATCCGTTTTGGTAAAAGAGAGTAGCCAAAACACTTCACTAGATAAAACAAACAGTTGCCTGCATTATCGCTGCCAATTTCAATCGCCGGATAATTAATTCTCTTACTCAAATTGAACTTTTGATTATTTATAACTGAGCATAGTCCCGCAGAGTGTGTGTCATTATAAGCTTAATGACAGATGAACAGACTGTGTTCCATGACAAGCAGATCACTATTCCGTTAGCGCCCTTTCCCATCGCAATCCATTAATTCTCTCCCGATTAAATATCACGACTCTCTTGGTAGGTCGGGCAACTGTGCGTTGGCAAACGTGTAAACATCAAACTGACAAGATGAACTCATGAACTGTGATAAACAACAAGCTATGTCCGGCGTCATGCTGGCGGCGATTGGCGTAGTCTATGGCGATATCGGCACCAGCCCGCTCTATACCTTGCGCGAGTGCCTGTCAGGTCAATTCGGGTTCGGCGTCGAGCCGACCTCCATTCTCGGCTTTCTCTCGCTGATCTTCTGGCTGCTGATCCTGGTGGTGTCGGTCAAGTACCTCTCCTTTGTGATGCGGGCCGACAACGCCGGTGAGGGTGGCATTCTCACCCTGATGTCGCTGGCGACCCGCAACGCCTCCACCCGCTGGACGCCGCTGCTGATCATCCTCGGCCTGATTGGCGGCAGCTTCTTCTATGGCGAGGTGGTGATCACCCCGGCGATGTCGGTGATGTCGGCCATCGAGGGTCTGAGCATTCTCACCCCCGCCCTCGACCCCTATATCGTCACCCTTTCGGTGCTGGTGCTGACCCTGCTGTTCGCCATCCAGAAACATGGCACCGCCATGGTGGGCAAGCTGTTTGCCCCCATCATGCTGATCTGGTTTATGACGCTGGCGGTGCTGGGGCTGCGCGGCATCATCCACAACCCCGAGGTGCTGGGTGCGCTCAACCCCATCTGGGCGGTGCGCTTCTTTATCCAGTACCAGACCACCTCCTTCTTTGCCCTCGGCGCCGTGGTGCTGGCCATCACCGGGGTGGAGGCGCTCTACGCGGATATGGGCCACTTCGGCAAGAATCCCATTCGCCTCGCCTGGTTTATCGTGGTGCTGCCCTCCCTGGTGCTCAACTACTTCGGTCAGGGTGCGCTGCTGCTGAGTAACCCCGCCGCCATTGCCAACCCCTTCTTCCTGCTCGCGCCGAAATGGGCGCTGGTACCGCTGCTGCTGCTGGCAACCATGGCGACGGTGATCGCCTCGCAGGCGGTGATCTCCGGGGTCTTTTCGCTGACCCGGCAGGCGGTGCGCCTCGGTTATCTCTCCCCCATTCGCATCGTCCACACCTCCGAGCAGGAGTCCGGCCAGATCTATATTCCGGTCATCAACTGGATGCTCTATATCTCGGTGGTGATCGTCATCATGAGCTTCGAGCACTCCAGCAATCTGGCGGCGGCCTACGGCATCGCGGTGACCGGCACCATGGTGCTCACCTCCATCCTCTCCTGCTCGGTGGCCAAGAACAGCTGGCACTGGAACAAGTATCTGGTGGCCATCCTGTTTGCCGCGCTGCTCTGTATCGACGTGCCGCTCTTTGCCGCCAACCTCGCCAAGATCTTCTCCGGTGGCTGGCTGCCGCTCACCCTGGGCGCGGTGATGTTTACCGTGATGACCAGCTGGAAGAGCGAGCGTTTCCAGCTTATTCGTCGCCTGAACGAGCACGGCAACTCCCTTGAGCCGATGATCGCCTCGCTGGAGAAATCCCCGCCGACCCGGGTGGCCGGCACTGCGGTCTATATGTCGCGGGTGGTCAATGTGATCCCCCATGCGCTGCTGCACAACCTCAAGCACAACAAGGTGCTGCACGAGCGGATCATCCTGCTCACCCTGCGGGTGGAGGATGTGCCCTACGTCCACAATGTGCGCCGGGTCTGCATCGAGCAGCTCTCCCCCACCTTCTGGCGGGTGGTGGCAAGCTACGGCTGGCGCGAGACCCCGAACGTGGAGGAGATCTTCCACCGCTGCAACGCCGAGGGGCTCAGTTGCCGGATGATGGAGACCTCGTTCTTTATGGCCCACGAGTCGCTCATCATGAAAGACCGCCCCTGGTATCTCTATCTGCGCGGCAAGCTCTTTATGCTGCTGCAGCGCAACGCCCTGCGCGCCCCGGATCAGTTCGAGATCCCGCCCAACCGGGTTATCGAGCTGGGTTCGCAGGTGGATATCTGATGGCGAGTTGATGGCCTTTTGATGGCATAGAAAACATCAGAAAATAGAGAGGGAGGCATTGGCCTCCCTCATCTTTTCCGTTAACCCCAATGACCGACCCCCTCATCCCCAGCCCTTCTCCCGCAAGGGGAGAAGGGAGCAAACCACGGCGACCATATGCTGCAAACGGTGCTATTCACGTCGTTCATTGCCCCTGTTCCCGGCATGCTGCCGATATATTTGCGTTCTCGTGCGTCCGATTACGCTTCGCTAATCGAACCTACGGTTTCAACACAGACGGCCTCTATCCGAACAGACCACCGCCGTAGGGTGCAACAAGCGCAGCGCCGTGCACCGCGAACATATGTCGGAGAGGTGCAATTCACTTCGTTCTTTGCACTCTACTCATGCTGCGTTTTCCAAGGTGACGAACCCTCCCGATGGCTTCGTCACAAGTGACGAACGTCACAGTTCGACAGCCACATCAGTGCGTTCACTCAACCACATGAAGATTTTTATTCATTTAAAAACAGCCACTTAAAACCAATTCATCTGTAAAAACCATTCTGGCCCGTATCTTGCCAACCTGCCCCTACTTTCTCCGTTCGCGACACGACAAGGTAGGCTATGAACCGCTTCGTTATCGCTGACCCCAAGCTTTGTATCGGCTGTGGCACCTGTATGGCGGCCTGCAGCGAGGTACACAAGGCGCAAGGTTTGCAGCAAGCCCCCCGTTTAACCGTTATGCGACACGAGCAGGCGACCATGCCGGTTCAGTGCCGTCACTGTGACGATGCCCCCTGCATCAAGGTGTGCCCGGTCGAGGCAATTCGCCAGACCGGCGATTGCGTGCAACTCAATGAGTCGCTCTGCATCGGCTGCAATCTCTGCGCCGTGGCCTGCCCCTTTGGCGCCATCCAGAGCGGCGGCAGCCGTCCGGTGGCCGTGGCCACCAGTTACGACACCTATATCCCCTGCTCCATCCGCTCCAGCAACCCCTCCACCTCCGCTGGCCTGCGCTGCTTTGGCGAGGATCTGCTGAGCTGGGAGCCGGGCGTGCGCAGCATCGCCGTCAAGTGCGACCTGTGCGAGTTTCGCGCCGATGGCCCGGCCTGTGTCGGTGCCTGCCCCTCCCAGGCACTGAAGCTGGTCAATGACGGCGACACCGAACGCGCCGCCCGTATCCGTCGCCAGCAAGCAGCTGACACCAACCCGCAAGGGGCCTCTGCCTTCTCGGCGCCTGCCACGGCGATCCCTGCCTCCGATTTATCCACCACAGAGGGAGTTCGCTGATGTTGTCCCCCCTTGTTATGGCCACGCTCCTGCTCTTTTTGCTGGGCGCTGCCGCCGGTTTGCTCCTGCAAAAGCTGCCCGCACTGGCCAACCGTCTCAACAGCGGCTTTGCCCTGCTGGGCTCGCTCGCGGGTCTGGTCGCCGCCATCCAGATCTTTGCCCAAGGCACCCCCGTCGACGGCCAGCTCTGGCTGCTGGGCTCGGTGCACCTCGACATGCTGGCCGCACTGATGCTGCTGGTGATTAGCACCGTCGGCGTCGCCGTCGCCCTCTACTCCTTTGCCTATATCCGCGAATATCAGGGCAAGGGCGATGTGGCCATCGGTGCGCTGATGAACCTCTTCCTCTTTGCCATGGTGGGCATGGTGCTGGCCGACAACGCGCTCGGTTTCTTGCTCTGCTACGAGCTGGTGACCCTCACCACCTACTGGCTGGTCAAGACCAACCCCGAGGCCGCCAAACAGAGCCGGCTTTACTTGGTGATGAACCATATCGGCATGGCGCTGGTGCTGATCGCCTTCTGGCTGCTCTGCCGTGAATCTGGCTCGCTGGAGTTCGCCGCGCTGCGCGAGCACCATCTGGCGGGCGCATTGGCCTCTCTGGTGTTCCTGCTCAGCTTCTGCGGCTTTGGCCTGCGCGCCGGTTTCGTGCCGCTGCACGGCTGGCTGCCAGTGGCCGAGCCCGTTGCGCCGTCCCATATCTCGGCGCTGATGTCCGGCGTCATGGTCAAGCTGGGTCTGTTTGGCATCTTGCGAGTCAGCATCGATTTTCTCGGCGTCAGCCAGCTCTGGTGGGGCTATGTGGTGCTGATCTTCGGTGCCTGCTCGGCGGTGCTCGGGGTGCTGTTTGCGCTGGCCGAGCATGACCTCAAGCGGCTGCTCGCCTACCACACGGTGGAGAACATCGGCATCATCCTGATGGGGATGGGCATCGGCATGATCGGCATCGCCAACCAGCAGCCGGCGCTGGTGGTGCTGGGGCTGCTCGGCGCCCTCTATCACCTGCTCAACCACGCCATCTTCAAGAGCCTGCTCTTTATGGGTACCGGCTCTGTGATGTTCCGCCTGCACACTCGTGACATGGACAAGATGGGGGGGCTGGCCAAGCTGATGCCCTGGACTGCGCTGGCGTTCCTCATCGGCGCCATGGCCATCTCGGCGCTGCCGCCGCTCAACGGCTTTGTCAGCGAGTGGTTTATCTATCAGTCGCTGCTCTCCATGACCAAGCTCGGCACCTCCGTTGTCGCGCCGCTCGCGGTAGTGATGCTGGCGGTAACCGGCGCCATGGCGGTGATGTGCTTCGTCAAGGTGTACGGCATCTGCTTCTGCGGCGCCCCGCGCAGCGAGAAAGCGAGTCACGCCCGCGAAGTGCCGGGCGCCATGGTGGCAGGCACCCTGCTGCTGGCCGCGGTCTGTCTGGTGTTGGGTCTGGGCGCCCCCTGGATTGCCCCCCATATCGCCAGCTATGGCCAAGCCTTGGTAAGCGGCCAAATGAACGTGGCCACTGGCGCCACCCTGCTGCCGCTGGATAGCAGTCAGGCGATCCTCTCCCCGCCCGTTATTGCCATCACATTGCTGGGGCTGTTCCTCATTCCGCTGCTGGTACTGGCCATCTTCAAGGGCCCCAAGCTGGGTCGTCGTCACGCTGGCACCCCGTGGGCTTGTGGTTACGCCTATGAGGAGCGCATGAGCCTCACCTGTGGCGGTGTCACCCACACCTTGCGCCAACTCTGCGCGCCACTCTATCGCAAACAGCCGCAGCTCGACCTGGCCAGCGCCCTGCACGGGGTGAGCGATACCAGCGGCAACACCGGCAAGCTGCTGCTCTCTTTAATAAATGGCGTGGTGCTGGCGCTCTTTATCCTGATGGCTGTAGGAGTCTGATATGCCTGTTCTTGAAATGCCGAGCTGGGGCATGGTTGCCCTCGCCCTGACCCAGGCCATCGCCATGCTGGCGCTGGCGCCGCTCGCCACCGGTTTCAACCGGGTGCTGCGGGCCAAGATGCACTCCCGTCAGGGGCCGGGCCTGCTGCAGGATTACCGGGATATCGCCAAGCTCCTGCGCCGTCAGGAGGTAACCCCCGAGCCTGCCGGCATCATCTTCAACCTGATGCCTGCACTGCTCATCGCCGCCTTGCTGCTGGTGGGGATGGCGCTACCGACCCTGACTCACGAGTCCCCCTTCCCCATCGCCGGGGATCTCATCACCGACATCTATCTGTTCGCCATCTTCCGCTTCTTCTTCTCCCTCTCGGGGCTCGACAGCGGCAGCATGTTTGCAGGGATCGGCGCCCGCCGCGAGCTGACCCTCGGCATTCTGGTGGAGCCCATTCTGGTGCTCGCCTGCTTCATCATGGCGATGATGGTGGGTAGCTCGGATCTGGGCAATATCAGCAGCTATGTAGCGACCCAGCCACTGGCCGCGCCGGTTGCCACCCTGCTGGCTGGTGCCGCCTGCGCCTTCGCGGTGTTTGTCGAGATGGGCAAGCTGCCCTTTGACTGCGCCGAAGCCGAGCAGGAGCTGCAGGAGGGGCCGCTCACCGAGTACTCCGGTGCGGGCCTGGCCCTGCTCAAGCTCTCCATCGGCCTCAAGCAACTGGTGGTGGTGCAGCTCTTTCTGGTGATTTTCCTGCCCTTCGGCAAGGCGGCCAACTGGAGTCTGCCTGCGCTCATCGGCGCGGCGCTGATCCTCGCCTGCAAGCTGCTGGTGGCCTTTTTGCTGGCTGGCATCATCGAAAACGCCATGGCCCGTACCCAGTTCGTGCGCACCCACAAGCTCACCCGCTACGGCTTGGGGCTGGCCCTGCTGGCGCTGCTCGCCTATCTGGTCGGGGTCTGAGCCATGCCCGCCAGCACAGCAACTTTTTCCGATTTCATCATTTGTGAATGCTCATTCCCGAACATTAAAGTGAGAACTGCATGACCATCGCCATTTCGGATCGCATCGGCTGCGACTACATCCAGCAGGTGCGAGCCCAACTGCCCCACGCCATCGTCGACGAGGAGTGGCAAACCGCCGATCAGGCCACCATTACCGTCAAG
Organism: Aeromonas sp. s7(2024); assembly: GCF_040907825.1. NCBI lineage: Bacteria > Pseudomonadati > Pseudomonadota > Gammaproteobacteria > Aeromonadales > Aeromonadaceae > Aeromonas > Aeromonas sp. s7(2024). The sequence goes on from NZ_JBFOCM010000031.1 coordinate 66,791, forward strand.
CCCACCAGTCTGGTCGAGACCGCCAGCCTGATCTTCCATCAGCTGGGGGGCTGGCTTCCGCTCTCCTTTGCCAATGACGAGCGCAGCCTCAACGGCCACTTCGCCGTCTACCACGTCTTCTCCATGGAGGGCGACACCAGGTGCTGGATCACCGTCAAGGTGCTGGTGGATGCCGATAGCCAGGAGTACCCCTCCATCACCCCGACCATTCCGGCGGCGGTGTGGGGCGAGCGGGAGATCCGCGACATGTACGGCCTGCGCGCCATCGGTCTGCCAGACGAACGTCGTCTGGTGCTGCCTGACGACTGGCCGGAGGATATCCACCCGCTGCGCAAGGACGCCATGGATTACCGCCAGCGCCCGATGCCCACCACCGACACCGAGACCTACCCCTTCGTCAACGAGCTGGGCAGTGATGCCAACCGCATCGTGCCGGTCGGCCCGCTGCACATCACCTCCGACGAACCGGGGCACTTTCGTCTGTTCGTCGATGGTGAAGACATCATCGATGCCGACTACCGCCTCTTCTATGTCCATCGTGGCATGGAGAAGCTGGCGGAAACCCGCATGGGCTACAACGAAGTGGCGTTTCTGACCGACCGGGTCTGCGGCATCTGCGGCTTTACCCACAGCGTCGCCTATACCACCTCGGTGGAGAACGCCATGGGCATTCCGGTGCCGGAGCGGGCCAAGATGATCCGCGCCGTGCTGCTGGAGGTGGAGCGCCTGCACAGCCATATCCTCAACATCGGCCTGTCGAGCCACTTCACCGGTTTCGACACCGGCTTTATGCAATTCTTCCGGGTACGGGAGAAATCCATGACCCTGGCCGAGCTGCTGACCGGTGCCCGCAAGACCTATGGCCTCAACCTGATTGGCGGGGTACGCCGCGATATCTTCAAGGAAGATCGCATCAAGGGTGCCCAGCTGGTGCGCGAGCTCCGTGATGAGCTCAACCCCCTGGTGGCCATGCTGCTGGATACCGCCAATATCTCCTCCCGCCTCATCGGTATCGGCAAGCTCGAGCCGCAGATTGCCCGCGATTTCAGCTGCGTCGGCCCCATGGTGCGGGCGAGCGGCTTCAAGCGCGACGTGCGCCGGGTTCACGACTTTGCCGGTTACCGCGAGCTGCCGATGGAGATCCAGACCAAGGCGGGTTGCGATGTGCAATCCCGGGTGCTGGTGCGCATCCACGAGCTCTACGACTCCCTCGACATGATTGAGTTCGGCCTGGAGCACCTGCCGGAAGGGCCGCTGTTGACCGAAGGCTTCACCTATCAGCCGGGCAAGTTTGCGCTGGGCTTTACCGAAGCGCCCCGCGGCGAGAACGTCCACTGGAGCATGACCGGGGACAACCAGAAGCTGTTCCGCTGGCGCTGCCGCGCCGCCACCTACGCCAACTGGCCAGCTCTGCGCTACATGCTGCGTGGCAATACCGTGGCGGATGCGCCGCTCATCATCGGCAGTCTGGATCCCTGCTACTCCTGTACCGACCGGGTCACCCTGGTCGACCCCAAGAAGGGCAAATCCACCGTGGTCTCCTACAAGGAGATCGAGCGCTACGGCATCGATCGCAAAAACTCTTCGCTTAAATAAGGGGTCATCATGATCAAGCTGTTCAAGACCATCCTCAAGGCTGGCACCCCGACCGCCAAGTACCCCTTCGCACCTATTGATGTGAACCGGGATTTTCGCGGCAAACCCAAATATCAGGCGGATCAGTGCATCGCCTGCGCCGCCTGCACCAAGGCCTGCCCGGCCAACGCGCTGGTGATGGAAGTGGACATGGAGACCGGCGAACGGCGCTGGGAGATCTCCATGGCGCGCTGCATCTTCTGCGGCCGCTGCGAGGAGGTCTGCCCGACCCGCGCCATCGCCCTCTCCCCCGAGTTCGAGCTGGCGGTGACCAACAAGGCGGATCTCTATGAGGAGGCCCGCTTCGCGCTGGCCCCCTGCACCCTGTGCGGCACCTACTTTGCCCCGAGCAAGCTGGTGGCGCTGGTGGAGGACACCCTCAAGCAGGCAGGCACGCCGCTGGCGACCCCGGAGCGGCTGCATCACTGCCCCGACTGCAAACGAAAACAGAGCATGCTGAGCCAGCCTGACTCGGCCCTGATCACACCGATAGCCACACCGATGGCCGCACAAAAGGAGTGGATGTGATGAGCAAGATCAAAGGCATAGAACCGGTTGTCGGCCATGCCCATACCCGCGCCGTGCCGCTGGCACAGGATCCCGAGATCACCAAACTCAAGAAGACCCTGCTCAAGGACATTCGCCGCTCGGCCTATGTCTACCGGGTCGATTGCGGCGGCTGCAACGCCTGCGAAATCGAGATCTTCGCCACCATCACCCCGCTGTTCGATGCCGAGCGTTTCGGCATCAAGGTGGTCGCCTCCCCCCGCCACGCCGACATCCTGCTCTTTACCGGCGCGGTGACCCGGGCGATGCGGGTGCCAGCCCTGCGCGCCTACGAGGCGGCGCCCGATCCCAAGATCTGCATCGCCTACGGCGCCTGCGGCTGTGACGGCGGCATCTTCCACGACCTCTACTGCGTCTGGGGCGGCACCGACAAGATCGTGCCGGTGGATGTCTATATCCCCGGCTGCCCCCCCACACCGGCGGCTACCATTTATGGCTTTGCCGTGGCGCTCGGCCTGCTTGAGCAGAAACTCAAAGCCACCAGCCACGAGGTGCAACCGGGTGAGCGGGTCGAACTGCGCCACACCGGCATCCCCAATGAAATTCGGGTGATGATCGAGCGCGAAGCGCGCCGCATGGCCGGTTATCGTCAGGGGCGGATCATCGCCGACGAGTTTATGGCCCTGCTCGAAGGGGCGACCCAGCAGGATGTGGATCTGCGTATCCAGAGCTACCTCGATCAGCACGACGATCCGCGCCTGGCGGAGATCGTCAACAACCTCGCAAATGCCTGCCTCAACCGGGCGGCCGGCAAGGGAGAGGCGGTGCATGGCTGACGAGGTTTTCTTCTATCGACTCTCGCGCAAGTTCGTCGACGAGCAGTTCGACGTACCGGAAGAGGCCAGGGAGGTGATGTACTACAGCCTCGCCATCGGCCACCACCTCGGTATCGTCGATTGCCTGCGAGCAGACCTGGTCTGCTCGCTGATCGGTTATCGCGACTGGGTAGCCAAGCTGCCAGAGGGAAGTGAAGCGCGCCGCAAGATGGAGGGATTTCTCACCTTTGGCGAGATCACCATCTATCGCGAGCACTGCCATATGCTGGCCTGCGCCTTCGACCGACTGCGCAAAGCCGACAATCTGCTCGATGAGCAGGAGCTGGGCTGGACCAACACCTTTATGGATCAGCTCACCTCCCTCTTTAACGACCCCCATATGTACCTGATGGTAAGGAGCCGCTGATGGGCTGCAATCTCGTGTTGACCGTGGGCAATGCCATGATGGGGGACGACGGTGCCGGCCCCTATCTCGCCGACAAGCTGCAAGCCGCCCCCCTGCCCGGCTGGATCCATATCGATGGCGGCATCGCGCCGGAAAATGTGGTCTACAAGGTGCGGGAGTTGCAACCGGAGCGGGTGGTGCTGGTGGATGCCGCCGAGATCGGCGAGAAGGCGGGAACCCTGCAAGTGATCCCCCCCGAGACCATCGCCGAGATGTTTATCTTCTCAACCCACAATATGCCGCTCAATTTCCTGATCGACGAGCTCAAGACCTTTGTCCCAGAGGTGATCTTTGTCGGGGTACAACCGGCCATCGTGGCGTTCTCCTTCCCGATGACCGAGATGGTGAGCGAGGCGATGGATTATCTTTATCAGCACCTTGATGTCACCAAGGATACCGACTTGTTAATAGAGAAACTGGATCAGTGGAATATTGCCAACGCCAAGCGGTGATTATTTATCGAGTTGTTAAAGACCGTTATTGACTGACGCTTTTGGCAATGTGACCGAGGCCCGATGTTAAATTAAAAACATCGGGCTAATTGTGCTGAACTTGATATAAAACAAGGTTCTTTGATTTTTTCAAAAAATCGCTAACCCTCGCTTTTTTATGACAAAAAAAGCGTTGCCAGTCACAGAAATTTGCCACAAAATGGCGACCGTTACGGAAGTTGATGGGGTCTGGTGGCCTCCTCGGTCTTCAAAACCGATGTGAGCCGAGAAGGCTTTGGCAGGTTCGATTCCTGCCTCTTCCGCCAAATTTATCTATTGAACAAATACTCTCCCGCTGAATTTTTCGGCCTGGATGTTATTTCCATTGTTTGTTCAATATGTTTGAAGCAATACCTTAAAAAAGGTGCTTGCCGCTTGCCAATATAATCCGAACTCAGGTTATCTCGCTGGCCAAAAATTAATTTATCAGCATCGATGCAGCATTAATTTATACCCGCTCATTGATGCACCCAGTTTGCACTCATCCGCAAATCGCCAGCAGTGCCATAACCCGTCAGCTCGGCCTCTCTATCGGCAAACCGGTGCGCATCCCGAACCCACGCACTGCACTGGTAATCCCATGCCGAACTCGTCTCACGCGTCAGCTATCCCCCACCGCCAGCCCGCATCAGGTACGGCTGCCGACGATTCACAGCCAGATTCACAGCAACTGCCCAGCCAGCAACAAACGCGACGTTTGCCGCAAGTGGAGCAACTGCTGCAGCAACCCTTTCTCGCCGGGTTTATCGAGACGCTGAGCCGCCCGCTGGTGACCCAGGCGGTGCGCGACACCCTCAGCGAGCTGCGCCAGAGCGAAGATTTTCGCCAGCATGGCGTTGCCCCCGGGCAGATCGAGGCGCTGATTGCCAAGCGCTGCCGGCAGCAGTTGCGCCAGCGCCAGACCCGGGTGATCAACGCCACCGGCACCCTGGTGCACACCAATCTGGGGCGCTCACCGCTAAGTGCCGAGCTGTGGGACGAGGTGCGTGACCTCAACACCGGCTACAACAATCTGGAGCTGGATCTCGCCACCGGCAAGCGCGGCGGGCGCAAGGGGCTGATCGCCCCCCTGCTCCGTTGCCTCACCCAGGCCGAGGATTCGCTGGTGGTCAACAACAACGCCGCCTCGCTCTTTTTGCTGCTGCAGGAGGTGGCCAAGGGGCGCGAGGTGATCGTCTCGCGCGGCGAGCAGATCCAGATTGGCGGCGGCTTTCGCATCCCCGATATTCTGACCCTCTCCGGCGCCAAACTGGTGGAGGTGGGCACCACCAATATCACTACCGCCAAGGATTACCTCGATGCCATCACCGATCAGACCGCGCTGGTGCTGATGGTGCACAGATCCAATTTCGCCATTCGCGGCTTTACCGAATCCCCCGACATCGGCGAGGTGGCCCGCGCCCTGCCCGAACATGTAGTGCTGGCGGTGGATCAGGGCTCCGGCTTGACCACCGAAGAGTTTGCGCCGGATGAAACCTCGGTACGGCAGTACATCAAGGCGGGGGCAGATCTGGTCTGCTACTCCGGTGACAAGCTCTTGGGGGGCCCGCAATCGGGCATCATCAGCGGCCGCAGCGACCTTATCAAGCGGCTGGAAAAACACCCCATGATGCGCACCTTCCGCCCGAGCCGCATCGTCTACTCCCTGCTCGAACGTCTGCTCATCCACAAGCTCAACAAATCTCCCATCGGTGAGGGCATTGCCCAACGCACCTTGAGCAACCCCGCCGCCATGCAGGCGAGAGCCTCCCAGCTGATGGAAGCCCTGCCCGGCTGTTTTGTGCCGGTCCCCGCCCAGCTGGTGGTGGGCGGCGGCACCTTGCCGGACGAGTTCTACCCGGCCCCTGCGCTGGAGTGCACCGACCCGCGCCCGGCCCAGCAGCTGCTCGATGCGCTGCGCGAACTGCCGGTGCCGGTCATCGCCACCGTGCGCCAACAGAAGGTGCTGCTCAATATGGCCACCCTGCTGCCGACCGAGATGGAACTGCTGATCGCCCAACTCAGGGAGTTGCTACTGCCCGCCCCGTTCAATGCAACAAATGCGACCGAGGAGCCTTGATCCCATGACCCCCTATCGCGCCGTTATCGGTCTTGCCGGCCACGTGGATCACGGCAAGACCCTGCTGATCAAGGCCCTCACCGGCATCACCACCGCCCGCGCCCACGAGCAGGCCATCGGCATGACCCAAGATCTCGGCTTTGCCCACTTCGACGACGGTCAGGGCAACACCATAGGCGTCATCGATGTACCCGGCCACGAGCGCTATATCCGCAATATGGTGGCGGGGCTCTGGAGTCTGGATCTGGTGCTGCTGGTGATTGCCGCCGACGAGGGGTGGATGCCAATGACCGGCGATCACCTGCGCCTGCTCAAGGCGATGGGGGTGCCGCGCCTCTTGGTCTGCATCAACAAGTGCGATCTGGTCTCCCCTGACGAGCTTTTGCTGTTGGAGGAGAGCCTGCTGGAGCGGGTGATGGACGAGAGCGGCATGGTGCCCGATATCGTCAGCGTCAGCGCCAAAACCGGCGAGAATATGGCTGCCCTGCACACCGCTATCGTGCGCCAGTTGGGGGATATGGCCGAGCATCATGCTCTCCGCAAACAGGCCGCCCCGCGCCTCTATGTAGACCGGGTCTTTACCGCCAACGGCACCGGTACCGTGCTTACCGGCACCTTGCAGCAGGGCAGCCTCAAGGTGGGGGACAAGCTGCGCCTCTACCCTGCCGATCGGGAGGTGCAGGTGCGCTCCCTGCAGGCCTATCACCAGAGCGTCGACGAGATCGGCTCCGTCTGCCGGGTAGCGGTGGGCCTTAAAAAAGTGCCCCACAAGGAGGTGGCCCGCGGTCACTGCCTCACCAACGCCGCTGGCCAGTGCGAGGCGGCAACCCACCTTATCGTGCGACTCAACGCCGAGAGCCTGAGAGACAAGGCGCTACGCCCCTCTCTGCACAACAAGGAGGTCGAGGTGGCCCTCGGCAGCTGGCATGGGCGGGCCCGTTTTGTGCCGATCAAGGATACTCGGCTGGCGCGGCTGATCTTTGCCAGCCCCATTCCCTGCTTCTTTGGCCAGCCGCTCGCCATCATTCGCCACGGCAGCAGCGAACTGCTGCACGGCGCCCGCATCGTCTGGTGCGGCGACATCCATCCCGTCAGACGCAAGACGCTACACACCCTGCTGGGTGAGCTGCCAGATGAGCTCGAGCACTACAACCCGGCCACTCTGCAGCTGGGGCTCAATGGCTATGTGCTGGCCAGCCGCTTTGACCAGCAGCCAGAGCAGGTCACCCCCCTCGGTGAGTGGCTGCTGGATAACTGCTGGCTGGCCCAGAGCCGCGACCAGCTGCTCGCCACGCTGGCCAGCGAACCGCTGAGTGCCGCCGAGCTGGCAACCCGCTTTGGCATCGCCCTACCGGTCACTCAGGCCCTGCTCCAGCAGCTCAAGAGCGAGCAGCTGATCCGCCTGCACCATGACAAGTGGCAACCGGGCAGCGGCGAGTCGGAAGATGATCTGGGGGAAGAGGCACAGCTGGTGCTCAAGGTGGTGCGAGATCAAGGCAAGGAGGGTTACGAGCCCGGTAAACTGGGCCCCGGCGGCGTGGAGCTGGATCCCTTTATCACCCGCAAGCTGCCCGCCGCCCTGCAGCAGGGCTTGCAGCAAAAAGGCGCCCTGCAAAAGCAGCTGCGCAATCTGGCGCGACTCAAGTATCTGGTGCAGCTCGATGGCCCCATCTACTACGACGTCGCCCTTTACAACCAGATGGTTGCCGCCGTGCTGGCGGGCCAGCAGGTGGGAGATCTGATCGACATGGCATCCCTCAAGGAGATCACCGGCTTGTCGCGTAAATACGCCATTCCGTTCTGCCTGCGCATGGAGATGGATGGCTGGGTGCGGCGCGAGGAGAACGAGCGCCGGGTGCTGCGTCTGCCAGTCACTCAAGATGAGATGGAGCCGGCATGAGCGCCACCATCGCCCCCTCTGGCTCTGCCAATCCTGTGGCCAACCGGCTGCGCCGCGAATTTCATATGGACGGCATCGTACAGGGGGTCGGCTTTCGCCCCTTCGTCTATGGGCTGGCGCTGCGCCACGGCCTGGCCGGTTATGTGTTGAACGATGCCAACGGCGTCACCATTGGCGCCGAAGGATCGCCCGAGCAGCTCGCCAGCTTTGCCCGCGAACTGCGGGAACTGGCGCCGCCCTTAAGCCGCATCGATCATTTCAGCGAGCGGGAGCTTCCCCAAGAAGATAATCCCGATTACGACGGCGCCTTTCATATCAAGGCAAGCCAGCAGCAGAGCGCTGCCACGGTCGCCATATCGCCGGATCAGGGGATGTGCGAGGCATGCGCCCGGGATGTGGCCAACCCCAACGATCGCCACCATCGCTACCCCTTTACCAACTGCACCCACTGCGGCCCGCGCTACACCATCATCCGCCGCCTCCCCTACGACCGCCCTCACACCGCCATGGCGGGCTTTGCCATGTGCCCGCGCTGTGCGGCGGCCTATGAAAACCCGCTGGACAGACGCTACCATGCCCAGCCGGTGAGCTGCCCCGAGTGCGGGCCGCATCTGACCTGGCGCAGCGGCCTCGGCGATGCCCTGGCCGAGCGCGAGGATGCGCTGCAAGCGGCTGCTCGCGCACTGCAAGCGGGGGCGCTGATTGCGGTCAAGGGGATGGGGGGTTATCACCTGATGTGTGATGCCCGCAATGAACAGAGTGCTGCCAGATTGCGAATGCTCAAGCGGCGCGCGCGCAAGCCGCTGGCGGTGATGATGGGCTCCCTTGCCGAGGCCAAATTGCATGTCACCGGCAGCGAAGACGAGTGGCAACTGCTCACCTCTCAGGCCAGACCCATCACCTTGCTGCGCAAGCGCAAAAATGATGATCGGCTCTCAGAATCCCGACTGTCGGCCATACCGCTGGCCGAAGGGATTGCCCCCGGCATCCCCTACCTTGGCATCATGCTCCCCTACACTCCGCTCCATCAGCTGCTGCTAGATGCCTGCGCCATGCCGCTGGTGGCCACCAGCGCCAATGGTCGCGGCAGCCCAATCCTCATCGAGTGCGAGGCTGTGGTCAAGGAACTCGGCAGCGAGATTGACGGCATTCTGGATCACAACCGCCCCATCCTGCACCCCTGCGACGACAGTCTGGTGCAGTGGGCAGGCGGGCGACGCCAGACATTGCGGCTGGCCCGGGGCTATGCCCCCTGCACTCCCAGCCTGCAAGAGGCGGTCAAGGCGCCGCTGCTGGCGGTCGGGGCGCAACAGAAGAACCAGCTGGCGCTCGCCTTCGGCCGCCAGCGCATCTACAGCCCCTATATCGGCGATCTGCACAGCCTGCCAATGCAGGAGCACTTCGAGCAGACCCTGGCCACCTTTCGCGATCTCTACGACCTCAAGCCAGAACTGCTGGTCTCGGATCGCCACCCCGGCTACCTCAGCCACCTGTGGGCCAAAAGCTATTGCCAGGATCAGGGTGCAACCCACCTCGAGGTGCAGCACCATCACGCCCACCTGCTGGGGGTGATGGCCGAGCACGACATCACGGGCCCGGTGCTGGGTGTTGCCTTCGATGGCACCGGCCTTGGCGATGACGGCACCCTCTGGGGCGGCGAGCTGCTGATCGCAGACATTCAGGGATTTGAGCGGGTTGCCCACCTCAAACACTTCAAGCTGATCGGCGGCGAGGCGGCCATCCGCGAGCCGGTGCGCCAGCTGCTGGGGCTGCTGTTTGAATCGCACACTCCTGAGCAGATCAGCGCCCTCGATATTCCTTTGATCAAGCAACTGCCCGCTGAGCGGATCAGCAATCTGCACCAGCTCTGGCAGCTGGGTCGCAACACCCCCTACACCAGCTCCATCGGTCGGCTGTTCGATGCGGTGGCGGCGCTGCTGGGGCTGATCGACACCCCGGATTACGAGGGCGAAGCCGGGCTATTGCTGGAGGCGGCTGCCTTGCAGCTCACCCCCGACGAACAACCCTTCCCCCTCGCCTTTGATCTCAGCCAATCAACAGAGGGGCCACTGCAGATCGAGTGGGCCGAACTGATCAATACCCTTGTCAGCGAGCGGCGCAAAGGCACCTCCACCGCCAGCCTGGCCGCCGGTTTTATCCGCGCCATCAGCAATCTGGTGGTTGCCCTGGCCGAGCGCTTCCCCGGCTATCCGGTGGCACTCGGGGGCGGCGTCTTTCAAAACCGGGTGCTGATGGACCAGTTGGTGCACGCTCTCGAAGCCGCTGGCCGGCAGGTATTGACCAGCGAAACCCTGCCGCTCAATGACGGTGGCATCGCCGCCGGTCAGCTCTGGTTTGCCATCCACCATCTTGCCACGCACCAGCCTGCCACAGCCGGTTGTGCCACCTTGTCGGAGTCCTGAAATTCATGTGTCTATCCATCCCCTCTCAGGTGGTGCAACTGCACCCCGAAGATAACTGCGTCACCGTCGACACCCTTGGGGTGCAGCGGCGAGTCAGCTGCATGCTGCTCGAAGAGCCTCTCAACATTGGCGACTATGTGCTGCTCCACATCGGCTTTGTGATGAGCAAGATTGATGAAGAGGAGGCGCAGGCCAGCCTCGAGAGCTTCCGCCAGATGGTGGCCCTGATGCCCAAACAGGATATCTTGCCATGCTGACCCTCAATGATCTCTTTCAGGGCTTTCGCCAGCCCGAGGTGATCCGCGCCCTCGCCGCCCAAATTACAGAACTGGCCAAAGACCTGCCCGAGCCGCTGCGGGTGATGGAGGTGTGCGGCGGCCATACCCACACCATCATGAAGTACGGCCTGCACCAGCTGCTGCCAGCCAGCATCGAGTTCGTTCACGGCCCCGGCTGCCCGGTCTGCATCATGCCCAAAGAGCGCATCGATCAGGCCATTGAGCTGGCCCGCCAGCCCAACGTCATTCTGGTCACTCTGGGGGACATGATCCGGGTGCCGGGCTCCAAAGGCACGCTGGCCCAGCAGCGGGCCAAGGGGAGCGATATCCGCCCGGTCTATGACCCCCTCGATGCCCTGCGTATCGCCCGTGAGAACCCTGAGAAAACCGTGGTCTTCTTCGCCATCGGTTTCGAGACATCCACCCCGATGACCGCCGCCTTGCTGGCAGCGGCTGAAGCTGAGGGGATTGAGAATCTGCTGTTTCATATCAACCATGTGCTGGTGCCCCCCGCCATTCATGCGGTGATGGCCGACGGGGTGGCCAAGGTGAACGCCTTTATCGGCCCCTCTCACGTCAGCGTCATCACAGGCGCCGATATCTACCTGCCTATCGTCGAACGCTATCAGGTGCCGGTGGTGGTGAGCGGCTTCGAGCCGGTGGATGTGATGGAGGCGCTCTTGATGATGGTGCGCCAGAAGGTGGAGGGTCGCTACGCCCTGGAGGTGCAGTACAGCCGAGCCGTCACCGCCAGCGGCAATAAAGCCGCCCAGCGGCTGGTCGAGCGCTTTTTCGAGACCCGCGAGCACTTTCGCTGGCGAGGTCTGGGGGATATCAACGCCTCCGCCCTGCGCCTGCGCGATGCCTTCGCCAAGCGCGATGCGGAGCGCCACTTCGCGCTCAATCAGACTCCCATCGATGACCACAAGGCGTGCCAGTGCGCCGATATCCTGCGCGGCCTCGCCAAGCCGAACCAGTGCAAAGTCTTTGGCCGGGGCTGCACCCCGACCCAGCCCATGGGCAGCTGCATGGTCAGTTCCGAGGGGGCCTGCAATGCCTACTACCGATATATGGGGATCCAATGAGAGAAATTCAGTTAAGCCACGGCGGCGGCGGTGTAGAAATGAACCAGCTGATCAATCAGCTCTTCTTTCGCCACTTTGGCAACGAGATCCTGCTGCGCGGTGAAGATGCCGCCCTGCTGCCGGTGAGCGGCCCCGTTGCCTTCACCACCGACAGCTTTACCGTCTCGCCGCTCTTCTTCGAGGGGGGGGATATCGGCAAGCTGGCCATCGCCGGCACGGTCAACGATCTCGCCATGATGGGGGCCAAGCCCGAGTATCTGAGCTGCAGCTTTATCATCGAGGAGGGCTTCCCCTACGCCGATCTGGCCCGCATCGTCGAGTCGATGGCAGCAGAGCTTGCTAAGAGCGGCGCCCGCATCGTCTGCGGCGACACCAAGGTGGTGCCCAAGGGGGCAGCCGACAAGATCTTTATCAACACCAGCGGGGTCGGTACCTTCCCGCAGCCTGAGCAGAGCCGGGGCATCTCGGTACGCAACCTCAAGGCCGGTGATGCCATTCTGGTGTCGCGGGATATCGGCAGCCACGGCGCCTGCATCCTGATGGCCCGTGACGCCCTGCAACTGGGTTCCGATCTCAAGAGCGACTGCACCACCCTCTGGCCGCAGGTAGAAGCGCTGCTAAAAGCTGGCATTGCCCCTCACGCCCTGCGCGATGCCACTCGCGGTGGCCTTGCCGCCGTGCTGAATGAATGGAGCATTGCCTCCCAAGTGGCCATCGAGCTGGAGGAGTCCGCCATTCCGGTGTGCGATCCGGTGCGTGGCCTCTGCGAGCTCTACGGTTTCGAGCCCCATGATCTCGCCAACGAGGGAACCATGGTGCTGGCCCTGCCTGCCGAGCAGGCGCAGGACGCGCTGGGCATCTTGCGGCAATTCAACCCCGCAGCCAGTCAGATCGGCGTGGTGCAGGAGAGCGATCGCCACAAGGTGATCCTCAATAACCCCTGGGGCAGTCGCCGTTATCTGGAGCTGCCGCAAGGGGAGCTGCTGCCACGGATCTGTTGATCGGCCATGCCGTTCCGTCAATTACAGGGAGGAGTCACTGCTCCTCCCCATATCGGTTAAGGAGCCACCATGCACGAAATGTCTCTGGCCATGGCCGCCATCGATCTGGCGGCCGAACAGGCCACCCAGCGGGGCTTTAACAAAGTGACCGCTCTCTGGCTCGAGGTCGGCAGCTTCTCCTGCGTCGACCCGGACACCATTGCCTTCTGTTTCGAGGCTGCCGCCAAGGGCACTGCCGTCGAAGGGGCCCAGCTTCACTTTCAACATCAGGCGGCAGAGGCCTGGTGTTACGACTGCAACAAGACGGTCACCCTGCAAGAACGCGGGCAAGCCTGCCCCGAGTGTGGCGGATACAAATTACGAGTCGCGCAGGGTGATAGCCTGCGCATCACCGACATCGAGGTAAGTTGATATGTGTAGCGTATGCGGATGCGGCCAGGCGCGGATTGCCGGCCATGAGCACGATCATGAGCATCATCACGAACATGATCATAAGCACGACCATCATCATGCTCATGACGCCCATCACCATCATGATCACGAGCAGAGTGCGCCACGCACCCTGATCATTCACCACCACTATCACCATCAGGGAGATGTCCATCACCACTACCACGGGGTGCGGGCTCCCATAAGCCATGAGGGGCATGATCACCCCCATGAGCACCACCATGATCACCCCCACGACCATCATCATGAACATGCCCACTCTCATGACCACGGCCATTCCCACGCGCATCCCCATGATCACAGCCATGACCATGACCATGACCATGACCATGACCATGACCATGACCATCAGCAGGGTGACCTGCACTATGGCAAAGGGGAAGCGGGACTGTCGGTGCCCGGCATGGGGCAGCGCCAGCTGATCGCCATCGAGATGGACGTGCTGGCCAAGAACAATGCCTTGGCGGCCCACAACCGCGAGCACTTCGACGAAGCGGCCCAGCTGGTGCTCAATCTGGTGTCGAGCCCGGGTTCAGGCAAGACCACCCTGCTGTGCGAAACCCTGCGCCAGCTGGCCGACAAACGCCCCTGCGCCGTGATTGAAGGGGATCAGCAGACCAGTGCCGATGCGGATCGCATTCGCGCCACCGGCGTCCCTGCCGTGCAGATCAACACCGGCAAGGGCTGCCATCTGGATGCCAAAATGGTCCACGACGCCTGCCACCAGCTGCCCGCCAATGAAGGGGGCATCCTCTTTATCGAGAACGTGGGCAATCTGGTCTGCCCTGCCAGCTTCGATCTTGGCGAGAAGTACAAGGTGGCGATCCTCTCCGTCACCGAGGGGGAAGAGAAGCCGCTGAAATACCCGGACATGTTCGCAGCTGCCCAGCTGATGGTGATCAACAAGATCGATCTGCTGCCCTACGTCAGCTTTGACGTGGCCCGCTGCATCGAGAACGCCAAACGGGTCAACCCCTATATCCAGGTGATCCAGGTCAGCGCCACCACAGGCGAAGGGATGGATGCCTGGCTTAACTGGCTAGCCAGTGCCTGAACCAGAACCGGTTAAATGCCGTTACCAGTGGCGGATAACAAGAGAGGGAGGCTGATGCCTCCCTCTCTTTTATCTGCGCGCCTTGCCAACGGTTCTCTCTGTACAGAATGGCCAGCGACTCATACTCACGTCCCCTCACCCTGGCCCTCTCCCCAGGGAGAGGGAATCGGTTTGTGGATGCCGCGACTATACGACGCCCTCAAACCCCTCAGGGGAGCTTCGAGCATAACAACCAGCCATATTTTCAAACCCCGAGATTTTCCAAACCCTAAACCCTGAGCGTGGTGAGATGGCACCTTCAACTCCCTTCTCCCCTTGCGGGAGAAGGGCTGGGGATGAGGGGGAACTAACTATCAGGCCGCATTTTCAGCCAATACACCAGTCACGGGCTGCACCTCCCCAAAGCGCAGCACCCGATGGCAGATCTGGCGCAGCAGCGCCTGCTGGTGACTGAAGATCACCATGCCAAGCCCGCTCTGTTCGCACTCGCGCATCAACTCCCGCCAGAGCTGACGCTGTATTTGCGGATCCAGCTGGGCAGTCACCTCATCGGCAATCAGCAGACGAGTGCGAGGATCGAGGGCGCGCAGCAGCGCGATGCGGGCCAGCTCACCACCGGAGAGCTGACCGGGTTTACGACCAAGCCATTCAGGCTTGACCATAAAGCGGGCCATCATGGCGTCATCGGGGCGCCACACATCCCACAGCGCCTGCCCTGTGGTGCGATAGGGATTGAAGGTCAGTTCCGGGTGCTGGGGCACCAGCTGGATGGGGTTATAACCTTTTACCTGTTCAGGCACAGGCTGCCCATCCAGCAGGATCTGCCCGCCGGCCCCAACCGGTTGCCAACTCGCCAATACCCGCCCCAGCGTGGTCTTGCCATGGCCGCTCGGTGCGGAGATGCCGAGCCGCTCGCCCGCTTTCACCGTCAGCGATAACCCCTGCCAGAGGGGACGTTCCCCCTGGGCGATGGTGAGATTTCGTACTTCCAACATCAGGAAACCTCCGGCACAGAGAAGAGCGCGTTGAACTCCGGCAGCGCCTGCCAGTGGGCTCTGAGCATCTCGCTCCCCTGCCCCTGACGCAGATGGTGGCAGCTCAAGGTATCGCTCACCAGCCCTTGATGCAGCGCCACGATGCGATCGGCGAAGCGGGCCGCCAGCGCCAGATCGTGGGTCACCCAGAGGATACCGCTGCCCTGATTGGCCAATTCACGCAACTGGCCGAGCAGCAGACAAGCCAGCCCCTCGTCGAGCCAGGCGGTGATCTCGTCCGCCAGAATGTAGCGGGCGCCGCCAAGGGCCGCGGTGCAGGCCAGAATGCGCTTGGCCATGCCGCCGGAGAGCTGGCGCGGATAGCTATCCAAGGTGGTCGCGGGCAACTGGTAGCGCAGCAGCTGCTCGCCGAGCCGCTCGCGAGAACCGCTCTGGCCACACAGACGCGCCGCACGCCCCAGCTGGCGCTCCACCGTCAGCAGCGGATTGAGGGCGCTTACCCCCTGTGGCACATAGCAGAGGGTGTGGCCGCGCAGACGGGCCCGACTGGCATCGCACAGAGGCACGCCATCAAGGGAGATGCTGCCGCGCATCCGCAGGTTGTCCGGCAGCAATGTCAGGGCGCTTTGCAGCAGCAGGCTCTTGCCCTCGCCGCTCCCCCCCACCAGCGCCACTATCTCCCCCGGCGCCAGTTGCAGGCTGATATCGGTCAGCAATGGCTGCCAGCTGCGCCGCCCCAGCCAGGAGTAGTGGGCCGCCTCTATGGTCACATGATCAAAACTCAGCATGGTTCACTCCTGTGCCACAGCAGCTGTTGCAGGGCGCGGGTAGCCTGATCAAACAGCAACACCAGCAGCAGCAACATCAGGCCGGGGAAGAGGGCCAGCCACCAACCGCCACCGGCCAGATAACGCAGGGCATCGGCCAGCAGCAGACCCAGCGAGGCCTCGTGGGCCGCCAGACCAAAGCCGAGAAAGCTCAAGGCGGCGCTGTGCAACACCGCATGGGGAAACATCAACAGGGTGCCGATAAACCACTGGGGCAACAGGCCCGGTAGCAGGTGGGTGCGCCAGCGACGCAGCGCCCCCATCCCCTGACAGCGGGCCAGCACCACATAGTCGCTGCAGACGGTCCGCCGCGCTTCTGCGCAAAGGATCAGCGCCAACTTGGGCCAGTGGGTGAGTGCCACCGCCAGGATCACCCCGCGCATGCCGCCCCCCACGGTAAAGCAGATGAGGATCAGCAGCAGCATATGGGGCAGCGCCAGCATGGCGTCGATCACCATTCGTACCGCTGCATCACATCTGGGGTGAATGAGCGACACGCTTGCCGCCACCATGGCCAGCAGGCCACTGCAGAGAGCCGTGCTGATGCCAAGCTCCAGACTGGTGAGGGTGCCCTGAAAGGCGCGCAACCAGAGATCCCGCCCCATCTGATCGGTGCCGAACCAGTGGGTCAGCGAGGGAGGCTGCTGGCGCGCCAGCAGATCCATCGGCACATCCTGATGAGAGAGGCTCCAGCCGTAAGTGGCCAGCAGCGCCAATCCGAGCAGGGCAAAAACCAGCCGCAGTATGGAGGGAAGCGGATTAAACAGCATGCTCGTCCTCCCAACCCCGATTGATGCGGGCCAGCAGCAAACTGGCCACCGTGTTGCCAATAAAGACCAGCAGGGTGCAGAAGAGCACGATTCCCATCAGCAGGGGAATATCCCCCCTGAGCCCCGCATCAACGGTGGCCTGGCCGAGCCCCGGGTAGGAGAAGACCTTCTCGGCCAAGAGCGATCCGCCAATCAGCTCGCCAAGGGAGGCAAACTGCAGGCAAAGCGCTGGGGTCAGGGCATGGCGCAGCACATGAAAACGCAGCATGGGCCAGCCGCCATCCCCCTGAGCCCGGGCGTAGCGGATAAAGTCGCTCTCCAGCACCTCGGCCACCCGCGCCCGGGTATGCAGGGCAATGTTGCCCACCCCGAGCAGCGCCAGGGTGGTGACCGGCAGCAACAGATGGCGTGCTCGCATAGCCCAATCAGCCTCATCTGCGGAGAGGCCCGGCGTCCAGGCGCAGCAGACTGGCAGTAGCGGCCAGTGCACCGCAAACAGGGCGAGCAGCAACAGGCCGACCCAGAAGGTGGGCAAGGAGGCGAGCAGGTAGGCAAAACGACAAATCAGGCGATCGGGCCAGAGATTGAGATAGCGACCGGCGCAGAGGCCCAGCAGGATGCCGAAAAAGCCGGAGAGCAGCCAGGCGCCAGCCAGCAGCAGGAAGGAGGCGGCAAAGCGCTGGCCTATGACTTCACCCACCGGTGCGTTATAGAGCATGGAGTAACCGAGATCCCCCCGCAGCACCTGGGTAAACCAGTGCCAGTAGCGCAGCCAGAGCGGTTGATCCAGCCCCCAGCGAGCGGCGATGCGGGCGTACTGCTCCGGCGGCACATGGAGCAGATCGTTGCCGATATAGGCCTTGATGGGGTCGATGGGGGAGTAACTCAGCAGCACAAAGGTGGCGACCGAGACCAGACATAACAGCCCTGCCAGACGCAGCAGGGCTTTTAGCAACAGATAACCTGAATGACTCAAGGGCGAACTTAGCGGCACGTCCACCGCCAATCCTGCAGGTTGTTGAGCAGGGACCAGCTACCGTGAATTTCCGGCGCCCCCTTGCCAAGGTCGATGCAGCGGTTGGCGAGATAGGTATGCTGCACGTTGAGCAGCCAGGCCCAGGCGGCATCCCCCTGTACCCCGGCGCCGGTCTTGCCATCCCACTCCACCTGCTGCCAGAACGGCAACGCCGCCTGCCAGTTCGGAGCATCCAGCGCCTGCTTGAGGTGGCCATCCACCACAGGATTGCTGTAGTAGCCCGGGTTGTAGAACTCTACACCACCGGAGCCGCTCTGGTAGTGGTGATAGAGCTCCATGGGATCCAGACTCCCCCACCCCATCAGCACCGGGTTGGCGTGCATCTCCCGCTCCACCTGCTCCCAGCTGCCGGACTTGAGGCTCACCTCAAGGCCAATGGGCCCCAGCATGGCGCGCACCGCTTCCGCCAAATCCCGGCGGGTGCTGTCGCCGCTGGTGTACCAGAGGGTAAAGGCGGCGCGCAGAGAGCCCTTGTGGCGAATGCCATCGCTGCCCATCTTCCAGCCCGCCTCGTCGAGCAGGGCATTGGCGTGGGCGACATCCCCATCCTTGAAGGCGGTGGCTTTGTTCAGCCAGGGCAAGCCTTCCACCGCACTGTAGGCGGGGATGGCGTGCCCTTCCAGTAGCTGATCGGCCAGTAGCTTGCGGTCGATGGCGTAGTTGATGGCGCGGCGCACCGCCACGTCCGAGGTCACGTCGTTGCCGATGGGATAACCCTTGGCATCTTTTTTACCCGCTGCAGGAATGGGGAAGACGATGCCGCGGTTCTCCACGCTCGGCCGCACCCACAGCTTGAGGGAGGCAGGCACGGTGGGCGCCAGCGACGGGGCAATGCGCACCACATCGAGCTGGCTGCTCTGGGCCGCGGCATAGGCGCTCTCTTCGTCGATAAAGACAAACACCAGCCGTTTGAAGTCATTGTTGCCACCGGCGTAATAGGGGTTCGCCTCCACCACCAGCTGTTGACCGGGCAGGAAGCTCACCAGCCGGTAGGGGCCGGCACCGACCGGTTTTTGGGCATACGCTTTTGCGTCGTAATCCCGCTTCGACACTATCCCCAAGGATCCCAGCACGTTGACGAAGGTGCTCTGGGGGGCACTCAGGGTGATGGCAACTTCGGTGGGTGAGAGCACCTTGGCCGAGACAAAGTTGCCCATGTCGATCTTGCCACCACCCTTGGCTGCGCTGTTGTAGGTAAAGGCCACATCCTCGGCGGTGAGCGGCGCGCCGTTGGAGAATTTCAGGTCAGGCTTGAGGGTAATGAGCCACCCCTTGCCATCCTTGTTCGGGGTCACCGATTGGGTGAGCACATTCTGCCAGCTGAGATCGGCGTTTTGTTTGAGCAGCGGACTGTGCAGCAACAGGTAGCTGCCGTGACTCCAGCCAAGCAGAGGGTCAAACCCTTCGGTGGGTTCGGCGCCGATGGCGAGCTTGAGCTCGGCAGGCACAGGTTGAGCAGCGGCCAGCGCCGCGTGAGAAGCGGTGCCCAGCAGCAAAGTCAACAGGGCGGCAGCACTGGTGCCACAGTAATGGCGAAGGGAATTGCGTGGAACAGTCATGGGGATCCTTCTTGTTTTGTACCACTCACGGATCATCACTCAAAAAAGAGGTGGAATGCGTGTCTGAACATGGGAGTGAGGGGCCAAAATGCCCCCTATTCTAAACTTGATTTCGCGTGAAACCTAGCGACTATGCCGGTTGACCGCGCCGTGCACCGAATAGCCGTCTGCGACCCAGATCCACGCTGCCAGCCCCTTGCTGCACCGGCAAGGAGAGCAGCATCTTGAGGGTGCTGCTCACCAGTGCTCGCCCCTCCCCGGCCCCGAGATGAGGATCGAGCGGCGACATCAGGGAGCAAGCCAGCAACTGTCCCGTCTCGGGCAATTCACCCACCATAAAGGTCATGTTGCCGCAGGGGAGTTGCAGGGCGATCCGATCGCTGCTGCTGCGCACCGGCCAGAGTTGATCCGGCCCCGGCAGCACCACCACGCTCAGCATCCAGGGGGTGAGCACGCAGCCGAGCCACTGTCCTTCAAACAGCACGCACTCGGCCACGATGGGCATGCTGGCGTGATAGAAGGGCAGCACCTGCATCTCTTCGCGAGCGATCCGCTCGTACTGGGCTACCAGCAAGGGTGCTGGATTGGTGGCAAAACCGGCAAACTCCTGCGCTGTCTCCGGTACTCTCTCCAGCACTCTCTCAGCCTCGCTTAAATGGGACTGCGCCATAGGCCCTCCCGTGCTTGTTCAGCTTTCTCCTGCTCAGAGAGCGGAATGGCGGGCGCGCCAACGGCGGCCAGCAGGGTCAAAATCCGATCCGTCGCCTCCCCCATGGCAGCCACCACCACAGGGGTGAGGCCGATGCGGGGCTCGAGGGATTCGGGCTCGACCCCGATCAGGGTGAGCCGCTTTGGCGACTCCCCCGTCATGTGCAGCGCCGAGAGCACATCCGCCAGCCCCAGCTGGTGCGGGGAGATCTTGCGGCCAAACAGGGTCGGGATCTCCTCATCTTTCAGAGTCACGACGGTGCCCGGCGGATTACCGCTGCGCACCGCATCCGCCAGAATGATGTGATCGCGACTGGCCATCGCTTCGAGCAACTCCATGCCGGCGGTACCGCCATCGAGCAGCTCGATGCCGGGGGCGAAACAGTAGTTGCGCCCCAGCGCCTCGACGATGCGAACCCCCACCGCCTCATCGCTCAAGAGCAGGTTGCCGACGCCCAGGATCAGGGTGTTCATCACAGCACCTTCACCTGAGTCGTTTCACCATTTTGGGTATCCACCACATGCACAGCGCAGGACATGCAGGGGTCGAACGAGTGGACGGTGCGCACCACTTCCAGCGGCTTGGCGGGATCCGCCACCGGGGTGCCCACCAGCGCCTGCTCGTAGGGGCCGGGCTCATCATTGAAGTTGCGCGGGCCCGAGTTCCA
Organism: Aeromonas sp. s7(2024); assembly: GCF_040907825.1. Lineage (NCBI taxonomy): Bacteria > Pseudomonadati > Pseudomonadota > Gammaproteobacteria > Aeromonadales > Aeromonadaceae > Aeromonas > Aeromonas sp. s7(2024). Next base: position 87,518 of record NZ_JBFOCM010000031.1, read on the forward strand.
GGTCGATGGCACCACCGCCTGATAGTTCTCGATCTTGCCGCCCTTGATGACGATCCAGTGGGAGAGCATGCCGCGCGGTGCCTCTTCAAAGCCCACTCCGCGAAACTCCTTGTCCGCCGGGATCTCGGTCTTGATGTATGCGCTGAAATCCCCCTTGCCGATGTTGTCCACCAGCGCCTTCCACTGGTGCGCCAGGGTATCTTTGAGCACACAGCAGCGCACCGCGCGACCGATGATGCGGCCCATGGTGGAGTGCAGCTGTTCAGTCTTGATGGCTGAGCCGGTCAGCGCCTTGTAGATGCCGTTCAACTGATCGAAATGCGCCACCGTCTCCGGGTGTTTGGCGGCGAGCTTCACCAGCAAGTCGGCAAGCGGCCCCACCTCCACCACCTTGCCGTAGAAGGTGGGGGATTTGACCCAGGAGTATTTGCCGTCATCCTGCCAACCGGTGTAGTTCGGCTCGGTCTTGCCCTCCCACGGCTTGAGCGGCTCGTCATCCTTGTACCAGGCGTGCTTGTTGCTCTCGGCGATGCCCTCCATCAGCCAGCCATCCTGATGACTCTCGATGGGGCGATAACCCGCCAGATTGCCATTCTCGATATAGCCGCCCGGCATCAGGAAGCTGCCACCGTTGGCGTCGGTGGGGAGCTCCGGCACGCTCAGGTAGTGCTTGGCCCCCTGCCCCAGACTCAGCCACTCGGGGTAGTGGGCAGCGATGATGGCGGCATCCACCTTGTAGACCTGCTCGATAAACTCGCCGAGCCGGTCGATAAAGCTCTTCACATAGAGCAGTCGCTCTAGGTTGAGCACGCTCGGTGCATCCAGATTGATGGGGTTGGCCACGCCGCCCACCGCCAGATTCTGGATGTGCGGGCTCTTGCCCCCCAGAATGGCGACAATGCGGTTGGCATCGCGCTGGCACTCCAGTGCCTGCAGGTAGTGGGCCACGGCGATGAGGTTCACCTCCGGGCTCAGCTTCATCTCCTTGTGACCCCAGTAGCCGTTGGCAAAGATGCCGAGCTGACCGCTCGCCACCAGCGCGCGGATCTTGTCCTGCACCTTGGTCAGTTCATCGGCACTGTTGAGGGACCAGGTTGATACTCCTTTGAGCATGTCCGCCGCTTTTTGCGGATTGGCCTCAAGGGCCGCGGTGATGTCCACCCAGTCCAGCGCGGAGAGCTGGTAGAAGTGGACGATGTGATCGTGGATGTTGTGGGCCGCGATGATGAGGTTGCGGATGTACTGGGCGTTGACCGGCACCTTGGCGCCGATGGCGTTCTCCACCGCCCGCACCGAGGCGATGGCGTGAATGGAGGTACATACCCCGCAGATGCGCTGCACTATCATCCAGGCATCGCGCGGGTCGTTGCCCTTGACGATCTCCTCCATCCCGCGCCACATGGTGCCGGACGACCAGGCTTTGGTCACTTTACCGCCTTCGATTTCGCAGTCGATACGCAGGTGCCCCTCAATGCGGGTGATGGGGTCTATGGTGATACGTTGGCTCATACGTTGGCTTTCCCTCGGGCCTGATAATCTTGGTGAACACGTTCAAGTGATGGCAGTACCGGCAAGAGCCGGATCAACAGCAAATAGGCACACACCTCGATGGCAACAAAGCCCAGAGAGATCAGCACCTCCTCCGCAGAGGGAAAGTAGTGGTAGCCATTGCCGGGGTTGAAGGCGAGCAGGGAGTAATCCAGCCGCCAGAGGGCGGCGCCCAGCAGCATGCTGAGGGCCCCCAGGAACAACATGCGCGAATCCCGGCGGCTCTTGTCCCAGTGGAACACCAGCAGCGGGAAGATCATCAGCGCAATCTCGCTCCAGAACATGATGGAGAAGTGATTGAACTCAGAGAGATACTCCGACTTGTCGTGGATGACGATCTCGGCAAAGCGCAGCGCCACAAACAGGATCAGGAAGATATCGATCACCTGGGTCAGCTTGTAAAAGAGCGACTTCTCGTTGGGGCCCCGTCCCGCCAATCCGGCCTGCACCAAAGAGCCCTCAAATACCACGATGGAAAAACCCATGATGAAGGCGGTCAGCAGCGAAAAGACCGGCAGCAGCTCGTAGCTTTGCCAGAGCGGATGGATCTTCTCCCCCGCCACTATCATCAAGGATCCCATGGAGGATTGGTGCATGGTGGGCAACAGAGCCCCCAGCGCCAGCACGAAGAACATGATCTTGTTGAGGCGAATGAGCGACGCCTTCCAGCCGAACTTCTCCAGCAGCACGGGAGCGAACTCCAGCGCCATCACCCCGATATAGATGGTCATGCAGACCGCCGTCTCGAACAGCACCGAGGAGGTGTTGAAGTGACCGGGCAGGTAGAAGTACGGAAGGTTCCAGTAACGCCCCACGTCGATGGTGATGGAGAGGCCGCCCAGCGAGTAGCCGAACAGGCTCGCCAACAGGGCCGGTCGCACCAGCGGGTGGTACTCGCCACGGTTGAACACATAAACCGCCCAAGCCAGTGCCCAGCCGCCGCAGGCGAAACCGGTGCCGATCAGCAGATCGAACGAGATCCAGAGCCCCCAGGGGTAGCCGCCATTCAGATCGGTGACCGAGCCCAGCCCGAATACGAGGCGTTTTAAAATCAACATGCCGCACAGCACGGCAAAGGGGGCCAGCACCAGCACAGGCCAGCTGACCAGCTTGCCGCCGAGGGGATGTGCCTTGTGGTTACTCATGATCCTTGCCTCCCTTTGTGGTGCCCTGATCCTTGATCTGCACACTCCCCTGATCATGGCCATCATCGTGATGATGATCGTGACCATTCTTGGTGTTGCGGCGGATCAGCACCGAAAGGCCGGTCAGCACCACCATGGGCAGCACCATCCCCTTGTAGAGGGTGTGCTGGATATGCTCGGAGCGGGCACCGGAGGAGAGCTCCGGCAAGTCGGGCATGTCGAGCCTGGTGTAGGGCACTCCGGCCAGCACCAGCACCTGGGTGCCGCCCCCCTCCTTCTCGCCATAGACGTAAGGCTGGTAGTTGGGCACCTCGTGCAGGTAGGGGTCGCTGGCCTTGAGGGTCTGGCGCGGATAGGCATATTCGCTGCCCGGAGTCGCCAGCATGCGACGCTTGGCCTCGGCCATCAGCTCCTCGCGGGTGCCGAAGATGACGGCGCCGGTCGGGCACACCTCGACGCAGCCGGGCAATTTGCCCTGATCGATCCGTTCAAGCCCCTTCTGGTTGCAGAGCTCGCACTTGTGGATCGCCCCCAGCGGATTGTCGTAGTCATATTTGGGCACATCGAACGGGCAGCCCACCATGCAGTAGCGACAGCCGGTGCAGACGCTCGGGTCGTAGTGAACGATGCCGGTCTTGGGATCTTTTTTAAGAGCCTGCACCGGGCAGACGGAGACGCAGTTGGGATCGACGCAGTGCATGCACTGCTTCTTGATGTAGGCGTAGCCATCCACCAGCTGATCCTTGTGCTCGCCAGTGCCGCTCTTCCACACCTGAATGATGTTGTTGGTGTAGGGGGTCAGCTTGTCGTTGTTGGACCAGGTTTGCGCCCCGGCTGGATTGGCCGGATTGCCGTTAAGGCGCTGACACTCCGCCACACAGGCCTGACAGCCAACGCAGAGGGTGGAGTCGTAGAGCATGCCGAGTGCGCCGGGAATGGGCGGCTTGTTCTTGGCCGCCGCCATTGCGGTGCCGGGTACGGCTGTGCCCGCCGCCAGCGCACCGACGGAGGCGAATTTGAGGAAGTTGCGTCTGTTCACGGTTACTCCTCCCGTGATGGGTGCTGCCCGGCTTCGTGGCGTTTCTGCTGGCGACCGAGTTCACGCACCGTCATCAGACTCACCCCCACCAACACCCCGAGGGCGCCACCGATAAGGCCGGTCGCGGTGGGCGAGGTATAGCCCCCCTCCTGAATTTTCACGTCGGGTTTATCCACCCGCGGGGTCGGGTTCTCGACCTTGGCGAGCTGGAAGATCCCCTTACTAAAACCGACCCCCTGCTCGTTGCAGCCATAACAGGGGTGACCGATGCCGACCGGCCAGATGCCGCCGCCCACATCGCAGAACTCCAGAGTTGAACAGTTGCCATAGGTCTCCGGCCCCTTGCAGCCCAGATGGTATAGGCACCAGCCCTGACGGTGGCCCTCGTCGCCAAACTCCTTGGCAAAACGCCCCGCGTCGAAGTGCGGACGACGCTCGCAGTTCTCGTGGATCAGCCGCTCATAGGCAAACAGCGGGCGCTTTTTGCTATCCAGCGCTGGCAGCTTGCCGTAGGTGATGTAGTAGGCAACCGTGGTGAGGAAGTTGTGGGGATTGGGCGGGCAGCCCGGGATATTGATGATGGGAGTACCGATATTGCCGAGGGCCTCTTCGAGGCTGACCGCGCCGGTCGGGTTGCCGCCGCTGGCAGGCACTCCGCCCCAGGCGGCACAGGAGCCGATGGCAATCACCGCAGCCGCGTCGGCGGCAGCACGGCGAATATGGTCGACAATAGGCTCACCGGCCACCATGCAGTAGACGCCGCCATCCTTGAGCGGAATGGAGCCATCCACCACCAGCACATATTTGCCTTTATAACGCTTGATGGCGTTGTGCTTGTTCTCTTCAGCCTGATGACCAAAGGCCGCCGAGAGTACCTCGTGGTACTCCAGCGAAATGGTGTTGAGGATCAGGTTCTCGATGGTGGGGTGGGTGGCGCGCAGCAGCGATTCGGTACAGCCGGTGCACTCCTGCGCCCCAATCCAGATCACCGGCGGCCGTTCGGGGCTGGTGAGCGCAGTGGCCATCTTGGCGACGGCATGCTGACTTAATCCCAGGGTTGCGGCCATCCCGGCACACAATTTCATAAAATCACGGCGATTAATCCCATGAGCCGATAAAAAATTATCCTCGACCATTCTACTTATTCCCGTAGTGAGCACTTGTTTGATAAATGCTTAATAGCGGAAATGCTAAGGACTCACCCACCCTGCAGTATTGATCTCTATCAATTTCGACCGGCTTACCCCTATTTTCATAGCGAGCCACATCACAAATGAAATTAATTACCCCCTAAGGGATATTTAGCGACACCGTAAATTTTATGAACTTAATTGGATATTAAATAATTAATCACCGCATATCCTCTCTTTCACTGTGAGCCAAATTAACATGATTGAAATCTTGGCTATACCGCTCATTTCACAATACTGATGCCCACCAATAAATGATCCGTTGAATATATCTTTACTCATCTCATTGCATATTTCATGCAGTCATCCACGGGACAACCTCCTGACTTGCCTCCCCACACCAGAACTGTCTCACGGCCAGCTGCCACCGGTAGCAAGCACGGCCTGCACGGCACGATTTACCTGCATGTAGCTTGGTTTCAGTTTGCATTTTACCTGCGCTTCAGTGCGACACGTTCTACTGCGAGCCCACACAGCACAACCCCGCTTGGCCTCCCTGCCGTTTAACACCGCTTAATGAAAAGATGCCGCCGAGGTATGCATATCAATACGCTCCCCCCACTCTTTATTGTCTTGGATGCTGGTGAGTAAAATATCGCACTCACGGATATGTTTACGCATCATCGTGAATCTGCATTCAAATTAATGGTGAGAGAAAAGGCAAGGTGGAAGGCTGCCTTCAGCATAGTTGATCATATTTAACTTGCGATACATTCGCTCATCCGGTTACAGATGTTACCGCACGCATTCACACTATTTACCTTCACGTCACCCTGCGTAATTAACCAGAGCGTAAATATCCATCTCTATCGATATAGATGATAATTGTTCTTGTTCAATGGCAACCCTAAAAAATGAGTTGGGATAACGATGAACATGACAAGCGATAAGGGTGTTAATCATCAGCCGAGCAGTGGCTCCAGCCACTACCTTGCCTGATCGAACTCGAACTCGTTGACAGCCCTGCTCACCTCGTGAAATGCAGCCCGCAGCAGTTGCAGTTGCAGAGAGAATGCCTCCCCCCCTGAATGCCTCTGATAACCACGCCATGGAGCCTTGTTTCTGGCTGGCCCTACGGACACTTGCCAAGTGCGGGAATTGAACAAAAAACCGAGAAAAATCAAGATAGATAGCCAATTAAAATGACATAATTGACTATAGTTCAATCGAACGTTTGAAAAACGTGACCACTTCACATGGGCCCAGCGCAATGACCACTGAACGGGAACAGTTGATCCGCTCACTGTTTGATGAGTACATCGAGATGTATTCATCACGGGATGATCGGCTCACCACGCGGTTTAGCGACAATTTCAGCGGCTTTGCCGGCAGCAGTGATGTTCTGGTTACCGATAAAGATGAGTGGATCCGGATAACCCGCCGCGATTTTGCCCAGATCCCGGGCAGGATCCGCCTGGAAATACTCGATATGACCCTGCAAGATCTGGCCGCTGATGTGGTAGCAGTCACCGCCTTCTTTCATATCCATCTACCGAAATCAGAACCTATCCTCTCCCGCAGAACCGCCAGGCTGGTGCTGATTTTTCGACACGAAGCCATGGCGTGGAAAATTGCTCACAGCAGTATCTCCATCCCTTACAGTGCGGCTCGGGAAAGCGAAATTTACCCGATGACCAGTCTGGAGGAGCGCCAACATGAGCTGGAGCTCATTATCGAGCTCAGAACCAAGGAGCTGGCGGAAGCGAACCGGAAACTGGAAGCGCTCAGCAATACCGACGGGCTCACCAACATCGGCAACCGTCGTCTGTTCGACAACTCATTGAACCAGGCCTGGGAGCACTGTATTCAGACAGAGATGCCGATTGCGCTCATCATGCTCGACATCGATCATTTCAAGCAGTTCAACGACCTCTATGGCCACGTTGCCGGTGACGAGTGCCTTCGATTGCTGGCCCATACCCTGGCGCAATCCGGGCGCCGCTCGGGGGAGTTGGTGGCTCGCTACGGCGGAGAGGAATTTGTCATCCTGCTGCCACATGTCGAGCGTCAATCCGCCTATGAAATTGCCCAACATATCCAGCGACTGATTTTTGCACTCGCGCAGCCACACGCACAAAATACCACCGGTCTGGTGACCGTTAGCATGGGTGTTGCCTGCCTCAGACCATCGAGTCACTGGCAGCCGTCTGAACTGGTCAAACTGGCTGATGCTGCGCTCTACACCGCCAAATCATCCGGCCGTAACTGCATCAGACTGGCGGAGTCACCCAGCCTCCCGTAGCACCTCTGCCCATAAAACCCTCATACGCGACCATCCTCCCCATGGGGAACCACTGCGCGCTAACCATGCACGGCAAGGCTCAACGCATCCCATCGCAACATACCTTCCCACTGATCCAGTGTGCTTTGATAGGTATCCGCCGCGTTGTAATGGGCCATGGCATGCAGGCGGGCATGATGGCCAAGTCGCTTGACCACATCGGGCATGGTGTTGAGGCTGGCCAGCACCTGCGCCAGATCGCCGGGATCGTTTGGCTGATATTTGCGGCAATTCACGTCATCGGTGAGGTGTCGATCCCACCAGGCGCCATCGGCCGGGATCACTACACATAATCCTGCCGCCATGGCCTCCAGAATGGAGAGACCAAAGGGTTCCTGATGGCTGGTGGAGACAAAAATGCCGCATTGAGATCGGATCTCGTCAAGATTGGCGGGGTTGGCATACCAATAGGTGTCTGGCAGTTGTGGCTGGGGCTGGCTGCAGGGTTGCAGCGTGCCCTTGGGCTGCAGATAGCACACCATCAGCTCGGGGCGAGCGTCAGGGATCAGTTGATGGGCGGCCAGCATGGTCTCCAGCCCCTTCCAGCGCAGCAACGAGGCCGCCCACAAAATACGAGGCCCCCCCAGAGTCGCTTTGGGCCAATCAATCTCGCTCAAGCCGTTGGTAAATGGCTGCCAGTGTGACGGGAACTCGGTCTCGCCAAGCCGGGCCAGCAATGCCGCCAGGGAGCTGCGGGTTGATTCCAGATAAAAGACAAAACTCGCCCGTTGCAAGGCTCTGGCAGAGAGGCCCGAGCATCCCACAGGGCCATGGATCAGCTGAACCACCCGGCACCTCAACCAGCGGGCCGCCCAGTAACAGCAGAGATCCACCCCCGGCCCGGACGCCGCCACCAGGCACTTCACCTGCCCCAGGCGCAACACCAGCCAGAGGATGAGCAGGGTCTGCCACCCCTGTTTGAGCAGATAGCCGATGCCGGACTCCCGCCCCTTCAATATGTGGGGCAGCCAAAGGGGATGATGCTGGCAACGGGGCCAGGAGTCGGGATCCTGGGTCAGCACATGGCATGTGAGCCCGGGCATCCGTTTGGCCAACTCATCGAGCAGCACTTCGGTCGCAACCTTGGAGCCCCCGCGAAACGGGATAGGATCCACAACGATTATCTTTCCAAACACCGGCTCAGTTTGCATGCTCATCTTGCTGCTCCCTTACGGCGGCCAAACCCCAGTTGCACTTTTTGCGCCACTTTTGCCATCCCACTCGCCAGCATATTGCGCCCTCTGGCAAGGAGTCGTAGCCCCGCCCAATGAATGAGTGGTCGGAAGGGTGTGGGGGCCGTGGCGTGCCAACGACCAGCCAGCGCGGCGTCCCACACCGCCGTGACCCCGTCGACATAGCGCGCCACCGTGAACAGCTGTGCGGCACGCAACTGAGCGGCCCGCCCCATTTCACATCGGCGCTGCGGATTGCTCAATTGCCGCCAGTGATCAGCCATCTCGGCCCAATCCCCCGGGGTTGCTAGCAAACCGGTCACCCCCTCCTCCACCACTTCGGGGATGCCGCCCACCCGATAGGCACTGACCGGAAGCCCCAACATGCCCGCCTCCGCCAACGTCAGACCAAACACCTCCTCACGGGCTCCGGAGACCAGCAGATCCACCCCGCCCCGCAAGATAGCGGCACTGTCCGGCCGCTCGCCGAGAAAGTGGACACGCTCGGCCACCCCGAGCTCGACAGCCAACGCCATCAATGCTTCCCGCTCCGGACCGCTGCCAATGATCAGCAACTGAGCCTCCTCCCCCGATGCCATCAGGGCAGCCAGCGAGCGGATCAGCAGATCAATCCCCTTGCGTTTGATCAATGAGCCGACGGTGGCGATGATCATATCCCCCGGTGGCAAGCCCAGCATGCCGACGACCGGCCAGTGAGCACCGCCATTCAGGCGAGCGGCATCGACCCCGTTGGGTACCCGGATCAACCGATCGGCCGCGCAGCCATCCTGGCGCCAACCGGTCAACACCGGCTCGCTCACCCCAATCAGCACGCTTGCCTGATGGACCCGCAGGCTGAATCTGTCTCTGGGCTGGTAACGGGCATGGAGGTGGCACACCAGCGGTACCTGCAACGCCCGACAGACCCCCACCAGCCACTGACAAGGGGCCGCGCTGTTGGCGTGCACCAGCCCAATCTGCCGCTCGGTGATGAGCTCTCTGGCTCGCCGGGAGAGGCGCCGATGGGCTGCAAGATCAAAACGGGGCGCCTGCCATCCCAGCAGCAGGCTGAACGGCTCGACCATGGTTTCTACCCCGAGGGTGGCCGCCTCTGCCGCCAGAGCCGGGCTATTGCACCAGAGCAGGGGCGTAAACCGGCTGCGATCGAGGTGGGCCAGCAGATCCAGCAGGCAGCGTTCGCTGCCGCGGATCCAGTCCTCTCCGTAGTGAACCAGCAAAACAGGGGTTGCGTTCATCCTCTTGCTCCCTTTGGTGGCACTGCCGGCAACCGGGTTGCCTCCTGATGATCCTTAGCGGTGGCCTTCACCTCTGTGGCCGCCTGCTGCACGTACTTGATGGCGGCGACGGCCAGCGCCAACTCCAGATAGATGGGCCAGGTAAACCCTTGGGTCAGGAAGGATCCCGAAATCACAAACCCCACCATGCTGGCCATCACCCCCTGCATCGCCGTGATCACTGCAGGAGGCATGCCAGCAAGCTGGCAACGCCAGCCACTGCGCAGGGTCACCGTCACCATGCCGATAAACAGCGCCAACCCGACAAAGCCGGTTTCAGCCAGCACCCCGAACCAGGTGGAGTGCACCGCATGATTCAGTCCATCCCAATGGGGGCTGTAGAAGAAATAGTTGTAATAGAAATTGGACAAGCCCACCCCTACCAGCGGATGGCCCAGCGCCATGCCCCAGGCCGCTTGCCAGGCGTAGATCCGCCCCATGGCCGAGGCATCGACCCCGCTCTCGGCGGCGCCGCCAGATGCCCGGTCACTGATCCCGGCGGCGGAAAACAGCACCACCAGCGCGACCATCCCCATCGAGATCAACAGGGTTTTCGACTTCACCCGCTGCCAGGCAAACAGGCCGCTGACCGCACACACGCCAAGCAAGCCGCCGCGGCTCTGGGTGGCGATAATGGCGGCGGCGGTCAGCGCAAAGCCGAGCCCACCCAGTAAACGCCCCCCTACCCCATTGCCCTGATTGAGCAGCAAGCTCAGCGAAAAACCGGCAGGAAAGAGCAGCACCAGCGCCAGATCGTTGGGATCCCCCAGCACAGAGCCCAGCTCGCGCCCTATGGTCACCCGGGTCCCCTCCACCAGCCCGATCCCGCTCGCCTTGTTGTAGAGGGCCACCAGCGCCACCAGACAACCCGCCACCACGAAGGTGCGCACCGCCAGCGCAAAATCCCCCGGGGTGCGCACCAGCCAGGCGGTGGCCAGGGTCATCAGATAGATCTTGCTGTAGCTGCCGGTCCAGGTGGCGATCGCCTCGCCCCGGTTGCTGGCAAACAGCACACCGATGGAGACCATCGCAAAGAAGGCCGTCAGCCAGCTCAGTGCTGGACTCCAGTAGGGCTTGATCCGGCCGGTCAGCAAAATGTGCCAGACCAACGCGCCGATGGCTGCCAGCGAGAAGAGCAGCGGGATCTTGAGGGGATAGAGCTGGGGGAATACCTCATGCAGCCGAAAAAAGGAGAAAGTGACAAACCCCAGCACCATCAAGAAGGGCCAGCGCAGGGCAAACCAGATGGCGGGAATGGCAAGGCCGAGCACCGGCAGCAGCAAGGGATGGGGCAGCCGCCACCAGAGCAGAGCCAGCACCAGACAGATGGTGCTGGCCCAGATGGCCGGCGTTAGACGAGCCATGATCCTGCCCACCATTGGCCGAGCCAGACCATCGCCAGCGCCCCGAGCGAACTGGCCCAGAGGGTGGAGAGGCGATACGGCAGCGGCAGCAACCGCTGGCTCACCAGATAAAAGGCCAGCGCCCGCCCCAGATAGACCAGCAGCAGGGTCCAGATCACCCCGGCGACCCCGAAGGGGGGGATGGCGAGCAGAAAGCCTGCCACCCCAAGGGCGCTGCAGCCCAGATTGATCACCATCTGGGCATTGCTCTTCTCGCCGCTAAAGCAGCCGACATTGAGCAAGTCCGAAACATTGCGCACCGCCATACCCAGCACCAGCAGCGGAATATAGGCGATCGCCCCGTGATAGCTCTCCGGGGTCAGCCAGCGAATGAGCAAGGGGGCGGTAAGCCCGACAATCCCCGCGGTAACAAACCCCAGTACCGACCCCATCACGCTGTAGTGGGCATTGAGCCGCAGTCCATCCGGCTCGCGCAGCAGCATGAAACGGCGGGGATACCACCAGAGGGCAAAGGGTTGCAGCAACAACCCCACCGCCAGCGCGAGCTTGCCCGCCACCGCGTAGTAGGCAAGCAGCGCCTCACCCACCACATCGGCCAGCAACCAGCGATCCAGTCCGCTCAGGGCAAAGCCTGCCAGCCCGCTCACCACCAGGGGCAATCCATAGCGCAGCAGCGGCCGATAGTGCTGCCAGTCAAAGCGGATCCCGCTATCTCGCCACTGCCAGAGGCTCAGCAGCAGCGCCAGTGCAACGCAGGTCAGGGTGCCGGAGGCCAGCACCCCGCTCACGCCCCAGCCGAGCCAGAGCCACCAGCCGGTCAGCACCGACTGGATCACCGCCTTGCCTGCGGTCGCCACGAAAAAGAGCCGCGCCTGATTGCGCATCCGCAGCCATGCCAGTGGCACGCCGATCACCCCTTCAAACGGCAGGGCGCAGAGCACCCAGCGCACATCCGCAAGGCGGGTTTCAACCGGCAGCCAGGCTTGCACCACTGGTGCCAGCAGCCAGAGCAGCACCAGACTGGCCAGGGCGATCAGCCAAACCAGCCCAAACATGCGGGCCACCACCTGCTGGCGCTCCTGCTCATCTTTCGCCAATCCGGCAAAGCGGTAGAGGGCATCCACCAGCCCGAAGCCAAGGATCAGGGAGCCCAGATTGATGAGGGTCAGCAGCACCTCCAGCTGGCCGTATTCACGAGGCAGCAGCTGATGGGTCAACACCGGCAGCATCAGCAGGGAGATCCCCTTCATCAGGAGCAAGCCGCCGGCGTAATAGAGCATGGCAATCTGGTTCACACCAAGTTTCATAGGGCCTCCCAGCCACCCGAAGCATCCCGCTCCGGGTCAGCTACCGCTAATGCAAAGCCCACGCCACTCACTCCCGCCCAGAGACGATAGCTTCTCTGTGCGGTTTAACCGGCCTAAGCAAGCCCAGAATGAGACTGGCATTTGCGTTTTGCACAACGCGGGCTGCAAATTGCACCGACCAGCGCAATCTGCCCCTCCTCTTAGCCCCATTTGGCCCGATCACACTGGGGTCGTCCTGTTGGCCCGATCCCTGCTTTCTGCTTAGCGAGCAACGGACTGCACCAGAGGGAGAGGTCGCCATGAACACCATCAACCTACACCGGATGAAAAGCTGGGCCAAACAGGGGGAAACGCCACTGGCTCGCCGGGTATGGCGACTGGCCAAAAGCGCCCGCCACTGGTCATGCCCCGTGATCCCTCCCCTGCATCGGCTGCTTTATCGGCTCTATCTGCTGGGCAGCAACGCGCTGGCGACCCTGACCCGCACCCTTTGGTGGACCCCCTTGTTTCAATCTCGCCTGACGGCCCCCGCTCCGCGCCTCTACCTCTATGGCGGCATCCCCTATATCAGCGGTCCGGTCACCATCGAGATCGGTGCCGACTGCCGCCTCAGCGCCGCCATGACCATCAGCGGCCGGGCATCGAGCCAGACACCAAGGCTGGTGATTGGCCGCAATGTCGGGATTGGCTGGCAGACCACCCTGGCGGTGGGCAGCAAGATAGTGCTGGGGGATAACGTCAGAATTGCAGGCCGTGCCTTTCTGGCGGGCTACCCGGGGCACCCGATCAACGCCCGCGATCGCGCTCTTGGCAAACCGGATCGCGATGAACAGGTGGGGGCCATTGTGCTTGAGCAGGATGTCTGGCTCGGCACCGGGGTGATGGTGATGGCCGGTGTCACCATAGGCGCCGGTACCATTGTCGCCGCAGGCAGCGTCGTCACCCGGGATCTGCCCGCAGGTGTGCTGGCAGCGGGTGTCCCGGCCACCGTACTGCGTCCCTTGCAGCCACAGGATCACAGCGACCCCGCACACGCTTCGGAGACCTTTGCATGAAACCACACACACTGCCGCAACTGGTGGTATTGGGAGAGGATTGGGGCCAGCACCCCTCCAGCACCCAACACCTGATCAAGCGTCTGTTGCCCGATTATCAAGTGCTCTGGGTCAACTCCATCGGCATGCGCTGTCCCCGCTTTACCCTTCATGATCTCACCCGCATCGTCCGCAAACTGGGGGCCGTGCTGCGCGGCGCGCGCCATGCTGGCGGCCAGTCGGTTGCGCCATCAGAGGTCAGCAGCCCTCGGGTACTGCCGCCGCTCGCCTTGCCACTGCCGGGCAGTCGGCTGGCGGGCAAGATCAATGGCCACTGGCTGGCGGCGCAGATCCGGCGTCAGCTGCCCGAGCTGGATCGCCCCTTGCTCTGGATCTCCCTGCCCAGCGCCGTCGATCTGATTGGCAAGCTCGAAGAGCGGGCGGTGATCTACTACTGCGGCGATGACTTCTCGGCGCTGGCTGGGGTGGATCATCAGGCTATCGCTCACTGCGAGGCCCGACTGGTGGAAAAAGCCGATCTCATTCTGGCCGCCAGCCCCGCGCTGGCCAGCCGCTTTCCCCCCCATAAAACCCGGCTCCTCAGCCACGGCGTGGATCTCGACCTGTTTATGCCCCCCAGAGAGCGTCCGGCGGATCTCCCCTCCGGCCGCCCCATTGCCGGATTTTACGGCAGCCTGAGCGACTGGATTGATATCCCCCTGCTGGCAGAGACGGCCGCCGCCCTGCCCCACTGGGATCTGGTGCTGATTGGCCCGGTCCAGACCGATATCTCCCCCCTCAAGGGGCTCCCCAATATCCATCTGCTGGGGCCCCGTCCCCATCACACGCTGGCGGCCTATGCCCAGCACTGGCAGGTGAGTCTGCTGCCCTTTGTCGACAACGCCCAGATCCGTGCTTGCAATCCGTTGAAATTGCGCGAGTATCTGGCCGTAGGGCGCCCCATCGTCAGCACCGATTTTCCGGCTCTCGATGGCTATCGGGATCAGATCCAGCTCCCCCAGGATGGGGAGAGCCTGGCCCAGGCCATCAACCGGGCCGCCTTTGATCAATCCAATCCGGGCTGGTTTCAGGAGAGTGGCTGGGAGGGGCTAACCCGCAGCGAAGGGCGCCACACTCGCCAACAACAGGTGGCCCTGCAAAGCTGGGATCACAAGGCTGCCGAGCTGAACAACTGGTTGAAGGGGCTGCCCGGATGAGCAGAGGGCTCTGGCTGGTTATCCTGCTCTGCTGCCATGCAGCAATGGCCGCGACCCGACTGGAGGGGCAGACCCCGCTGTCCCTGACGGGCAACCAGACACCCCAGCGGCTCGATCTGAGCCCCCACAGCTGGCCGGTGAGCAGCGATGATGAACTGGTGATCGAGGGCCATAACCCCAGCGCCCACCCGCAAACCCTGATCCTGCGTATCGACGATGAGGCCTCGGTCAACTACCGCAGCCGGGTCAATCTGGAGCGGATTGTCGCCCCCGGCCCCTTCACCCAGCGCTTTGCCTTGAGCGAGTGGCGCACCAGCCAACCCAGAGCGCTGGCGCTGGACAAACTCACCAAGCTCTATCTTTTTATGGCCGATAACGCCCCCTCAATGACCATTCACCGCTGGTACTGGGAGCCCGGTTTGACCTTGCCAGCGGGCACCATTGCGCTGGATCTGGGGGCGGCCGCCGCGCCCCGCTTTACCGGCTTTGAGGCCCTGAGCCCGGGGGATCCCCGGCTGATTGGCCATCCCACCCCCATCTTGCGCCCCTCAGGCGATGCCCTGGTGCGCGATGGGCTGCGCAATCTCGACGGGGTGCGGCTGGAGGTCGCCAAGGGACGCTACCAGCTCACCCTCTGGCTCGATGACCCCGGCGAGTGGGAGTACCTCCCCCACCCCTTCGAGCGCAGCGTGCTGGTCAATGGTGAGCCCATCTGGGCCGAGCAGTGGCAACCGCAGGAGTGGCTAACGCAGCGCTATCTGGCGGGGCAATCTCGCGAGGCACTGCCAAACCCGGATCCCTGGCAGCTGTTCGGGGCACGACAGGGCGGCCCCGTTCATGTCACTCTGAACCACCGCGGCGGCCCGCTCACTATCACATTGGTGGGCCACTCACCGGATGCCAAATACCTGGCAGGGCTACTGCTTGCCCCCTATCCGGCCCCCACCAGCAAAGAGGCTCTCCCAAATAGTGGAAAAGATCACGCCGTATTGGCCGACGCTACCGCCATCGTGCTGACCAAGCAGCGCCAGCTGTTTTTGGAAAAGTGGACCCTGGCCCCCTATTCCCCAACCCCAGCCCCTGCTTCGCAGCAGCTGAGCCTCACGCCGATTAAGGATGCCGCCCCAACCCTGCAGATCGCCCCGCTATCTGCGGCCGATGCGTTGCAGCAAGCTTCGCAACCGGTGCTGGCCGCCCGTGGCAGCCAGCTGCTGCTGGAATTTGCCATCCACGCCGCCACCGACGATCCGGCCCCCTTGCTGGTGATCCAGCCCCCTGAGCAGGCAGGATCGCCGCTGGCGCTGACCCCCTATTACGGCAAGTGGCATCTGGTTCGCCCGCAGGCGAGCGGCACCCTGCTGGCTCCCTCGGATCAGGAGCTGGTCGAGGGGATCGCCGGGCTCACCCTGCTGGCAGACGCACCTCGGCGTCTGGTGCTGCAAATGACCGTCCCCAGAGACGCCCCGGCGGGGCGCTATCAGGGCAATATTCAGCTGCTGAGCCAACAGCAACTGGTGCAATTGCCGCTAACCATCGAGGTGCTGCCGCTGACCCTGCCCGCGGCCAGCAAGCCGGTCGGCATCTATGTCGAAGCGCCCCCCTATCTGAATTGGCTGAGCCCCAATCCCGAGGCACTAAAAGAGCAGGTCGCCGCGGCCAGTCGCTGCGATCTGCAGCGGCTCGCCAAACTCGGGATCAGCGGCCTCTCGCCCGCTCTGCCACAGGATGAAGCGGGGATGCGGGAGATTCCTTGTCGATTCTCAGACTATTTGCTGTCACGGCATTCAGCACGCTGCAAATGTTATGCCGGGCAGTGCCACGGCACTTGTTCTCCAAATGCTACTCTTTGCACCTTATTCACCGACACCCACTCCTCGTTTTGATTGCCAAATTGCAATTAACCTCCCCCGCACGTTGCAAACTGCAATTCACCTTGGCCGAGATCGTCCGATAACAGGCTAAATGGCTGATAATTCAAGCCCATTAGACTGGGCCCGATTATTGCTTGCCTTTGGACACACTTCGCAAGCCAACGTTGGCTCGGCCCCCATGCCGCCATTTTCCAGGAAGGAGAGATCATGAAAGCAGGCCTTTACATCGCACCACTGTTGGCAGCCCTTTGCGGCACCGCATACGCGGCCCCCTCCCCTGACAGCGCCGTGTTGAAGGTTGAAGGCGCCATCAGCAGCCCCACTCATCAGGCTCTGGCCCTGTGGGACAGCGCCATGCTGGATCAACTGCCGGTACACGAAATCAAAACCCATACCCCATGGTATGACGAAGCCAAGACCTTTCGCGGCCCGCTGCTGCAAGATGTATTGGCCAAGGTCGGGGCAACCGGCAAACAGCTCACCATTACCGCGCTCAATGACTACTCGGTACAGGTGCCGACAAGCGATGCCGAGCAGTATCGGGTCATCCTCGCCCGCACGATCAATGGCAAGCCACTGTCAGTGCGTGACAAAGGGCCGCTGTTCCTTGTCTATCCGTTCGATCAATATCCCGAACTGCAAAACAAGCTCTATTACGGTCGGGCTATCTGGCAGATCAGCGCGATAAAAGTGGAGTAGATCCCATCATGCGTTCCATGGCAGCCAGTCAACGTTTCTTGTTTGTGGTGCTTTGTGTGCTGCTCCTTGCCTTTGCCGGTATTGGTACCATCCAGTACCGGCAATTTCAGGATCTGCAGCGCAGTACCAGCCAAGGCGAAGACAACGTGATGTGGAACTATTTCCAGCTCTATAACGAAGCGCTGCGTTTTCAAAGCTCGCTGCTCCATGAGTCGCAACCGACCTTCCAGCTCAGATACGATATTCTGGTCAGCCGCATGGATCTGGTGCTGGAGAGCAAGGATCGCAGCCTGCTTCAGCAAACAGAGATCTACCAGCAGGCAAGCAAAGCCATTCGATCCTACATCTCTCTGGCGGATATCTGGCTCGGCCCTGAAGCCACCAAGCCGCTCGACAATCTTGCCCATCAGGAGCTGCGCCAACAGCTTACCTCCCTGCTCCCCCTGCTCCATCAGCTGACTCTGGAGGTGAACCAGCAGGCGACCCTGTTTGATGTGGCGCGTCGCGACAGCGTGAGGGAGCAGATCATCACGACGACACTCATCGCGACCCTGCAATTTGCGCTGCTCTTTGTGCTCGCCCTGCTGATCTGGCGGCAAATGAATATCTCGTTTCTGCAACACAAACTGATGCAGCAGCTCAATGACAAACTGCTGCGGGCAAATCAGGCGGCAGAGGCAGGCACAAGAGCCAAAAGCAGCTTTTTGGCCAACATGAGCCATGAAATTCGCACCCCCATGAATGGCATTCTCGGCATGCTCTCACTGCTGGCCGACCGGGATATGGATCCGAGGGAGCGAGACTATCTGGAAACGGCGCGGGAATCGGCAAACCATCTGCTCGGTCTGCTCAACGACATTCTGGATGTATCCAAGCTGGAAGAGGGCAAGATCGAGCTGCAACTGGCCCCCCATCACTTGCCCCAGCTGCTGGAGGATATCCGGGCCCTGATGCAGAGCAACTGCGATGCAAAAGGGATCAAACTGACCCTGACTGTTGCCCCCGATACGCCGGAGTGGTTGATGATCGACCCGCTGAGGGTGCGCCAGATCCTCTTCAATCTGGTGAGCAATGCCATCAAGTTCACCCATCAGGGGGAAGTAAAGATCCACGTTGATAGCACCCTGTTGGAGCAGGATCGCCACTCGATACGCATCTCGATCCAGGACACAGGGATCGGCATGAGCAAAAGTCAGCTAAAGAACCTGTTTCAACGTTTCGCCCAGGCGGATGTCTCGATCACCCGCCAATATGGCGGATCGGGCCTGGGACTTGAAATATCCCGTAACCTCGCACGCCTGATGGGCGGCGATATCTCGGTAGAGAGCAGCGAGGGACATGGCAGTACTTTTACCTACATCTGGCCCGCCAGAGCCACGACCCCCTCGATTGTTTGCCTGCCGTCCAAGCCACTGGATCAGGAGAGCTATCGCATCTTGCTGGTTGATGACAATGCCACCAACCGCAAGGTGATCGGCGCCATGCTCGACTCCGTGGGCCATCAGGTCACACTGGCCGTTCAGGGAGAAGAGGCGCTGGAGAAACTGGGTCACACCGAATTTGATCTGGTGTTGATGGATGTCCAGATGCCAGTGATGGATGGCCTGGTGGCCACCACCCGGATCCGCACCTCCCAGATGCCTTGGGCAGATATCCCCATCATCGCCCTGACGGCTGATGCGATGCCAGAATCCAAGCAATACTATCTTTCCCATGGCATGAACGGGTATATCACCAAGCCCATCAATAAAGAGACGCTACTGAGCGAGATAAACAGACATATTTCCCATGGGCGGCTCAAATACAACGCCACCCTGCGTGTCACCAAGCAATAACCCCCCCCTGATTCCGAGCTACTGATTGCTCATGTGGGGCAACATTGACCTCTGCAGGCAACTGAATGGGCTTGGGTCTGGAACCCACGCAGGCAAGCCGCTTCGCAACAGCAGCACGGGCCGTAGGCTTGTCTCGGGTATGCAGGGATTTTTTGATCTGTACAGATCTAGTAATCCCCTCCCTACAACGTCCAGACCAGAGTGAATGACTATATTTATGTTTTTAATGCATCAATAACCACTCTTAATGCGGGTGAAACATTCCGGTGGGGATAATAGAGGTACAGACCAGCCAAACGGTGGCTATAGGGTTTCAATACCTGGATTAAGATGCCGCGCTCAAGTTCATCGCTCACCAATTCCTCTGGCACATAGGCCAGTCCCAGCCCCATTTTGGCAGCAGCCGCCTCCATATAACTGTCAGAGAAGACCCACTGCCCCTGTGGTCGATGCTTAATCGCCTTCCCCTCTTGCCACAGTTCCCATTGATAGAGGCTGCCATCGGCAAATTGGTAAGCGATACAGGGATGTCTCGCCAGATCGGCAGGCGCCTGGGGAAATCCGTATTGAAGAAAATGATCTGGTGTGGCTACCATCACCATCTCCAGATCGGGCGTAATGCGCACGGCCACCATCCCCTCATCCACCTCGTCACCCAGCCGCACGCCAGCATCAAAGCGCTCATCGATGATGTTCACGAAGCGGCTTTCACTGATGAGTTCCAGCCGAATATCGGGATAACGCTGCCTGAAGATAGTCAGCTTGGGAAGCAGCACCTTGTCGATGGCATGTTGGCTGGCGTTGATCCGTACCGTGCCTGAAGGGGTATCACGATAGTGGGCGAGCGTGGCCAGACCCGCATCAAGGGACTGAAAACAGCCCTGCGCCGTGCGGTACAACTGCTCACCCGCTTGGGTTAAGGAGAGGCTGCGGGTGGTGCGCATCAGAAGCTGCACCCCGAGCCGGGCCTCGAGATCCCGAATCGTTCGGCTGACCCCGGACTGGGCAAGCCCCAACCTAGCTGCGGCCTTGGTAAAACTCCCTTCCCGAGCGACCAGCATAAAGACGTGGAGATCGTTGTAATTCTCGCGGCCTGTCATTTTGTTCACCCCCTATGTTCCTGTCCGCCACGACCTGAGTCAGGTGCGCGTCAGACGTCTTAATTTAGAACAAATAAGCATTAATGTTATCAAAAAACCGCCTCTAATCATCACTATTAGTTCTAACTAGACTGTGTGTCGTGGTTCACAAAACCAGCCCTCCACCACCAGGACCACGCATCAGAAATCCGATTTCGAGGAACTTTGCCATGAATGTTCTCCCCAAGAAACTGACAGCTATCGCGTCTACCCTGCTGCTGGGCGCCGCATTAACCGGAGTCTCTACATTGAGTCATGCCCAAACAACCAATCCCACTGAACCTGTCTCCATGGTCACCCAATGGGACAAGACCTTCGCCCAAAGCGACAAGGTCGATCATCGCAAGGTCACCTTCAAGAACCGTTACGGCATCACTCTCGTGGCTGACCTCTATCTGCCGAAAAACCGGGGAGACGCCAAGCTGGCGGCCATTGCTCTGAGCGGCCCATTTGGTGCCGTAAAAGAGCAGTCGAGCGGCCTCTATGCCCAGACCCTGGCTGAGCGTGGTTTTGTCACGCTGGCGTTTGACCCCTCTTACACCGGTGAGAGTGGCGGCCAGCCGCGTGATGTGGCCTCGCCAGACATTAACACCGAAGATTTCAGCGCCGCCGTCGATTTTCTCGGCCTGCAAAAAGAGGTCGACCGCAACCGTATCGGTCTACTGGGGATTTGCGGCTGGGGTGGCATGGCCCTCAATGCCGCCGCTGGCGACACCCGCATCAAGGCGGTGGCAACCAGCGTGATGTATGACATGAGCCGGGCCATGGGGCATGGGGTGGGCGATGGCAAGGATCGATTTTCCACCGCCGATCGCCACGCCGTGCTGGCATACCTGAATGAACAACGCTGGGAAGATGCGGAAAGTGGCACCTATGCCCATAGCAATCACGACCTCTATGTCGATGACAAGGGAAATGTCACCGCTGCCGCCCGCACCCTGCCAGAGGTTCTGCCGGAAAACCCGCACCCGGTACTCAAGGAGTTCTTCGATTACTACCGTGTACCGCGTGGTTTCCATGCCCGTTCTGTCAACTCCAACGGGGCCTGGACCACTACCATGCCGCTGTCATTCATGAATATGCCGCTGCTGAGTTATGCAAGCGAAATATCCATTCCCACTCTGATCGTGACCGGTGAGCAGGCTCACTCTCGTTACTTTGCCGAAGATGCCTTCAAGGCCATTGGCAGCAAGCAGAAAGAGCTGGTCGTTGTGCCTGGCGTCAATCATGTCGACCTGTATGACAACCAGGCTGGTAAGATCCCGTTCGCCAAGTTCGAGCAGTTCTTCAACACCAACCTGAAGTAAGCGTCGAAAATGCGGCGGCCTCTTCGCCGCATTTTCTCACTGGTTTCGACGCCACCATTCACGTCACATAGGGAGAAGCTCAATGATCAGAGGAGTGTTTGTTGGCGCGATGGCTCTGTTGCTGGGGGTGACCAGCACAGCAACCGCTACAAGTGCTAAGGCTCAGAACAAGGCAGATAGTATGAACATCAAGATGACGATAGCCAGCCAGATCATCACGGCCACCCTGGAAGATAGTCACAGCGCCCGGGACTTTTTTGCCATGCTCCCCCTGACACTGCCCCTCGAGGATTACGCCGACACCGAGAAGATTGCTTATCTGCCCCGCAAATTGACCACACAGGGCGCCCCAAAAGGCATTGACCCGAACGTGGGGGATCTCACCTATTACACCCCGTGGGGCAATCTGGCGATCTTCTATCGGGACTTTGGCTATTCGACCGGACTGATTAAGTTAGGGCGCATTGAATCGGGTCTCTCCCACCTGAGCACAACCTCGGCCGCCAGCATCACGATCGAAGCAATCGAATAAGCCCATATTTCACTTTCAGGTCATTCCATGAACGTAACATCGTTATCATCACATACACCCGCTGTCGTCAACGAACACTGGTCTGCGGTTGCCGTCATGTCCCTGTGTGTGGCACTGCTCATTGCCGCCGAGTTTATGCCGGTCAGCCTGCTGACGCCGATCGCCACCGATCTAGGTGCCAGCAATGGCATGGCCGGTCTTGCTATTGCCATCTCCGGCCTGTTTGCCGTCCCGACCAGTTTGCTGATCGCACCTCTATCTCACAGGCTGGACCGACGTCATGTGCTCATGGGGCTAGCCGTCGTGATGCTGACCTCTTTAATCGTGATCGCCTTAAGCCCCAACTTTACCGTGCTGATGGTGGCACGCGCTCTGCTCGGGATCGTTATCGGCGGTTTTTGGGCGCTGGCAACCGCCACCATCATGCGGTTGGTCTCCAGCCAATCCGTCCCCAAAGCGTTGGGCATCCTGTATACCGGCAATGCGGTCGCGACCGCCTTTGCGGCCCCCATTGGCAGTTACTTGGGTGGACTGATCGGCTGGCGAGGCGTGTTCTGGCTGCTGGTACCGTTGGTAGTGATCAACCTGCTGTGGATGGTACTTTGCCTGCCTTCCATGCACTCCCAAGCACGCCCGCACAGCGCATTTCGCCTTATGCGCAGACCCAACGTCGCCATTGCCATCATGGGCGTGACGCTGACCTTTGCCGGCGCCTTCAGTGCCTTTACCTATTTTCGCCCCTTCCTGGAGACACGCACCCAGGTCGACCTGCCACAACTCTCGGCGCTGCTGCTGGCTTTGGGGCTGGCCGGTTTTGTCGGCACCACAGCGGTAAGCATGCTGCTGCGCCGTCATCTTTACCGGATGCTGCGCTGGTTGCCACTGGTGCTAGGCGTTATCACCCTGGCGCTGCTGGCGGTGGAGCATCACTTCTGGAGTGTGGCCCTGATGCTGATCCTCTGGGGCGCCCTTAACTCCGCCATTCCGGTCGCCTGGTCAGCCTGGATCACCCAGGGCATCTCAGATTCACCCGAGAGCGGTGGAGGCCTGATGGTGGCAGCTATTCAGCTGGCGATCACGTTGGGGGCTGCCGTGGGGGGGTGGTTACTGGATTCCCTCTCTATCAGGGCCACCTTTATGTGCAGTGCCCTGTTACTGACCGCCGCCTCCATGGTGGTCGGCAATGGCAGCCGACTAAGGCCCGTCACGCTTGACCAGTAAGTTGACCCATCCGTTAGGGAAGGTGCGAACAAGTCCCTGATATGAGATCATGCATGTCATCTGGAGCCATGGAACAGGGTTCATCATGAGTCATCAACTTACCTTCGCCGACAGTGAATTCAGCAGTAAGCGCCGTCAGACCAGAAAAGAGATTTTCTTGTCCCGCATGGAGCAGATTCTGCCATGGCAAAACATGGTGGAAGTCATCGAGCCGTTTTACCCCAAGGCTGGTAATGGCCGGCGACCTTATCCGCTGGAAACCATGCTACGCATTCACTGCATGCAGCATTGGTACAACCTGAGCGATGGCGCGATGGAAGATGCTCTGTACGAAATCGCCTCCATGCGTCTGTTTGCCCGGTTATCCCTGGATAGCGCCTTGCCGGACCGCACCACCATCATGAATTTCCGCCACCTGCTGGAGCAGCATCAACTGGCCCGCCAATTGTTCAAGACCATCAATCGCTGGCTGGCCGAAGCAGGCGTCATGATGACTCAAGGCACCTTGGTCGATGCCACCATCATTGAGGCTCCCAGCTCGACCAAGAACAAAGAGCAGCAACGCGATCCGCAGATGCATCAGACCAAGAAAGGCAATCAGTGGCACTTTGGCATGAAGGCCCACATTGGTGTCGACGCCAAGAGTGGCCTGACCCACAGCCTAGTCACCACCGCGGCCAACGAGCATGACCTCAATCAGCTGGGTAATCTGCTGCATGGAGAGGAGCAATTTGTCTCAGCCGATGCCGGCTACCAAGGGGCGCCACAGCGCGAGGAGCTGGCCGAGGTGGATGTGGACTGGCTGATCGCCGAGCGCCCCGGCAAGGTAAGAACCTTGAAACAGCATCCACGCAAGAACAAAACGGCCATCAACATCGAATACATGAAAGCCAGCATCCGGGCCAAGGTGGAGCACCCGTTTCGCATCATCAAGCGACAGTTCGGCTTCGTGAAAGCCAGATACAAGGGGTTGCTGAAAAACGATAACCAACTGGCGATGTTATTCACGCTGGCCAACCTGTTTCGGGCGGACCAAATGATACGTCAGTGGGAGAGATCTCACTAAAAACTGGGAATAACGCCTTAAATGGCGAAGAAACGGTCTAAATAGGCTGATTCAAGGCATTTACGGGAGAAAAGATCGGCTCAAACTGAAAAAATGAAATGACTGAGTCAGCCGAGAAGAATTTCCCCGCTTATTCGCACCTTCC